>NZ_WWEQ01000044.1 GCF_009857845.1 Brevibacterium rongguiense | reverse complement strand
CCTGGGCGGTCCGGGCGCCGACGGCGCCGCATGGCGGGCGCGCGGGGCGACGGTCAGCGCCGAGGAATTCGCCGAGTCGGCCGAGGCCGCGGCGGGTGCCGAGGCGCTCGCCGCCGAGCTCGGCGTCGATGCGCCCGAGGGTGCGCGGGCCGACAGTGTGCAGGCCGAGGGTGCGCAGGCCGGCCCCGATGCCGAGAGCGCCCCCGAATACGTGCATGCGCCCGAGCCCGGTTCCCATGAGGCAGCGGACGCCGCGGATGCGGCGGGCGACGAGGAGGCGGCAGGCGACGCGGAGGGTGCGAAGCGGGGGCCCGCCGACGCCGGCGACGCTGCCGCTCACGGCACTGGCCACGGTGAGGGCACCGCCGTTGACGACGCGGTTGACGATGACGCCGCCGACGATGACGCAGACGACGAGGCAGACGACGACGCTGACGATGAGGGCGATGCGCCCTTCGCCCCGAAGTCCGCGCGCCCGCACTAGCCCGCACGCCGACCCGCAGCGGACGACTCGATCTGGCGGTCGGCGGCCCGCGGACGCAAAGGAGACGCCCATGAGCAGCATCGATGCCCGGACCGCGCAGTCGGTCGCCGCGGGTGCCCACCACGCCCCGCACGGCGTGCTGGGCGCGCACGTCGTCGCGCGGGACTCGCAGACGCCGGGGGTGCCCGCCGGGCGCGGCATCGCCGTGCGCGCCGTGCGGCACATGGCCGATGCCGTCGACGTCATCGCGGACGGGCAGCGCTACCCGGCCCAGCACCTCGACGGCGGGCTGTGGGAGGCGCAGCTGCCGGGCGAGAAGGTCCCGGACTACCGCATCGAGGCGCGCTGGGGCGAGGACGTCGTGCGCGCCGATGACCCGTACCGCTTCCTGCCGTCGGTGGGCGAGGTGGATCTCCACCTCATCGGCGAGGGCCGCCACGAGCGGCTGTGGCAGGTGCTGGGCGCGCGGGTGCGCACCTACGAATCGGCAGACGGCGACATCCGCGGCACCGGCTTCACCGTGTGGGCGCCGAACGCACAGGCCGTGCAGGTCGTGGGCGACTTCAACGGCTGGGACGGGCGCGGGCACGCCATGCGCTCGCTGGGCTCGAGCGGCGTGTGGGAGCTGTTCGTGCCGGGTGTGGCCGAGGGCGCCGTGTACAAGTTCCGCATCCTCACCCGCGCCGGGCAGTGGATCGACAAGGCCGATCCCATGGCCCGCCAGACCGAGGTGCCCCCGCGCACCGCCTCGATCGTGGCCCACTCGACGTACCGCTTCGACGATGTCGACTGGGTCCTCGCCCGCGACCGCGGCGTGCCGGCGGAGGCGCCCATGAGCACGTACGAGGTGCACCTGGGCTCGTGGCGGCAGGGCCTGGGCTACCGTGAGCTCGCCGAGGAGCTCGTCGCCTACGTCAGCGCGCTCGGCTTCACCCACGTCGAGTTCATGCCGGTCGCCGAGCACCCGTTCGGCGGCTCGTGGGGCTACCAGGTGACGTCGTACTACGCGCCCACCTCGCGGTTCGGCAGCCCGGACGAGTTCCGCCACCTCGTCGACCGGCTGCACACGGCGGGGATCGGCGTCATCGTCGACTGGGTGCCCGCCCACTTCCCCAAGGACGCGTTCGCCCTGGCAGGCTTCGACGGCGAGGCGCTCTACGAGCATCCCGACCCGCGGCTGGGCGAGCACCCGGACTGGGGCACGCTCATCTTCGACTACGGGCGGCCCGAGGTGCGCAACTTCCTCGTCGCCAACGCGCTGTACTGGATCGAGGAGTTCCACATCGACGCGCTGCGCGTGGATGCGGTCGCCTCGATGCTCTACCTCGACTACTCCCGCGAGGACGGCCAGTGGCTGCCCAATGAGCACGGCGGGCGGGAGAACCTGCGCGCGATCTCGTTCCTCCAGGAGGTCACCGCGACCGTGGGCAAGTTGCACCCGGGCGCCGCGATCATCGCGGAGGAGTCGACGGCGTTCCCGGGCGTCACGGCCCCGACGTCGCAGGGCGGGCTCGGCTTCGACCTCAAGTGGAACATGGGGTGGATGCACGATTCGCTCAACTACATCGCGGAGGACCCGCTCTACCGCAGCTGGCACCACAACGAGATCACGTTCTCCATCGTCTACGCGTTCTCCGAGCACTACGTGCTGCCCATCAGCCACGACGAGGTGGTCCACGGGAAGGGCTCACTGCTGCGCAAGTTTCCCGGTGACCGCCGCCAGCAGCTGGCGGGCCTGCGCGGCTTCTTCGCCTACCAGTGGGCGCACCCGGGCAAGCAGCTCATCTTCATGGGCTCCGAGTTCGGCCAGGAGGCGGAGTGGAACGAGGCGCACGGCCTCGACTGGTGGCTCGCCGATGACCCGGGCCACGCCGGCCTCAGGGAGCTCGTCGCCGATCTCAACGAGTTCTACCGCGGCGAGCCCGCGCTGTGGGAGCAGGACGCCGCTGACGCCGGATTCCAGTGGCTCAACGGCGCGGATGCGCAGGGGTCCGTCATCTCGTTCGTGCGCTGGTCCGCCGACGGCCGGCCGGTCGCGTGCGTCATCAACTTCTCCGGTTCGAACTATGCCGACTACCGGATCCCCCTGCCGTTCGCGGGGGTGTGGCGCGAGCGCGTGAACACCGACGCGGCGGCCTACGGCGGCTCGGGCGGCGGCAACATGGGCTGGATCAGCGGCGAGGACGCGGCGTTCGGCGGGTTCGAGGCGTCGGCGTCGATCGTGCTCCCGCCGTTCGCGGCCCTGTACTTCACGCCGGACGACACCGAGGGCGCTGCCGGGGCCGACGAGGCACCGGCCGATGTCACGGCAGCCGTCCCGGGGGCGGTGACCCCGGGGGCAGCAGCCCCGGTGGCAGTGGCCCCGGCCCCGCAGACCCAGGCCACTGCCCCGCAGACCCAGGCCACTGCACCGCAGACCCAGGCCACTGCACCGGAAGCCGAAGGCCCGCAGGTCGAGGCCCCGGCCCCGCAGGTCGAGGCCTCAGCTCCGCGGGCCGTTGCGGCCGCTGCGCCGGATGCCGCGGCCTCGACGGGATCGTCGCGCTGGGACGGGGGCCCGCGCAGCGCCCGCCCCTAGTTCGCGGCGAGCTGGACGGCGAGTGCCCGGCCCGGTTCGACGACCACGCGGGCGGTGCCCTCGGCCGCCGGGGCGCGCGCCTCGTCTGCCGCCCCTCCGGTGCGGACGGCTGGTTCGCCGGCGAGGACGGCGGCGGTGTCGAGAAGGACATGCGCCACGGGTCGTGGCAGGTCGAAGACCGCCGGCGCCGCACTGGTTCCCGGGGTGGCCGGGTTGGCCAGCACCACGAGCTCGGCGCCGATGCGCCAGCCGATCCCCGCGGCCGGAGGCGCGGCACCGCCCCCCTGGGTCGCCGCGGGAGCGGCGCCGTGCCGGTTCCCGTCGAGGTTCGGCTCGGAGGAGGTCGGAACCGCATCCGCGAGTGCACCGCCGGCGTCGGCCTCGCCCGCGCGCGCCGTGGCCGCGGAGTCCTCGGGCAGCGGGAGGCCGGCCGCTTCGCCGGCCGGCGCTGCAGGGGCGCCCGTGCCCCCAGCCTGGGGGGCCGGAGCCTCCGAGCCCGCAGCCTGGGAGACCGGTGCCGCTGGGGCGGAGGCCGGCTCCTGCGCGGGGAGGCCGCGGAAGACCTCGACGTCGGAGAACCGGGTGCCGCGGTATTCGGCGCGCGACATGCGCAGCCCGATGAGCCGCCGGTAGAGGCGCAGCATCGAGGCATGGGGCTCGGCAGCGCGCTCGGACCAGTCGAGCTTCGAGCGCTCGAAGGTCTGCGGATCCTGTGGGTCGGGCACCGCCGAGGCGTCCCAGCCCATCGCCGCGAACTCGCCCCTGCGCCCCTGCGAGACGGCCTCGCCCAGCCACTCCTCGCGGTGGTCCGTGAAGAACTGCCACGGGGTGGACGCGGCCCACTCCTCGCCCATGAACAGCATGGGCGAATTGGGGCCCAGGAGCAGGAACGTCGCCCCCACGCCCAGGTTGCCCAGCGCGGCGGCCTCCTGCCCGGTCGCACCGGCGGGTTCGGCTCCATGACCTACGGCGCCCGTCTGCTGCGGCAGGCGGTCGCCCGCCGCGCGGTTGCCCACCTGATCGTGGTTCTGGATGCTCACGACGAGCTGCTCCGGCCGGGCGGCGGCGAGGTCGAGGGGCCGGCCGTGCTCCCGGCCGCGGAACGTCGAGTACGTGCCGTCGTGGAAGAACCCGGACTGCAGCACCTTCGGCAGGGCGCCCGGGGCCGCGAAGTCGCCGTAGTAGCCCACGTCCTCACCGGTCAGGGCCACGTGGACGGCGTGGTGGAAGTCATCGCTCCACTGCCCGTCCAGGCCGAGCCCGCCTGCCCCGGCGCCCAGTTCGCGGCGCTTCGCGATCGTGGCGGGGTCGTTGCGATCGGACTCCGCGATGAGCGTGATGGGCCGCCCCAGCCGGTCGGAGAGCTCGGCGCAGAGGATCGCCATGTCCTCGAGGATCGGGACGGCGCGCGCGTCGACGAGCGCGTGCACGGCGTCGAGACGGAAGCCGTCGACGCCGTAGTCCTGGGCGAACATCGTGAGCACGTCGAGAATGTAGGCGCGCACCTCATCCGAACCGGGCCCGTCCAGGTTGATCGACTCGCCCCAGGGGTTGCTCGCCGCCGCGTGCAGGTAGGGCCCGAACGCGCTCAGGTAGTTGCCCGAGGGGCCCAGGTGGTTGAACACGACGTCCTGGACGACGGCGAGCCCGCGTGCGTGGGCCCCCTCAACGAACCGGCGGTAGGCGGTGGGACCGCCGTAGGGCTCGGCCACGGCGAACCACTGCACTCCGTCGTAGCCCCAGTTGTGCAGGCCCGCGAAGGCGTTGACCGGCAGCAGTTCGACCCACCCGATCCCCAGGTGGGCCAGGTAGTCCAACCGTTCGACTGCGGCGTCGAGCGTGCCGGCCGGGGTGAACGTGCCGATGTGGAGCTCGTAGATGGGCGCGCCGTCGGCCAGCGCGGCGGGGCGCGGCGGCACGGGCGCTGCGGGGGCTACGACCGCCGAGACTTCGGCGACCCTGGTGCCCGTGGTCCCCGTGGTGTCCGCAGGCTGCGCGTCGCGGTCGGCCGTGCTGTCCCCGCAGTCCGCGCCGTGTTCGAGGGCCGAGGGGCCGTGGGGGCCATACGGCGCTCGCCGGCCCCTCGGATCCGGGAGCAGGGCCGGGCTGTCGTCGATGAGGAAGCCGTATTCCAGACGCCCCGGCGCATCCTTGGGGCCCGCGTCCGTCCCGCACGCGGGGGCGCCCCCGGCCGCGGCGCGCGCGAGTTCCTGCGGCACCGCGGTGAGCGACCACCACCCATGCGAGTCCGGGGCCTGCGCGAGCTCGAGCACCTCGAAGCCCGCCGCCGCCAGCTCGGAGAACTCGAACGGCGCGGCCCGGTAGCCCTCGGCTCGGGAAGGGGCGGTGCGCCAGGCGAGGCGGACGCGCTGCGCGCTCGGAGCCCACACCCGGAAGCTGCCGGGCACCTGCCGCCCAGCCGCCGAGGCGCTGGACGACCAGTCGTGGGCGAGGTCCGTATCCGTCATGGGGGCTCCCTGTGGTTGGGGTGGCAGTGCGGTCAGGCGGTCGGGCAGGCGGGCCGGCCGGGCAGCGCACGGGCGGCGGCGAGCGCGGCGGTGCCGGCTGCGCGCGTCACCGGATGCGCTCCAGCACGGCGACGGGCAGCAGTCGGAGCAGGTCCGCGGCGGCGTGGTCGCCGCCGTCGAACTCTGCGCCCGTGATGACGTCGCGCCAGCGCTGGCCGGGCGGCAGGGCCACCTGGGTGTCGCCCCAGCCGCCTAGGTCGGCCAGCGTGATGGGCATGCGGGTTCCCACGAGCGCGAGCTGGCCCTCGGAGCCGAAGGCGAACGCGAGCACGTGCTTGGCGCCGAAGCCGCTGGCCTCGAGGGGCGCGGCCGCGGGCGCTGCGAAGACGTCGCGGCGCTCCCGGCGCAGGTGGAGCAGGGCGCGGGTGAGGGCCAGCTTGACTGCCCCCGTCTCCCACGCCGCATCGTCGGCCCAGAACCCCAGGCTCGGATAGTCCCGCGCGCTGCGCGCGGCGGCGTCCGCGGCCTGCCAGGCGGGCAGGCCGGCGAGGATCTCGCGGCGCTTGGCGTAGTCCACGGGGCGCCGGTTGTCCGGGTCGACGAGCGACTGCTCCCACAGCTCCGTGCCGTTGTAGACGTCCGGCACGCCGGGGGCCAGCAGCTGGAGGGCCTTGGCGACGAGAGCATTGGACCAGCCCCCGGAGCGGATGCGGGCATCGAACGAGGCGATCCGCCCGCGCACGCCGGGGTCCTTCGCGCACGCGGCGGCGAGCTCGTCCACGGAGTGCTCGAAGTCCAGGTTGGGCTGCGTCCACGTGGTCTGCTCACCCGCCTCGCGGGCCGCCTTGAGCACGTAGTCGCGGATGCGGTTCTCACCCAGGGGCCAGGCGCCCAGCACGGCCTGCCAGACGAGCATCTCGAAGCTCGTGTCGACGGTGGCCGGGCGCGCGCCCGCCAGACTCGCGTTGACGCCGAAGGCCAATTCCCCGGCGGCCACCTCGGAGGCGTCGGCCGCGAAGTCGAGCGGGCACAGCTCGCGCACGTGGGCGAGGAACTGCGCGAACTCGCCGGGCACCTCGGCGATGGCGAGGATGCGCGCCCGGGTGTCCTCACCGCGCTTCGTGTCGTGCGTGGTCAGGGAGTTCAGCCCCGCCGGGGACTCCTCCGCACGGCGGGCGAGTTCCGCGCCCAGCGCGGCGGGGGAGTGCGGGTCCGCGGGAGTCCCGCCCACCTCGTTGAGGGCCGTGAGGGCGCAGTAGCGGTAGAAAGCGGTGTCCTCGACGCCCTTGGCCATGACGGCGCCGGTGGTCTGGGCGAAGCGCACCGCCACCGGATGGTCCGCGGTGGTGAGGAGCACGCCCAGGTAGGACAGCAGCCGGTTCGAGGCGATGCGCGACTGGGCGGTCGAGCGCACGCGCGACAGCGCCGAGCGGATGACCTGGCCGTCGCGGCTGAGCGGCGGCAGGGCCTGGGCATCGATCCGCCCATCGAACTCGGCGAGGAAGTGGTCGCGATCGGCGCGGGTGGGCGCGTAGACGCGGTAGACGGGCAGCGAGGCGGTGATGAGCGCGAAGACGTCCGCGAGCTGCTCGGGATCGACGGGGCGGCCCGCGCCGGCGATGCCCTCGGCCGCCTCGGCGGCGGCCAGCGGGTCCGTGCCGATCGCCTGGTGGGCGGCCTCATCGAGCCGGTCCCAGCCGCGCGCGCTGTCGCGTGCGAGGCGCAGCATCTCCGCGGTGAGCGGCCCGGAGGAGAACTCGGACTTCGCCTCGTTCTCCAGCTGGGCGAGAACACCGCTCACGGCGGTGGGGTGGCGCTGGAGGCGCTTGCCGCTGCCGGCGATGTCGAGCCCCGTCTCCTCGTCCAGGCTGCCGCCGGCGGACAGGTGCTGGCGCAGCGCCTCGATCTGGAAGAAGCCGCCGTGATGGGTGAGCGCGCCGTCGATGGCGGCGATGAGCTCATAGCCGGTGGTGCCGGCGGTGGCCCAGTGCGCGGGCAGCGCCTCGCGCTGCTCGCCGGGGCCCAGCGCGAGGATCTTCTCCACGACGACGTAGGCGCCGGTGAGCTCCCGCAGCCACGCGAGGTAGCCGGCGGGATCGGCCAGGCCGTCGATGTGGTCGATGCGCAGCCCGTCGACGAGCCCGGCGGCGAACCAGGACTCGATCTCCGCGTGGGTGGTCTCGAAGACCTCCCGGTCCTCCACGCGCACCCCGGCGAGGCTGCGGATGGTGAAGAAGCGGCGGTAGTTGAGCTCCCAGTCCTCGTGCGTCCAGTGCACGAGCCGGTAGTGCTGGCGCTCGTGCAGGGCCTGCGGTTCGATGCCCTCGGACACGGTGGCGGGGTCCACCGGGTAGAGCGCGTCGTAGATCTGCAGGGCGGGCCTGCCCCGGTGCTCGACGATCTCCAGGTGCTCGAGGTCCGCGGCCTCGCCCAGCTCCGGCAGGATGATCGTGCCGTCGGCGGCGTCGAAGTCGATGTCGAACATGGCCGCGTGCTCGGAGTCGCGGCCGTAGGTGAGCACGTCCCACCAGTAGGGGTTGGCGGCCGGCACGCCGACGCCCATGTGGTTGGGCACGATGTCGACGAGGATGCCCATTCCGTGGGCGCGCGCCGTGCGGGAGAGCGCCTCGAGGCCCTCGCGGCCGCCGCGCGCGGCATCCACGCGGGTGGGGTCGACGACGTCGTAGCCGTGCTCCGAACCGGATTCGAGGATGGGGGAGACGTAGAGCCAGTCCACCCCGAGCGCGGCGAGGTAGTCCACCTGCTCCGCGGCGTCGAAGAGAGTGAAATCGGGGGTGATCTGCAGCCGGTAGGTCGAGGCCGGGGGCAGGTGCCCGCGCGGGCAGCCGATGCGCGACCGGTCCGCCGCGCCCGAGGCGCCGGTCACGACTGCGCCCCCGTCGCCTCGGCCGGGGCATCCCCGGCGGCGTCTGCGCTGTCTCGCTCCTCAGTGGCGCGGCCCAGCTGCTGGGCCACGGAAGCGGCCGGCGAGGTCTGGTGCGACGGCGAGGGGCGCGGGTCCTTGAGCACGAGCATGGACTTGCCGCTCACGCTGATGCTCGCGCCTGCGTCCACGCGGGTGCCGGGGTCGCAGATGCCGGCCGTGTCGATTTCCACCTGCCAGCTGGGGGCGTAGTCCTCACTCGGCATGACGAAGCTGACGGGGGCGAGGTCGGCATTGAAGAGGATGAGGAAGTCATCGTCGCGGATGGGGTTGCCCCGGCGGGTGGTGCCGGTGATCCCGTCGCCGTTGAGGTAGACGCCGATCGCCTTGGCGAACGAGGTGTTCCAGTCCGTCACGATCATCTCGTCGCCGTCCGTGTTGAGCCACACGAGGTCCGGCAGGGGCTGGTCCGTGTCCGAGCGGACCACCTGGCCGTCGAAGAAGCGCGAGCGGCGGAACGTGGGGTGCTCGGCGCGCAGCCGGAAGACCTGGGCGGTGAATTCGAGGAGCGACTGGTCCGCGTGCTCCCAGTCGATCCACGACAGCTCCGAGTCCTGGCAGTAGGCGTTGTTGTTGCCCTGCTGGGTACGGCCCAGCTCATCGCCGTGGCTGATCATGGGCACGCCCTGGGACAGCGCGAGGGTGGCGATGAAGTTGCGCTGCTCGCGGGCGCGCAGCGTGAGGATCTCCTCGTCGTCCGTGGGGCCCTCGACGCCGTGGTTCCACGAGCGGTTGTGGGACTCGCCGTCGTTGTTGTCCTCGCCGTTGGCCTCGTTGTGCTTCTCGTTGTAGGACACGAGGTCCGCCAGGGTGAAGCCGTCGTGGGCGGTGACGAAGTTGACGCTGGCGAACGGCCGGCGCCCGGAGTTGGCGTAGAGGTCCGCGGACCCGGAGATCCGGGAGGCGAATTCGCCCACCGTGGAGGGCTCGCCGCGCCAGAAGTCGCGCACGACGTCGCGGTACTTGCCGTTCCACTCCGACCACAGGGGCGGGAAGCCGCCCACCTGGTAGCCGCCGGGCCCGATGTCCCAGGGCTCCGCGATGAGCTTGACCTGGCTGACGATGGGGTCCTGCTGGATGAGCTCGAAGAAGGTCGAGAGGCGGTCCACGTCGTAGAACTCGCGGGCGAGGGCGGCCGCCAGGTCGAACCGGAAGCCGTCCACGTGCATCTCCGTCACCCAGTAGCGCAGGGAGTCCATGAGCAGCTGGAGCGAGTGGGGCATCCGGACGTTGAGCGTGTTGCCGGTGCCGGTGTAGTCCATGTAGTGCTCCGGGTCGTCCTCGACGAGCCGGTAGTAGTGGGCGTTGTCGATGCCGCGGAAGGAGATGGTGGGGCCCAGGTGGTTGCCCTCGGCGGTGTGGTTGTAGACGACGTCGAGGATGACCTCGATGCCCGCACGGTGGAGGGCGCGGACCATGCCCTTGAACTCCTGGACCTGCTGGCCGTTCTGGCCGGAGGAGGCGTAGGCGTTGTGCGGGGCCAGGAAGCCGATCGTGTTGTAGCCCCAGTAGTTGCGCAGGCCCTCGTCCTGGAGGCGCTGGTCCTGGACGAACTGGTGGACCGGCATGAGCTCGATCGCGTTCGCGCCGATCTTCTTCAGGTGCTTGATGACCGCGGGGTGGGCCACGCCCGCGTAGGTGCCGCGCAGCTCGGGCGGGACCTCCGGGTTGAGCTCCGTGAGGCCCTTGACGTGCGCCTCGTAGATGACGGACTGGTAGTACGGGTGATCCGGGTGCTGGTCGTCCTGCCAGTCGAAGAAGGGGTTGATGACGACGGCGAGCATCATGGAGTCCGCCGAGTCGTCCTCGTTCATGCCGGCCCCGTCCTCACCCAGCGGGTAGGAGAACATGGGCTGGCCCCATTCGATCTGCCCGGACACGGCCTTGGCGTAGGGGTCGAGGAGGAGCTTGGCGGGGTTGCAGCGCAGGCCGCGGGCGGGATCGTACGGGCCGTGGACGCGGTAGCCGTAGAGCTGACCGGGGGCGATCTGCGGGATGTAGCAGTGCCAGACGTCCGCGTCCTTCTCCGCGAGCTCAACGCGGGTCTCATTGCCCCACTGGTCGAACAGGCACAGCTCGACGCGCTCCGCCGGCTCGGAGTAGATCGCGAAGTTCGTTCCGGTGCCGTCGTACGTGGCTCCCAGGGGGTACGAGGTGCCCGGCCAGATCTGCATGCGCTCTCCTTGTGAGTCGGGGCCTCGGAGCCCGCGGCGCAGAGGGCGCGCGCGGCGCTGATGCCACGGTGACAAGGGTACTCAACGGCGCGGACACGGGGCGCCGCGCCCGGGGACGGGTGGGGGACAAGTAGCCCGCGCCTGCGCCGGCGGTGTGGAACAATGGCAGGCGCGCCCGCGGCCGCCGTTTCACGGCCGCGTGCCGGGTGAGTTGACAGAGCGGCCGAATGTGACGGTCTTGAAAACCGTTGATGGGCAACCCCCATCCCAGGGTTCGAATCCCTGACTCACCGCCACGGTGCCCTACCGTCCACTGCGCCGTTCGGGTGCCCTCCGGTCCGCGGCGCCCTTCGACCACCGGTGCCGGATGAGCCGCCGTGCCGTACGATCCGCCTATGAGGGCGAGGGCGGCACGACCGGGCCGGTTGGGCAGCCGACCGCCGCGGAAGCTGCGGCGGACCCGCGGGATCGTCCTGTTCACCGTACTGACGACCGCGGGCCTATTCGTCTCCGGCTGCGGACTCCAGCAGTGGACGCAGGGACAGCCGCCCCCGGAGCGCACCCCGCAGGGCGCCTTCACCGCCGGCCCTGCCCGCACCGGGCTCGCCCGGGAGTCGAGCGTGGCGGCGGGGGACTGGGCCGATGTCCTCCCGGACGTCTCGGTGCGGGCGACGCTGCGCATCGTCAAGGCGGCCGCTCGCGAGTGCACGGACACCGGCACGTGCTCTAGGCGCGTCGTCCGGGCAACCGTCACGCTGGAGAACCGGAGCGCCGGCTGGATCGACTTCGGCTCGACCGGCAGCGAGCTCATCTCGGGCGCCGAGCTCGACTCGTTCTCCGGTTCCCTCAACGACTCGTCCCTGCGGATCTCCGCGGACCAGGCCCCGCGGGTGCGCGCCGGGGCGCGCGGGACGTGGACGGCGGACTTCCTCGTGCCCAAGGACCCCCGCGTCGGACTGCGCCTGACCTTCAGCTTCGAAGACGACATGACCCGCACTGCGACCTTCGAGGGCCGCCTCCGGGGTTGAGCACCGGGTCGCGGACCGCGGTCACCAGGAAATCCTCCGATCTGCGAATGGTTCCGTGAGACCGCATCTCGGAGTGCTCCGCAGGGCGGAATCCCAGGTGGGAGCACCTGCAGGGAACTCCCAGAGTCCATTCGGTCAGTCGCCGCGCCACCGCACCCGGCACCGCACCCGGCACCGCTGCTCCCGGGTGCGCACACCCCGGCGTGTCGCATTCCTGGGTGATTCCTGTGTGTCCGCCGTCACCGGTTGCGAACACATCGTGGCTGGTGAGGGGATGGATTGCGGATGCCGGTGCGGAACCTCGCACCTCGTCCGCCAGCGGTTGGAGATTCCGGCCGCCGGAGCTCGATGACCCAGAAGCCATGCGAAAGGACTCGAGAACATGACTGCCACCGCGCTGAAGACCAGCACCCCCGTCCGCCGCCGCCTTGCGGCACTCGGCACGGCAGGTGCGATCGCCTTCGGCGGAGGCGCAGCCCTCTCCGCAGCGATCGACAGCTCCCCGGCCGCGGCCGCCGAGCAGACCACCCAGCACGCCGATGCGCAGAAGTCCTCCAACGGACAGCTCGTCGCGATCAACCAGTTCAGCACCGGCCTCGGCACGCAGGACGTCGACTGCGGCCCGGCCGCCGTCGCCTCCGCGATGCTGGCCCAGGGCGCCACGCCCAAGGCCTGGAACGCCGATGCACCCGCCGGCGCCGTCAAGCAGATCCGGGCCGACATCGGCTCGAACGGCGCGACCGTCGGATCCCAGCTGGTGAGCGCGCTCGGCGCTCAGGATGTGAAGGCGAACAACGACACCGACTTCACCGGGGCGCTCGACCAGGTGCGCAAGGGCAAGACCGCCATCGTCAACGGTGAACTCCAGCTGGCCCCGTACAGCTATGGCTACACGCCCAGCCACAGCGTTGCCCACTGGATCACGGTCGCCGACTACGACGCGTCGTCGAAGACCTTCACCGTCCTGGACTCCAACGACGGCAAGAAGCACACGGGAGTCACGCAGGCCGGTCTGGAGAAGTTCCAGGCGGGCGTGGGCAGCGGCCAGGACCAGGTGGTCGTCGGGTGATCACCCCGTGAGTCGCACTGCGCCGTCAGCCCCTGACGAGTAGCGCACCCGTGGCTGCTACCTACACCGCGCCCGAGGTGCGGGTCGGCATTCGCCCGACCCGCACCTCGGGCGCGGTGGCGCGTGGGCCGCTGCCGGGCCGCCCACCGTGAGCGGTTCAGCCGGGTGCCGTCACCCGGTCATGGGGGTAGCCGGTGGTCGATTTCGTACGGTCCAGCTGTGCTGAACCGAACAGGATCGACCGTTCACCGGTGGACCATGCCGGCGGCCGCGAACCGCGGGAGAATCGGTGATGAGCGGGAGGGGCGGCCCCCTCCCCCTTCCCGGCGCCAGTGACACTCCGCCCGCGCCCACCGCTCTGCCCGCCCTGCCGAAAGGACCGCCATGACCAGCGCAGATGCCACCACTCTGCAGGACTTCCTCGCCGCCGCCCGCGTGGACGAGGCGGTCTTCGAGCTGCGCCCGGACTATCGGGTGCTGCTGCTCGCGGTGGAGGGGATCGGCCCCGCGCCCAGCGATGCGACCAGCGAGGCAC
Source organism: Brevibacterium rongguiense (assembly GCF_009857845.1). Classification (GTDB taxonomy): domain Bacteria; phylum Actinomycetota; class Actinomycetes; order Actinomycetales; family Brevibacteriaceae; genus Brevibacterium; species Brevibacterium rongguiense. Next base: position 10,664 of record NZ_WWEQ01000044.1, on the reverse strand, counting down.
TGCTGGCCGCGGCCGAAGCCGGCGCGGCTGCCGCCCTCCGGGACACGCCCGTCGAGGAGCTGCCCCACATCGCGGCGTGGCGCGAGGCCTACCGCGCGTTCGGCGCCAAGCCGCAGCGCACCCGCAACAGCCTCGAGGCGCTCACCCGCCGCGCGCCGGACGGCCTGCCGCGCGTGAACCGGCTGACGGACGTCTACAACGCCGTCTCCGTGGCCCACCAGATCCCCCTGGGCGGTGAGGATCTGGCGAAGTACCAGGGCGCCCCGCACCTGGTGCGCGCCGCCGGAGACGAGGACTTCGACGTCGTGGCAGACGGTGAGGTCGCAATCGAGCACCCGGCCGCCGGCGAGGTCGTCTGGCGTGATGACGTGGGTGTGACCTGCCGGCGCTGGAACTGGCGCCAGGGACTCCGCACCCGCCTGGACGAGCAGACGACGAGTGCGCTGTTCATCCTCGACCTCCTGGCGCCCGTGAGCGATGAGCAGGCCCACGCGGCCGCCGACGAGCTCGTCGAGCAACTGCGCGGCACCGGCCCCGCGCCGGTGACGGCGCGCCGGCTCATCGGGCGGGCATAGCGCGCAGTGGATCGCCTCGCCCCGATTGCCGCGCCTGCTGACACACCGGTGTGAGCTGGGGCATACAGTGGACTGGCGAAGGCGCGGCGGTGGGAGCAGATCCGCCCGCGCACCGAACGAAAGGGCGGGGTCGATGCCGATCGAAGGTCTGAGCCGGAACCAGGAGACGGCCTGGAAGGAGCGGACGCTGCCGCAGGTCGAGCAGGTGGCGGAGGCCACCTGGGCCATCCCCGTGCCGATCCCGGACAACCCGCTCGTCTACACCTACTGCTACGCCCTGGGCGAGGACCGGGGCGTGAGCCTCATCGACCCCGGCTGGGACGGGTCGGAGCAGCTGGCCGCGCTCACGGCCGGGCTGCAGTCGGCCGGGTACTCGCTGCGCGACGTCAACGGCGTGGCGATCACCCACTACCACCGCGACCACATCGGCCTCGTGCCGGCGCTGCTCGCCGCCAACCCGGACATGTGGCTCGGCATCCACGGCCAGGACCTCAAGAGCCTGCGCGCCTTCCGCGACCGGGAGAAGTCGCTGCGCACGGGGACCGCGAAGGGCGTCGACATCGCCGCGGAATACGGGGTGCCCGCCGAGCGCCGGCACGAGATCCTGGGTCCCGAGCGCGCGCCCGCGGGGACCGGGTCCGATGCGGCGCAGCGCCCCACGAAGGACGCCGTGGACTACCAGATCCCGCAGCTGCCCGAGGGCATCACCCTGCTGGCCGACGGTTCGCCGCTGCCGCTGTCCGGGCGCACGGTGCGCAGCATGTGGACGCCGGGGCACACGTACGGCCACACCGCGTTCCGCGAGGACGAAGGAGCGCTCTTCTACTCCGGTGACCACGTGCTGCCCACGATCACCCCGAACATCGGCCTGGACTCCGGCTTCATCACGCACAGCCTGGCGAACTACCTCCGCTCGCTCGAGCGCATGGGCGAGCTGCCCGCCGAGACCCGCGTGCTCCCCGCCCACGGCTTCCGCTTCGCGGGGCTCAACGAGCGCGCCCGTGAGATCGACGAGCACCACCGCGTGCGCCTCGAGGAGATCCGCACCCGCGCCGAGGACACCGAGGACCACAGCGTCTACTCGCTTGCCCAGGGTCTGCACTGGTCGCGCGGCTTCGAGGCGCTCCACGGCTTCAACCTCTTCGCCGCCCTCGCGGAGACCGCCGCCCACATGCACTACCTGGGCATGCCCGTGGGCAGCCACGACCCGGCCTCCGAGGCCGAGGTGCGCGCGGGGGTGGAGCTGTGACCTCGCTGCCCGATCCCCTGGCGGGCCTGCGCGGCGGCCAGGCCGGTTCGCAAACGGCCGACGGCTCGCGCCCGTCCGCAGGTTCGCCCGCGGCCCCGGGCTCGCCCGCCGCGCCGGAGGCGGGCCGCGGGTCCGGCCGAGCCGGCTCCGCGCCCGTCGACGCCTCCCAGGTCAAGACCACGACGCTGCACGTCCACGGCGCCGATGCGCGCTCGCGCGGCCTCCAGCGCGCCGCGCAGGCCGCCGCTCGGATCCGCGCCACCGCCCGCGGCTACGACGAGCTGTTCGCCCACTACGACATCTCCCAGCGCCAGGTGCGCGAGGCCGGCCACGCCTCGCTCGACGCCCTGCGGGCCTGGGACCCGGAGCAGTTCGCGGAGGTCAGCGCCGTTGCCACGGGCTCGGGCATGCAGGTGACCGACCTCGCCTCGACCGTGGCCCGCACGGAGATCCTCACGCTGGCGGACAAGTCCCGCCCCCAGCCCAGTGAGTGCTCGACGGTGGGCTGGCAGGCGCCGGGTGCCTCGGCGGCGGCCCAGACGTGGGACTGGCACGCGGAGTTCGCGGCCTGCTGGCACTACCAGCGGGTGAGCGCCCTGCCCGGCGAGGTCGACCACGCGGGGTTCGCGGAATACGGCATGCTCGGCAAGATCGGCATGAACGCGGCGGGCGTGGGCGTCATCCTCAACATCCTCAACCACCGCGACGATGCGCCGGGCGGGGTGCCCGTCCACGCCGTGCTCGCCGGGCTGCTCGCCCGGGCCCGGACCGCCGCCGAGGCGGTGGAGCTCATCCGCTCGGCCGGCACCACCTCGTCGTCCGTGCTCACCGTGGTCGATCCCGACACCGTCGTCATGGTGGAGATCTCGCCCCACGGCACGGCCGCCCACAGCCAGCCCGGCTGGGCCGGCCACACGAACCACTTCCTCTTCCCCGAGGTGGCCGAGGGCGGCATTCCGCTCTCCGGCACGAGCCGCTCGGAGGAGCGACTCGCCTCGGTCACCGGCCGCTGCGAGGGCGCCGGGCCGCCCGCGGATGCCGACGCGCTCATCCCGCTGCTGGCCACCGACCCGGCCGCGGGCCTCGTCTCGCAGGTCCCGGCGCCGGATGCGCCGTTCGGGAAGCGGACGGCCACCCTCGTGACAGTGCGGCTCGACCCCGCGCTGCGCCGGGCCCGCCTGAGCCCCGGCATCCCGCAGTACGCGCACCGGGCCACAGCCGAGTTCGTCCTCGACCCGCCCGAGCGCGCTGACTGAAGCATCCAGGGATAACAAGATTCAGTGGGACGTTACTTCTATGTAAATAGCGGATGGCCCATCAATCAAAATGAATTCGGTCACATACGGTGGTGTCTTGATGCTTTCGCACCGATCTGTTCTCAGTTCGCCGCGATCGTAAGCGGTCGTCCGCTTCCCGAGCCAAGGAGCACTACGTGATTGATGATGCAGCGGCGCGACACGCGATATTCGCTGCGCGAAACTCGGACAATATTGGTTCGATCGCAAACATGCCGATCCTGTGGATTCTGGCTGTCGCCGTCTTCGCGGTGATTATCGTACAATCCGTCATATATTTCGTGGCAGTCAAGCGCAACGCCGCGGGTGCTGACATGTCGCAAGCAGAGGTCAACCGATCTTTCCGCGCGGGGGCAGTGGCGGCGATCGGCCCCTCGCTTGCTGTCGTCCTTGTGTCGATCGCACTCTTGCCTCTATTCGGTACGCCACCCGTCCTGGTTCGGGTCGGTCTCATCGGGTCCGCTGCGACCGAAGTGGCATCAGCGTCAATCGCCGCGGGGACGATGGGCGCGCAGCTGGGTGATGCCAGCTATACCCAAGATGTCTTTCTCGTGGCGCTTTTCGCTATGAGCCTTTCTGGCGCCGGGTGGATGCTTGGCACTCTCATCCTTACCCCTGTTCTGACGAAAGGGAGCGACAAGCTTTCGCGAGTGAATCCCGCGCTGATGGCAATCGTGCCGTCCTCGGCACTACTCGCCGCGTTCGCGACGCTCACCGTGACGGAGATTCCGAAGTCGATGGTGCACATCGCGGCGCTTCTAGCTTCTGCAGCGGCGATGGCCGTCTGTTTGTCAATTGCGAAAGCATTTAGTGTCTCGTGGCTCCGCGAATGGGCACTAGGTATAGCGATAGTCGCGGGATTGGGCTGTGCCTATGTTGCACACTCCGCAGGTTTGGGGGCAGCGTGAAGGGGGGGCAGTGACTTTTACGGCCGAGCAGGATCGGATTCACGGAGCCTATACCCGTGCTACCAATCGTTGGGGTATGGTAACGCTGTTTGTGGGCTTTCTGCTCGCTACTTCGCTCCCATTTATTCTCTATGTCACCACCGGAATTCACCCGACCATCGGTCAGATAGTCACCGCATTCGTTGCTGTCGCTGCGGTCTACGGCGCATTTTATGTGCTCGAACCGATTACGTATTTTCCGATTCTGGGCCCAGCTGGCATGTACCAGGCGTTCATGATTGGCAACATCTCAAATAAACTTCTGCCTTCTGCCATCGTCGCTCAGTCGACAATCAAGGCGGTGCCCGGAACGCGGAAGGCTGCGTATTCGTCTACTGCGGCCATCTGCGGTGCGGCGCTCGTTCACGTAGCTTCGATGCTCATCCTCGTGGGAATCTTCGGAACAGTGATCGTATCCATCACGCCCCCGGCCATCACTGAGGTCGCCAGATTGTACATACTCCCTTCCATTCTTGGGGGAGTGCTCGTGCAGCTTATCGCAACGCTCAAGCAGGTCCGTGCCACTGTTATTGCAATAGCGGTGGCACTCCTCATCGTTCTCGTCGTAGTACCGCATTCCCCAAAAATTGTCTCTTCTTTTGCCACGGCCCTGGCTGTATTCGTGACAGTCGGCTTAACGTGGGCCTTCCGCAGTCGCGGTGGAAAACCCGATGAAACCGGTGATTCTGCTCTTATCAACTAGTGGGATCACCACAGCTTCAGTGGACACCGGAAGGTTCTCGTTCGAACGTGCCGGGAACGCATTCAGGACTGAGAGACTGAGAGACTGTACGAACGATTCGCCCCCCGAGAGGACCCTCATGGCCATCGCCCCCGAACTCACCGCCGCACTCGACGCCGATATGCCCGCAGTCGTGGCGACGTACAAGGACTTCCACGCCACCCCCGAGCTGTCGATGCAGGAGCACGAGACGGCGCAGAAGATCCGGGCGCGCCTCGACGAGCTGGGCTATGAGACCTTCGCCTCGGGCGGCACCGGCGTGGTGGGCGTCCTGCGCAACGGCGACGGGCCCACGATCGCCTACCGGGCGGACACCGATGGCCTGCCGATCGCCGAGGACACCGGGCTGCCGTTCGCCTCGCAGGCCACCGGCACGCTGCCCGACGGCTCCGAGGCCCCCGTCATGCACGGCTGCGGCCACGACACCCACATCACGGTGGGCCTCGAGACCGCCGTGCTGCTGGCCGGCCACCGCGATACCTGGTCCGGCACGATCGTCTTCCTCTTCCAGCCCGGTGAGGAGACGGGGGCAGGGGCCAAGGCAATGGTCGACGACGGCGTGTGGGACCGCGCCCCGCACCCGGAGGCGGTCTACGGCCAGCACGTGTGGCCCGCCCTGGCCGGCACGGTCTCCACCTCGAGCGGCACCGCGATGGCCATGGCGGACTCCTACGAGGTCGTCGTCCGCGGCCGGCAGGCCCACGGCTCCCAGCCGGAGGCCGCGATCGACCCGATCGTGCTGGGCGCGTTCATGATCACGCGCCTGCAGACGGTTGTGTCCCGCGAGGTGGGGGCCCGGGAGATGGTCGTGCTCACGATCGGGCGCTTCAACGGCGGGCTCAAGGAGAACATCATCCCCGCCGAGGCCCGGTTCACGATCAACACCCGCACGTTCGACCCGGCCGTCCGCGCCCACGTCGAGGAGGTCATCGGGCGGATCGTCCGCGCCGAGGCCCAGGCCTCCGGTGCCCCGGAGCCGGAGATCCGCAAGCTCTACGACTTCCCCGAGTGCTACAACGACCCGGAGCTCACCGCCGACTTCTTCGACGTCGTGCGCGCGGAGCTGGGCGCGGAGCAGGCCGTGGAGGTCCCGCCCGCCACCGGTTCGGAGGACTTCGGGCGCTTCGGGCAGGCGGTCGGCGCCCCGGCCGTCTACTGGTTCTTCGGCAGCCAGACGCCGCAGGCCCTCGCCGCGGAGAACGTGCCGAGCAACCACTCGCCGCACTTCGCGCCCACGGACATCGAGACGACGCTGCGCACCGGCGTGCGCGCCGCCCTCGCGGTCCTGACGAGCCGGCTGCGGGCCGCGCGATGAGTGAGCTGACGTGGCTGAGCACGCGCGAGCTGGCCGGCCTCATGGCGGCGGGCGAGCTCAGCGCCGTCGAGGCCGTGCAGGACCACTTCGCCCGCATCGACGAGGTCAACGGGACCATCAACGCGATCGTGACGACGGATCCCGAGGGCGCGCTCGCCGCGGCCCGTCGGACCGACGAGGCGCGGGCGAGCGGGCAGTCCCTTGGAACCCTGGCAGGGGTGCCGCTGACGCACAAGGACACGCACGACACCGCTGGCATGCGCACCACGTACGGCTCGCCGCTGTTCGCGGACCACGTGCCCGCCGGCACCAGCCTCATCGTCGAACGGCTGCGGGCGGCCGGCGCGATCACGACGGGCAAGTCCAACGTCCCCGAGTTCGCCGCCGGCTCGCACACGTTCAACCCCGTCTTCGGCACCACCCGCAATCCGTACAACACCGCGAAGTCCGCCGGCGGCTCCTCCGGCGGCGTGGGCGCAGCGCTGGCCGCGGGCATCCAGGCCAGCGGCGACGGCTCCGACATGGGCGGCTCGCTGCGCACGCCCGGTTCGTTCGACAACGTCGTGGGCTTCCGGCCCAGCAACGGCCGCGTCCCGCACACACCGCCCGGCGACCCGTGGGCGTGGCTCGCCCAAACGGGCGTCATGGGGCGCACGACCGGCGATGTGGCGCTGCTGCTGGTGGCCGTGGCGGGCCCGCACCCCCTGGGCCCTGCGTCCATCGCCGAGCCCGGCTCCGTGTTCGACCTGCCGGAGTTCGCGCTCGGCGCCGCCTATGAGCCCTCGCTCTCCGGGCTGCGCGTGGGCTTCGCGCCGGACTTGGACGGTGCGGTCGTGGCCGAGCCCGAGGTGCTGGCCGTGGTCCGCTCCGCCGCGCCGGTGCTCGAGGGGCTGGGCGCACGGCTGGACGAGGCGTGCATCGACCTCACCGACGCCGCGGAGGTCTTCGACGTCCAGCGGTCCTACGACTTCGCGGCGCTCCACGGGGACAAGCTGCGCGCGCACCGTGGGGAGATCAAGGACGCGGTCGTGTGGAACACGCAGCGCGGCCTCGACCTCACGGTCGGCCAGCTCGTGGCCAAGGACCGGGCGCGGGCCCGCCTCATGGAGGCCGTGGAGGCGTTCTTCGCCGGCCACGACGTCCTCGTGTGCACGACCGCCCAGGTGCTGCCCTTCGATGCGGACCTCGAATACCCCGAGCAGATCGCGGGCACCCGCATGGAGACCTACCTCGACTGGATGCGGGCGGCGACGCTGATCTCCGCGACCGGGTGCCCGGCGGTGTCCGTGCCCGCCGGGTTCTCCGCGGACGGGCTGCCCGTGGGCATCCAGCTCGTGGCCCGCCCCGGCGCCGACGTCGACCTGCTGCGCGCGGCGCACGCGTTCGAGGCCGCCACGGGATTCGCCCAGCGCCGCCCCCCGCTGCCGGGGGAGTAGGCGCGGCCGGGCCGCTGGCACGCGGAGGGCGGGGAGCCGGGGCGAGCGGCCCGCTCAGTCCTCCTGCGCGTCGGCCTGGGCGATGGCCTCGCCCACCCCGCCCCCGGCCAGGGCGTCATAGGCCAGCGGCAGGATGTCCGCGTCCTCGATCGAGCCCAGCAGCAGCATCATCGGCACGACGTCCACGCCCTCGACCGCGAACTGCAGATAGGGCTGGCCCAGGCGGGGATCCTCGTCCTCGAAGGCCCCGGAGTCCGGGTCGCCGTAGCGCCAGGCACCGCGGCCGGCGCGGCGCAGGGCCTCGCCCGCAAACGACATGGCGCCGGTCAGGTACTCCTCACCGGCGTCCTCGATGAGCTCGTCGACGGTGTCGTAGCGCGCCTGCAGCTGCCGGCCCAGCCGGTCGAGCGACGCGCGGTCGAAGTCCCAGTCGTCGCCGGCCTGGCTGTCCACCCACTCCGCGATCGCGGGCTCGACCGTGGGCAGGAAGTCCGCGAGGAAGTCCCGCTCCCCGTCGCTGATCTGGGCGGCCGCGTCGAAGGGCGCGCTGACGGTGCCCTCGAGGCCCGTGCAGGAGCGGCGCGGCGGCTGGTCGTCGAAGCCCTCGAGCACCTCGGCGTAGGCGGAGATGAAGACATCGCCGGAGCGCACGGACAGCGCCGTCATGAGCAGCTGGACGAGGTCGACCGGCTCGCCCTGCTCGTTGCCCGTGGCCGAATCGGGGCGGATGAACGGCATCGCGGCGGGGTCGGCGCCGGAGTCGTCGAAGTCCCAGCGGCCGCCGAACGCGCGCAGGAACACCTCGCCCACGTAGCGCAGCACGCCCTCGGAGAACGCCTGGTATTCGGGTTCGGCGGCCTGCTCCGGGGATTCGAGCTCGGAGAGGGCGAAGGCCTCGACGTAGGGCAGCGACTGGGGGGAGTAGTCCTTGAGGAAGTCGTACTGCGCGCTGCCGTCCTCCGCGCTGTCGTCTTCGACGGTGACGGCGTCCGGCAGCTCATCGGCGACGAAGGCCGGCAGGCGGACGGGCATGTTGGCGATGAAGGCATCGAATTCGGCGCTCATCCGCCCAGCCTATCGGCCGCGCCCCCGCCCCGTCAGGCCCGGCGGCCTCTCAGGCCCTGCCGCTCCCTCGGGCCCCACGGCCTCTCAGACCCTGCCGCCCGTCAGGCCCGGCGGCCTCAGTCGATGTCGATGAACCCGAGCAGCACCTGCACCGTGCTCTTCGCATCGGCCTGCACGTCGGCCTGGCCGATGCCGCCGGTGATCGCGTCCATCTGCGATTGGCGGGCGACGGCGGCGAGGATCCGCAGCAGGTCGAGCGAGGGGATCGTCGAGCGGCACCCGTGCCTGCCCAGCGTGGTCTCGACGATCTCCGCGATCGTGCGCAGCTGGGCGTCCATGAGCTGCTGGTACTTCGAGCGCAGCTCGGGCACGCGCACGGTGTAGAGCTCGATCTCCTTCTCGCACACGGTCCACTCGGCGCTCGCGGAGCCCACGGGGATGGGCCGCTTCTCCTCGAAGATGCGCAGGGCGGTCGCGGCGATCTCGCGGCGGCGCGTATCCGGGTCGGCCGTGGCCAGCGATTCGAACTCGCCGCACGGACGGTCCTCGCCGTGCTCGTATTCGATGTGATCGCGCAGCTCGCTGGTCATGCGCTCGATCGCGTAGTCGATGACGGCGAGGACCAGCTCGTCCTTCGACTCGAAGTTGGAGTAGAACGCGCCGCGGGTCATGCCCGCGGCCTCGCAGAGCTGCTCGATCGATGCCCCCGCCACCCCGCTGTGGGCGAAGACGGTGATCGCGGCGCGAATGAGCTTCTCGCGCGTGCGCTGCCTGCGCTCGGTGATCTGGCCCGTGATCGTCACTGTCGTCCCCTCTCGTTCCGCCGCCGAGGCGCCCGCCGGGCGGGCTCGCTTGCAATCCGCGGCCGCCTGCAGAACAATACACTACTGTATTCAATACACCTCTGTATCGAGAGGGCCTTCGTGTCGTCATTCCTCTATGAGCTGGGCCGCACTGCGTTCCGCAGGCGCAAGACATTCGCCGCGGCTTGGCTTGTCATCCTCGTCCTCCTGGGCGGCTTCGTCGCCGCCTTCAAGAACGACTTCTCCGACAGCTTCACGCTCCCGGGCTCGGAGAGCCAGGAGGCCCAGGACTCCCTCAAGCTCACGTTCCCCCAGGCCTCCGGGGCGGCCGGCTCGATCATCGTCGTGGCCCCCGAGGGCCAGAAGGTCACGGACAGGCAGTTCCGCTCCGCGATCGGCGACGCCGTCGACCGGGTGGACGACTTCGACCACGTCGAGTCCGCCACCTCACCGTTCTCCAAGCGGGTCAAGGGCGGCGTCTCCGAGGGCGACCGCGCGGCGATCATCAACATCTCCTACGACGACGACTACCAGGCGCTGCCGGAGACCGTGAAGTCCGACCTGCTCACCGAGGTCGACCACATGAAGCAGGAGCTGCCGAACGGCACCCAGGTTGCCCCCGGCGGCGACATCTTCAAGGTCACCGGCATGCACGTGTCCTGGGTGGAGGGCCTGGGCGTCGCGATCGCGTTCGTCGTCCTCCTCTTCACCTTCGGCTCCGCGCTCGCCGCCGGCATCCCGCTCGTCACCGCGATCCTGGGCGTGATGCTTGGCCTCATGCTCATCGTCGCGTCCACCGCGTTCGCGGACGTCTCCTCGACGGCGCCCATGCTCGCGCTCATGCTGGGCCTGGCGGTGGGCATCGACTACGCGCTCTTCATCATCTCCCGAGCCCGCAGCCTGCTGCGCGACGGACTCGAGCCGGAGGAGGCGGTCGCCCGCGCGCTCGCCACCGCCGGCTCCGCCGTCGTCTTCGCGGGCATGACCGTCATCATCGCGCTCGTGGGCCTCATGGTCTGCCGCATGCCCTTCCTCACCGTCATGGGCTTCGGGGCCGCCGGAACCGTGGCGGTCGCGGTCCTCGTGGCGCTCACGCTGGTCCCGGCGCTCATGGGCATGCTGGGCAAGCGGCTCATCCCGCGCTCCGTCCGCCGCGCCCGCGCCCGCGCCGAGGCCCGCGGAGAGGCCGAGCCGGCCCGCGCCTCGGGAGCGGAGCCCGTGGCCGGCCCCGGCGCGC
>NZ_WWEQ01000043.1 GCF_009857845.1 Brevibacterium rongguiense | reverse complement strand
TGGGCGCGCGCGGCCTTCGCGCTCGCCGGGCCCCGCGACCGCGAGGCCGAGCCCCCGCCGGAGTGGGTGCGCCGCGCCGACGAGCTCGCCCCCTTCTTCCCGGCGGGCCTGCCCGACCGCGAGGAGGGCCGTGGGCTGGCGCTCCTCGTCGCCCTGGCCCGCCGGCTGCACACCGCCGTGCGCTGCGCCGACGAGGCCTCGGCCGCCCCGGGCCGCACCGCGCAGTCCGATCCCGCCGGGCTCGCCGCCGCGGGTTCGACACCGGGGCAATCGGGCGCGGAGCGGATCCTCACCCCGGATCCGGACGCCCACATCGACCTCGCCGTCTACTCCCACTACTGGCTCGCCCCGGACGTCCTGCTCGAACGGGTGCGCGCCGTGGCCCCGGGCGCGCGCATGCCGCTGCCCGTGTCCGCTGAGGCGCTCGAGCGCCTGGGGGCGGAGATCGACCCCGCTGAGCCCATCGTCCTCGACGGCTACGCGGTGGAGGTCGACCTCGCCGAGCTCGGACCGGAGGCCGGCCTCATCGAGATCGGGGTCCTCCTCGAGGAGGCGGTGCCCGGCATCGTCGCAGCCCACGCGGCGGGCCCGCAGATCGCCTACCGGGTGCGCTGGCAGCCGTTGGCCCAGGACCTCGGCGAGGCGCTCGACACCGCGGACCCGGCGGTGCGGCGCATGCGGGCCGGGGCCGCCGAGCGCATCGAGGCGCTGGCCGGGGCCATCATGCGGGCCACCGCGGGCATCGCCCTCGACCACGACGGCTTCCTCGTCTCGGAGCGCCAGCTGGGCTGAGCGGACCCGGGCCGGCGACGCCCGCGGCGCGACTGGGAACGCGGTGGACGGGGCGGGGCCGCGAGCATGAAACAATGTCACCTGCCGACAGTTGCGAACCGGGGGTGAGGCAGTGACCGCGCTGATCACGGCGTTCTTCGCCGCCGCCCTCCTCGCGCCCCCGCTGTTCGCCCGGATGGGCCGCAGCGCCTTCTTCCTCATGGCACTCGTGCCGGCCGTGGCCCTGGGCTACTCGATCGCGGTGGCGCCCACCGTGCTCGCCGGTGGCGAGGTGCGCGAATCGCTCGACTGGCTCGCGCCGCTGGGCATGGGGATGAGCCTGAGCATGAATCCCCTCTCGTGGGTGATGAGCCTGCTCGTCACCGGCGTGGGCGCGCTCGTCTTCCTCTACTCCGCGCACTACTTCGAGCCCGGCGACCCGTCGATCGGCCGCTTCGCCGGCGTGCTCATGGCGTTCGCGGGCATGATGTACGGCCTCGTCATCGCCGACGAGCTGCTCGTCCTCTACATCTTCTGGGAGGGCACGACCGTGTTCTCCTACCTCCTCATCGGCCATTCGACCAGCCGCAAGGCCTCCCGCCAGGCCGCCCTCCAGGCGCTCATCGTCACGACGTTCGGCGGGCTCGCGATGCTCGTCGGGATGATCATGCTCTCCGCGGTCTACGGCACCGGCAGCATCTCCGCGATCGTGGCCGCGGGCTACCGCGGGGGCCCGGACGCGGGCCTCGTCATCACCGCGGTCCTCCTCATCGTCGTGGGCGCGGTCTCGAAGTCCGCGCTCGTGCCGTTCCACTTCTGGCTGCCCGGCGCCATGGCCGCCCCCACGCCCGTGAGCGCCTACTTGCACGCCGCGGCCATGGTCAAGGCCGGCGTGTACCTCATCCTCCGGCTGGCCCCGGGCTTCCACACGATGCCCGGCTGGCTGCCCGTGCTGCTGGCGCTCGGGATCACGACGATGATCATGGGCGGCTGGACCGCGCTGCGCCAGTTCGACCTCAAGCTCGTCCTCGCCTACGGCACCGTCTCGCAGCTGGGCCTGCTCATCGTCATCAGCGCGTTCGGCACGCGCGACACCGCCACGGCGGCCCTTGCCATGCTCGTCTCCCACGCCCTGTTCAAGTCCTGCCTGTTCCTCACCGTCGGCATCATCGACCACCAGGTGGGCACCCGCGACCTGCGCAAGCTCTCCGGGATGGCGCGCAGCACCCCCGTCCTCGCGGTGTGCGGCACGGTCGCCGCGGCGTCGATGGCGGGCATCCCCCCGCTGCTCGGGTTCGCCGCGAAGGAGGCGGTCTACTCCACCCTGCTCGAGACGGGCACCACGGCGGGGCTCATCGCGCTCATCGGCACGATCGCGGGCTCCGTGCTCACCGTCGCCTACTCCGCCCGGTTCGTCTTCGGCGCCTTCGGCTCCAAGCCGGGGGTCAAGCCGGTCAAGCGCTGCGAGAGCGCGCCGGTGTTCATGGCGCCCGTCGTGCTGCTGGCCGGGCTGTGCGCGCTGCTCGGCCCGCTCGTCTTCCTCCTCGACCCCCTCGTCACGGCCCATTCGGCCGGGCTCGCCGGCGAGGGCAAGGCCTACCACCTGGCGCTCTGGCACGGCTTCGAGCCGGCGCTGTGGCTCTCCGCCCTGACCCTGGGCCTGGGCGCCGTGCTCATCGCGGCGGCCCAGCCGATCTCCCTGTTCCAGGCCGCTGCGCCCCAGCTGCCCAGCGCCAACCGCGTCTACCGCCGCATCGTCGAGGGCGTCGAGTTCGTCTCCTCGTGGGTCACGGCCCGCACGCAGCGCGGCTCGCTGCCCTTCTACCAGGCCGTCATCTACGTCGTCGCGATCGTCACGATCGGCCTCGCCATGCTGCTCAACGGCACCTGGCCCGCGCACTTCGTCTTCGCGGACTCGTGGCCGCAGATCGTCATCGCCGTGTGCATGATCCCCGCCGCGATCGCCGCGACGGTCGCGACGAAGCGGTTCGCCGCCGTCGTCATCGTCGGCGTCACGGGCTACGGCATGGTCGCGTTCTTCGCGGCGCAGGGCGCCCCGGACCTTGCGCTCACCCAGATCCTCGTCGAGTCGATCACGATCGTCGTCTTCGTCCTCGTGCTGCGCCGGCTGCCGGCCGGCATCGGCCGATCGGAGGGCCGCTTCTCGCCGACCATGCGCGCCATCGTCGGCGGGCTGTTCGGCGCGCTCATGATGGGCGTCGCGGCCGTGGCGATGGCCGCGCGGGACGCCGCGCCCATCTCCGAGCAGTTCGGCCGCCTCGCCTACGAGATCGGCCACGGCAAGAACATCGTCAACGTCACGCTCGTCGACATCCGCGCGTGGGACACCCTGGGAGAGCTCTCCGTCGTCGTCGTGGCCGCCACCGGCGTCGCGAGCCTCATCTTCGTGCGCAGCCGCGAGGGCAAGCTGCAGCGCTTCGAGGCGCCGGCCGAGCTCAGCCGCACGGGCCGCTTCACCCCGGTCGCCGAGGCGCTCTCCGCGGAGGCCTCCGATTCGGCGCAGGAGGCCGGCGGGCGCAGCGCATGGCTGCTGGCCGGGCGCACGCTGGCCCCCCGCAACCGCTCGATCATCCTCGAGGTCATCGTCCGGCTGCTGTTCCACCCCATGATGGTCTTCTCCGTCTACCTCCTCTTCGCCGGCCACAACATGCCCGGCGGCGGCTTCGCTGCCGGACTGGTGGCGGGCCTCGCGCTCATCGCCCGCTACCTGGCCGGCGGGCGCTACGAGCTCGCGGAGGCCGCGCACGTCGATGCGGGGCGCCTGCTGGGCTTCGGCATGGCGATCGTCGCCCTCACGGCGCTCGGAGGCTTCGTGTGGGGCGACAGCGTCCTCCAGTCCGAGTACCTCGCCTTCGACGTGCCGCTGCTGGGCCACCTGTCGTTCGGCACCTCGACGATCTTCGACATCGGCGTCTACCTCATCGTCGTGGGCCTCATGCTCGACATCCTGCGCAGCCTGGGCGCCCAGGTCGACCTCTACCAGGAGGCGGACGAGGAGGCGCTCGCGCAGACGATCAGCGAGGTCGCCGACGCTCCGCACGAGGAGCGGCTGCACGAGCTGCTCGGCGAGGTCGACAGCCTCGACCTCGCGCCCGGCTCGGATGGGGGCCGGCTGTGACCCCGCCGTTCGTCATGCTGCTGACCATGGGCGTCCTCTTCGCCTGCGGGGCCTACCTCATGCTCGACCGCTCGCTCACGCGCGTCCTGCTGGGCTTCCTGCTCTTCGGCAACGGGGCCAACATCCTCATCGTCCTCACCGGCGGCAGGGCCGGCCGGCCCCCCATCACCGATGGCAAGGACCTGAGCACCGACGGCATGAGCGATCCCCTGCCCCACGCGCTCGTGCTCACCGCCATCGTCATCACGTTCGCCATGACGGCGTTCCTGCTGGCGCTCATCTACCGCTCCTGGAGGCTCGTGCGCCGCGAGAACATCGACGACGACCTCGAGGACATCCGCGTGGCCGTGACGAAGGGCCGCGGCTCGCAGGAGGAGGCCGGCACCGGCGTGGACCAGGAGGACACCGAATTCGGCGACGAGGCGGAGAACCCCGTGCCCGGCGCCCCGGACGTCGACCGCGACGGCACCCCCGCCGAGCGCGACTCGGCCCTCGATCACGAGGCCGCGCTCGACGACGAGGCCGAGCCCGCGCACGCCGCCGGCGGGGCGGACGGGCCGGCGCCCGAGCCCGGCGCCGCGCCGGAACCCGGTGTCGGCCGGGACTCGGACAGCGCCTCGGGGTCCCAGGAGAGGGGGGAGAGCCTGTGAGCATCGCAGCCCTCGTTCCCCTGCCCGTCGTACTGCCCCTGCTGGGCGCGGGCTTCACGCTGCTGTTCGCCGGTCGCGTGCGCCTGCAGAACGCGGTCACGGTCGGCACCCTCACCGCCGTGCTCGCGATCGGCATCGTGCTGCTCGTGGGCGTCGACTCCGGCGGCACCCAGGTGGTCGCCGTGGGCGGCTGGCAGCTGCCGTTCGGCATCGCCCTCGTCGTCGACCGCCTCTCCGCCCTCATGCTCGTCGTCTCGACGATCGTGACGCTCGGCGTCCTCCTCTACGCCGTGGGCCAGGAGATGGCCGACACCAGCCGTGAGACGCCGGTGAGCGTGTTCAACCCGGCCTACCTCATCCTGTGCGCGGGGGTGGCCAACGCCTTCATCGCAGGCGACCTGTTCAACCTCTACGTGGGCTTCGAGATGCTGCTCGCGGCCTCCTATGTGCTGCTCACCCTCGGCGCGACGGCCGACCGCATCCGCGTGGGCGCGACCTACATCGTCATCTCGCTCGTCTCCTCGCTCGTGTTCCTCGTCGCGATCGCGCTCGTCTACGCGGCGACCGGCACCGTGAACATGGCCCAGCTCTCCCAGCGCCTCGACCAGCTGCCCGCCGATGTCCAGCTCATCCTCCACATCGCGCTGCTCCTGGGCTTCGGCATCAAGGCCGCGGTCTTCCCGCTGTCCTTCTGGCTGCCGGACTCCTATCCCACCGCGCCCGCCCCGGTGACCGCCGTGTTCGCGGGGCTGCTGACGAAGGTGGGCATCTACGCGATCATCCGCACGGAGACGGTCATCTTCATCGCCTCGAACCTGCGCGTGCCGCTGCTCGTCGTCGCGGGACTCACGATGATCGTGGGCATCCTGGGCGCCATCGCGCAGACGGAGATCAAGCGCATGCTCTCCTTCACGCTGGTCTCGCACATCGGCTACCTGCTGTTCGGCGTGGCGATGGGGACGGTGGCCGGGCTCGCGGCCGCGCTGTTCTACACGGTCCACCACATCATCGTCCAGACCGCGCTCTTCCTGGCCGTGGGCCTCGTCGAGCAGCGGGCCGGCACCACGTCCACCCGGCGGCTCGGCGGCCTGGCCCTGCTCTCCCCGCTGCTCGCGGTGCTCTTCTTCGTGCCCGGCCTCAACTTCTCCGGGATCCCCCCGTTCAGCGGGTTCATCGGCAAGGTCGCGCTGTTCCAGGCCGGCGCCGAGGGCGGCGACTGGCTCAACTATGCGCTCATCGCCGCCGGCGCGCTCACCAGCCTCCTCACGCTCTACGTCATCGGCCGGACCTGGAACCTCGCCTTCTGGCGCGACCCGGACCAGGTCGAGGAGCCCACCCCGGAGCTCGTGGACGAGATGGCCCACCTGCGCGAGTCGCGCTCGCGCCAGCAGGCCCTGCGCCGCCGGGCGGAGAAGCACGCCGGGGAGCAGGGCCGGCCGGTGCCCGAGGCGCCCATCGCGTCGGCCATCGACACCGTCCCGCAGCAGGCCGCCCCGGCCCGGCTGCCGCTGACGATGGTGCTGCCCACCGCCGCCATGGTCGCGGTGAGCGTGGCGCTGACGGTCTTCGCCGGGCCGCTGTGGGCCCTGTCGACCCGCGCCGCGGAGAACCTCCACAATCCCGGCGCCTATGCCGAGCAGGTGCTCGGCCCGGATGCGGTCGAGGCGCCGGACAACGGCTCGGGCCAGGTCATCGAGGACGCCCAGCGGGGAGGCTCAGATGGCTGAGGCAGCCGTGCGGGGCCGCGAGCGCGCAGTGCGCGCGCTGCGCCAGCTCCTGCTCATCACCGTGCTCGTCGCGCTGTGGGTCATGCTCTGGGAGGCCGTGACCCCCATGACCGTGCTCACCGGCATCATCGTGAGCTTCGGCGTCACCCGGGCCTTCTACCTGCCGGCGTTCGAGCTCTCCGGCCGCTTCAACGTCTGGCGGTTCGCGGTGTTCGTGGTGTGGTTCGCCTACTCCCTGGTCACGGCATCGGCCGAGGTGGCGTGGGCCGCGATCCGGCCGGGCCGGATGCCGGCCTCGTCCGTCGTCGCCGTCACGCTGCACGTGCGCTCCGACCTCGTGCTCACCGTCATCGCCCAGGTCGCCAGCCTCATCCCCGGCTCGTTCGTCGTCGAGGCCGACCGCGCGAGCTCGGTGCTCTACATGCACGCGCTCGGCTGCGATTCGGAGGCCGACATCGCCAAGGTGCGGGCCCAGACCCACCGCATCGAGCTGCTCGTCGTCGCGGCGATCGGCTCCGCCCACGATCTGCAGGTGCTCAACGACTGGCGCGCGGAGAACGGCCTGAAGACCGTGAGCGAGGCCAGCTCGCTGCGCGGGCGCCGGGGCGCCGCCGGGCGTCGCGGCGGAGGTGAGCGGCCATGACGGAGGAGACCCTGCTCATCGACCCCGCGCTGCTGGCCTGGGCCGGGCCCGTCATCGGGCTGCTGTTCTCCGCGGCGACCGTCCTCGCGGTGGTGCGCATCATCCGCGGGCCCAGCATCCTCGACCGCATGATCGGCACCGATGTGCTGCTGGCCACCCTGCTCTGCGGGATCGGCGCGGTGGTCGCGATCGACGGCAGGGTCGACCTGCTGCCCGTCATGCTCGTCATCGCCGCACTGGGCTTCATCGGCTCGGTGGGCGTCTCTCGCTACGTCACCCGCCACGCGGCCGACGATGCGCAGGACGATGCCGCGCTCAGCGCCGCGGGCCGCCTGCTCAACGGCACCGGGGGCCGGTCCGAGGTCGCCGGCGATGAGCTGCCGGCCCCCGGTGAGGCGCGGCCCCGCGATGCCCGCGGCCGGCCCGTCTTCGACGACGAGCCCGCGCTGCCGGCCGAGGCCGAGGCCCCCGCCGAGGGCTCGGACACCGGTGCCGACTGCGCCGGCCCCGAGGGCGCGGGGGAGGCCCCGGGCGCCTCGGCCCCGGCGGGCGGGCAGCCGGACGAGGTCGGTCCGGACGCGGCCGGCCCGGATGAGGTGGGCCCCGATGCCGCCGGAACCGGTGCCGCCGGACCGGAGGGGCAGCGCCCATGATCGCCGACATCGTCTCCCTCATCTGCATCCTCGCCGGCGCGCTGCTCAGCGTGTGCGCGGCGATCGGCCTCATGCGCTTCCCCGATCTCCTCTCCCGCATGCACGCGGCCGCGAAGCCGCAGATCCTGGGCCTGCTGCTCATCCTGCTGGGGGCCGCGCTGCAGAATCCGCACTGGGCGACCGTGTCCTCCCTCATCGTCATCGTGCTGTTCCAGATGGGGACCACCCCGGTGGGCGTGCACATGGTGGGCCGCGCCGGCTACCGGACGAAGCACCTGCGCTCGTCCCTGCTCTTCCGCGACGACCTCGCCGATGCTGTCGCCCGCGCGGAGTCCCGCGAGCGGGCCGCGGCCCAGGAGCGTGCCGAGGCCGATGAGGCACGGGACCTCGCAGACGCGCAGGACTCCGTCGAAGCACAGGACCGCGCAGGCGACCAGCACCGCGCCGCCGACCAGGATGGTGCCGAGGCACAGGACCGTGCCGTCGTCCAGGACCCGACCGCCGATCGAAGCCGGGCGGAGCCCCGGACCGACGGCGACGGTGACGCCGACGGCGACGGCGACGCGGGTGCGGGCGCACGCCCCACGGCCGGCGGCTCCTCGCCCGCGGTGTGCCTGCCGGAGGGTCAGGCCAGCGAGCCCGACGAGCGGGGCTAACCGGGATCGGGCGGGGACGGGGCGCGACCGCCGTGCCGGGAGGGCACGGGCATCCCCGGGCCCGGCCGCGTGCGCTGTGGCTATGATGACGGTGTCGAGTTGCCCACCGCCGCGGCCGCCTGCCGCCGATCAATCCGAGGGACTATGAGCGCCGGAGCCCGGACCGATGACCGCCCCCTCGTCCTCGTGGCCGACGACGAGCCGGACGTGCTCGGCTCGATCGTGCCGTTCCTCTCGCGCTCGGGATTCCGCGTCATCAGCGCACCGGACGGCCGGCTGGCCCTCGACGAGATCCGCCGCCACGGCCCCGACGCGTGCGTGCTCGACGTGCTCATGCCCGGCGCCGACGGCCGCGAGGTGCTGCGCACGCTGCGCCGCGAGCAGAACTGGGTGCCGGTGCTGCTGCTCACCCAGGTGGGCGAGGCGGTCGAGCGCGCGATGGCGCTCGAGGAGGGCGCCGACGACTACCTGAACAAGCCGTTCGACCCCCACGAGCTCGTGGCGCGCGTGCGCGCCGTGCTGCGGCGCACCCGCAGCGGCGGGCCCCCGCTGGCCACCGCGTCCGTGCTCGTGTCGACCTTCGGGCTGAAGGTCGACCGGGTGGGGCGCCGGGCATGGCTGCGCGAGCGCGAGCTCGTCATCACCCCCAAGGGCTTCACGCTGCTCGAATACCTCATGGTCCACCAGGACGAGCTGATCGAGCGCAGCCGCCTCCTCGAGGTGCTCTGGGGCTTCGACGACGCGGTGGGCACGCGCGCCGTGGACTCCCGCGTGGCCGAGCTGCGCCGGGTGCTCGGCGAGGACGCGGCCGAGCCGCGCTGGATCGCCACCGTGCAGGGAAAGGGGTACCGCTTCATCGCCGAGGTCGCGGGCGCCGACTCGCTGGACGACGCATGAACAGCTTCGTCGTCCTCGAAGTGCGCGGCTGGCTGCTCCTCGTGGTCCTGCTGGTCCTCGCCGGGCTGGCGGTCGGGGCCTGGCTCTGGCTGCGCCGCCGCCGCCGCCGTGCCGACGCCGCGCTGCGCGAGCAGGTGCGCACGGAGGCCGAGCGCGAGGCCACGGCCAAGCGCAATCGCATGCTCATCCGCCTCGACCACGAGCTGAAGAACCCGCTCACAGCGCTGCGCACCTCGGCGGCCACCGTGCGCGAGGCGGTGGGCGACGGGGCGGGCGCCCCACCGGAGATGCTGCCCGCCGTGCGCCAGATCGACTCGTCGAGCCGGCGCGTGGCGCGCCTGCTCGCGGACCTGCGCAAGCTCGCCGACGTCGAATCGCGCCAGCTCGACTACCGCCGCGTCGACACGGACCGCCTCATCCACCAGGCGGTCGAGGACGCCCGCACGGCCCCCGGGGCCGAGGACCGGATGATCGTGGCGACGGTGGCCCGCGCGCCGTGGAAGCTGCCCGACGTGGCCGGCGAGGAGGACCTGCTGCTCTCCGCTGTGCTCAACCTGCTGGGCAACGCGCTCAAGTACTCGGCGGACACGGACGTCGTGGAGCTGCGCGCCAACGAGCAGGTCATCGACGGCTACCGCTGGGTCGTCATCGAGGTCGCCGACACCGGCGCCGGCATCCCCGTCGACGAGCAGGAGGGCGTGTGGGAGGAGCTCTCGCGGGGCGCGCGGGTGCGCAGCGTCGCGGGCTCGGGCATGGGCCTCTCGCTTGTGCGCGCGATCATCGCCCGCCACGGCGGCTCGGTCGAGCTCTTCAGCCAGGAGGGCGTCGGGACGAGCGTGCGCGTGCTGCTGCCGGTGCTCGCCGACGATCCCGCCCGCGAGGCCGGGGCGCAGCGCGCCGGGGAGCAGGTCGCGCCGCCGCGCAGCCCGCGCGATGCGCAGCGGGCCGGCCGCATCCTCGGCACCCCCCGGCGGACCTCTAAGCGGCGCCTGCAGATGGTCGACGGCCAGCTGCGCGACACGACGACAGGGGAGACCTTCGGCGCCCCGGGCCACCAGGGACCGGGCGAGCCTTCCGCCCCATCCGTTCCCGTGTCCGGCGGCCAGGGCGCGTCCGGCGACCAGGGTGTGTTCGGCGGGGGCTCGGCCCCCGGTGCCCGCGCGCCCCGGGCGGCCGGGCCCGCCGGTCACGAGCGCTTCGCCCCGCCGCCGGGCTACGGCGGCCTCGGTGCGGGAGCACCGCAGGCCGGCACAGCACAGCCCGGAGCCGCGCAGGCCGGCACGGCACAGCCCGGTGCACCGCGGCCCGCCTCGGCGCCTGTGCAGGGCACCGGTCCGGGCACCCACGTGCCCGGCCCGCAGGGCGAATACCCGCGCCGGCCCGCGCAGCCGCCGGCGCACCTCGGCGGCCCCGAAGCGCCGGCCGACCCCGGGGCTCAGGGCGCCGCCGCTTGGCCGGGCGCCGCCGTTTGGCAGGGCACTGCGCCTGCGCAGCCGACTGCGCCTGAACACGGCACTGCGGACCAGCACGGCACCGCAGGCCAGCGCGGCACCGCGGATCCGCACAACGCCGCGGACCGGCGGGGGCCCGCGGACGGGGAGCCGCGGCGATGAGGCGCAGGGGCACGGCGGTGGGCGCCGCGTGCGCGGCCGCGCTCCTGCTCACCGGGTGCGGCGCGATCGGCGTGCGCACGGAGGACGGTGCGGGCGGCCCCCTGCGGCTGGGCCTGCAGGAGTCGGCAGGCCCCCCGCCGCCGCCCACCGCGCCGGGGGACGTGGTGCCGGACGGCTACGCGCCCGTCCACGGCGACTTCGGCGAGTACTGCCCCGTCCGCGTCGACCTCGTCGTGCCCAAGGCGTGGGTGCACAACGAGATGGGCGGCAGCGGTTCGCGCTCGTTCCGCAAGAATCCGAACAAGCTCAGCGACGCGTTCGTGGGCGTGCTGTGCATGCCGGCGTTCGAGGACTCCGCCGCGAAGGCCATCGACAGCACGGCGCGGTACAAGAACGACAGCCCGACGAACACGATCACCTCGCAGCGGAAGTCCGCGATCGACGGCGGGGCGGCGTGGGCCTATGCCGCGGACCTCACGAAGAAGGACCCGCAGGCCTACGGCGTGCCCACCCGGCTCGTCTCGCTGCGCGCAGCGGTGTTCAAGGGCGGCAAGCTCTACTCGGTCTCGATCGACGCCCGCGCGCCCCAGACGGACACGGCCTCGAAGGAGATGTCGAAGGTCATCGTCGAGCACAGCAGGATCGCCGGCAAGTCGATCGCCCCGCCGCCGCAGCTCTGAGGCCCGCGCCGGCCCAGCCAGGCGGGTGCGGGCCCGCGCCGGCCGCAGAGCTGAGGCGGGTTCAGGCCCGCGCGCGGATCCGGTCCATGCCGGACGCCAGCGCCCGGCCGAAGACCGCGACGTCCGCGGAGTGCGAGATGACGGTGTAGCCCAGGTCCACGGCGAGGTCGGCCAGCTGGTCGGTGGCCGCGAAGATGCCCGCGGCCTTGCCGGCGGCGCGGGCGGCTCCGGCCACGGTCTCCAGCGCCGCGACGACGGGCTCGGCGGCGAAGTCACCGGGGAAGCCCAGGTTCGTGCTGAGGTCGAGCGGGCCCACGAAGAGCACGTCCACGCCGTCGACGGCCGCGATGTCCGCCGCGGCGGCGACGGCCTCGGGCGTCTCGATCTGGGGCAGGAAGACCGTGTCCGCGTTCGCCGCGGCCTGCTTCTGGCCCGGCAGCCCCGGGGCGTACCGGTCGTGGGACATGCCGAACGCGGACCCGCGGGTGCCCAGCGGCGGGTACTTCATCCAGCCCACGAGCTGCTCCGCCTGGCGCGCCGAGTTCACGTAGGGGACCATGATGCCCTGCGCCCCGGCGTCGAGCGCCGTGGCCACGAGGTGCTGCTGGGTCCCGGGCACGCGCACGAACGCGGCGAGTTCCTCCGCCCCGGCGACCTGGAGGCAGGGCCGGGCCGCATCGAGGCCGTACCCGGAGTGCTCGAGGTCGAAGAGCACCCAGTCCGCCCCGGCCCGCGCGCAGATCGTGGCGATCCCGGGGGTCATGAAGTCGCAGATGAACGTGCCGAGCGCGGGGGTGCCGGCGCCGGTGAGGGCGCGGAATGTCGTCGTTGCCATGGCCCCAATGTAGGGCATCGCCGGTGGCCGCGCGGTCCGTCTCAGGCCGCCGCCGCCCGCGGTCCGGGCTCGGCGGGACTCGGCCGGCTCAGAGCCAGCCGACCTTCTTGAAGATCCGCCACAGCACGGCGCAGCCGGCCACCATGAGCGCGATCGCGAACGGGTAGCCCAGCGCCCAGTGCAGCTCCGGCATGTGCTCGAAGTTCATGCCGTACGTGCCCGCGACCAGGCTGGGGAAGAAGAGCATGGCGGCCCACGCGGAGATCTTCTTCATCTGCTCGTTCTGCTGGATGGACAGCTCGTTCATCCGCCGCATGTCCTCGTTCTGCCGCTCGGAGATCATCGTCGCGTTGACGGTGAAGATCTCCCGCAGCAGGGACCGCAGCCGCTCGAGGTGCTCGGCGGAGGCTCGGACGTGGTCGGCGACGTCGCGCATGCCGCGCATGAGCTCGTCCGGGGCGCCCTGCTCCTTGAGCATCGCGAACAGCGCGGCCATGAGGTCGGTGAGCGGGGAGACGGCGCGCTCGACCTCGATGATGCCGCGCGAGAGCTGGAAGACGTCCTTCGAGCGCGCCGGGGTGCCGGTGAAGATCTGCTCCTCCAGGCTGTCGGAGAAGTCCTCGAGCATGCGGATGATCGGCCCGTAGCAGTCCACGACGTGGTCGAGGACCCGGTAGAGCGCGGAGAACTGCGGGAATGCCGCGAAGCGGGGATCGGCCTCGAACGCGGCGCGGACCTTCGCATCATCGTCCTGGGGCGAGTGGCGGATGACGATGAGGAAGCGGTCGCCGATGAACGCGTGCGTCTCCCCGACCTCCACGGAGAAGTCCGGCCGGGCGGGGTCCTCGCCGTCGGCCGGGCGCTTGTTGATGGTGAGGGCGGCGGGCCGCAGCACCATGAAGTCCGTGGCCCCGTAGCGCTCGAACTTGGGCCGCTGGTGGGCCTCGATCGCGTCCTCGACCGCCAGTGGGTGGAGCCCGAACCGGGAGGCGAGCTCATCGAGGTCCTCGTGGGAGGGCTGGAGGAGGTCGATCCAGAGGAACGCGTGCGAATCGGGGTGCGCCACGGCGGCGTCGAACGCATCGGCGGCGGCGTCGATCGACTTCATGTCCGCGGCCACCGTGCTGCCGTCGTAGAGCACGAACATGTCCGCGTGGCCCATGATGCGGTCCGGAGCGCTGTGACGGTACGGGTAGCGCGGGTGTGCCATGGGTCCCCTCCTGGTGAGCGGCGTGCGGTGGGGCGCGTGAACGGCGCGGGCCGGCCCGGTCGGGCACGCGGGCCCGGGTGAGCCCCGTGCCATGCTAAGCCCATGGATGCGCTCGTCTTCGTCAACGCCCACGCCGCGGCGGCCGCCGCCGAACCGCTCGCCCTGCTGCTGCGCCGCGCCCGGACCGCGCAGGGCGTCGTCGTCTTCGTCACCGCCCCCGCCCAGGAGCCCGCGGTGCCCGCGCCGGAGGAGGACGCGGGCGCTCCCGCGGGCCCGGGCGAGGCGCCTGCCGCGCCCGAGGCGCCCCGCGCCTCGGCGTCGCCCGGTCCCGAGGACCTGGTGCTGGCCTCACCGGTGGCCGACGCGTTCGACGGCGTCGAGGACCTGGCCCCCGGCCTCGAGGAGATGGGCATCGACAGGATCGTGCTGGCGGGCGCCGACGAGGGCGGCGCGCTGCGCGAGACCGCGCTGGCCGCGCTCACCCTGGGCTTCGACCTGGTGCTCGTCGCCGATGCGTGCACCGCCCCGGAGGGCGGGCCCGTGGCGTGGCTGGGCGAGGCAGAGGAGCTCGGCGCCCTCCTGCGGCCGGCGCGCGAGGCCTGGCTGCGGATGTGAGCGCCGCGCTCGCGCTCAGCCCTGGCGGGCCTTGTAGCGCGGGTTCTTCTTGTTGATGACGTAGGTCCGGCCGCGCCGGCGCACCACCTGGGCGCCGGGCATGTTTTTCAGCGACCGCAGCGAGTTCCTCACCTGCATGCTCTTCTCCTTCGGTACCGGCCGCGCCGGTCTGCGCGGCCTGGTGGCACCGAGGCTAGGGCAGCGGGCACGGCATCGACCACTGCGCATGCGGGCATGGGCGCGCGCCGCAGGGGGGGCATGCGTCAGCGCGCGACGGGAGCGGCAGACGCCGCAGGGGCGGCCGCTGCGGATGCAGCGGCCGCCCCTGCGCGCGGGACGCGGCCGAGCCAACGGGCTCGGCGCTCGCTCACTTGCTCTCGGCGAGCTTGCCGGCCTCCCAGTCCTTGAGGAAGTCCGGGTTGTCCTTGACCCACTCGTCGACGGCCTTGTCGTTCTGCTTGCCGGCGTACTTCGAGTCGGAGAACATGACGTTCTCCAGGCTCGAGAGGTTCTTGTCGTCGAGCACGAGGTTCTTCAGCAGCTGCGCGACCTTGGGGTTGGAGTCGGCGAAGCCCTTCTTCGAGAAGTTGTAGATCACCTCGGCCTTGCCCATGGTGCCCTTGGGGTCCTCGAGGTCGCGCACGGGGAACGCGGCGTAGGCCCAGTGCGGGCGCCACAGCGTGACGGCGACGTCCTTGTTGGCGCTTGTGGACTTCTTCAGCTGCGCGAGCATCGCCGGGGTGGACGAGACCTTGAGGTTCATATCGGACAGGTCGTAGTCCTTGACGGCGGCCTTGGCGGCCTTCGTCAGGCCGGCGCCGGCCTCGATGCCGTAGATCGTGTTGCCGTACTCGCCGCCCATGGACTTGAGGTCCTCAATGGTCTTGGCCTTCGAGTCCTTGTTCACCGCGATCGTGAGCTTGGCGTTGTTGTACCAGCAGCCCTGTGCATCGAGCTTGTCGCCGTACTTCTTGATGTAGTCGGCGTGGGTCTGCGGCAGCCAGCCGTCCATGAGGAAGTCCACGTCGCCGTTGGCCACCGCGGTGTAGCCGGGGGCCGCGTCGAAGTTCTTGATCTCCACGGTGTAGCCCTTGTCCGTGAGGGCCTTCTTCATGAGGTGCGCGGCGGCGAACGACTCGTCCCAGCCGTTGAAGGCGCCGATCGTGAGCTTCTTGTTGTCGTCGTCCTGCTCCGAGGACACGTCCTTGGAGTCCGTGCCGGGCGTGCAGTCCGCCCAGTCCTGCGAGTCGCCGGAGCTGGACGAGTCGTCGCTCGAACCAGAGCCGGAATCGCCGCCGGAGTTCGATGCGCCGCAGGCGCTGAGGGCGAGGACGGAAGCGGCGAGTGCTGCGCCGGTCTTCGTCAGAGTGCGGAACTTCATGGTCTCTCCTTCTGTTTGCGGTGGTCTGTGAGTGCGGGTCAGCGCCCGGCGCGGGCCCCGGGGCCCTTGCTGCCGAGGGCTGCGGTCACGCGGTCCAGGAAGATGGCGAGGATGACGACCGCGAGGCCGGCCTCGATGCCCAGGCCCACGTCGAGCGAGCCGATCGACTCGATGACGGCGCCGCCCAGGCCCTCCGCACCGGCCATGCCGGCGAGGACGACCATGGACAGGGCGAGCATGATGACCTGGTTGATGCCGGCCATGATCGTCTGCAGCGCCAGCGGCAGCTGGACGCGGAAGAGGATGTGCGAGGGCGAGGCGCCGAACGCCTGCGCGGCCTCGACGACCTCGCCGTCGACCTGGCGGATGGCGAGCTCGGTGAAGCGCACACCGGGGGGCAGCGCGAAGATGATCGTCGCGATGGCGCCGGGCACCTGGCCCACGGAGAAGATGACGATCGCGGGGACCAGGTAGGCCAGCGCCGGCATCGACTGCATGAAGTCGAGGATGGGCCGCACGATGCGCGAGACCGCCCGGGACTTCGCCGCCCACACGCCCAGCGGCAGTGCGATGACGAGCGCGATGACGACCGCGACGAGCACGAGCGCAAGCGTCGACATCGCGTTGTCCCACTGGTCGAGGGCGCGGATGATGTAGAAGCCGATGAACGTGAACAGCGCGAGCTTCCAGCCGCGGCGCACGCCCACCGCCAGCCACGCGAGCGCGGCGAAGACGAAGAGCATGACGATGAACAGCGGCCCGGAGAGCACGGCGAACAGCCCCGTGTACATGCCCTGCAGGACGAGGCTGACGAAGTCGAGCAGCCAGGAGAACGCCGACTGGAACCAGGTGATGAAATCATCGGCCCACTCGCCCAGCGGGATGCGCGGATTCAGCGGGTTCATGCGCGGGCCTCCTCATCGCGGGTACCGGCGGTGTCCTCGCCCAGCTCGGTCACGCTGGGCAGCTCTCCCGTGTGCGGCGAGGTGCTCGCCATGGAGGTGAGCAGGTTGACGCGGGGCACCACGCCCACGAGCCGCCCCTCGTCGTCGACGACGCACAGCGGCACCGGCGAGGCGGTGCTCGGCGCGAACAGGTCGGCCACCGGGGTGTCGGGGCTGACGGTGACGAGGCCCTCCGTGCGGATGGCGCCCGTGAGGTCCTTCGCCCCGGCGTGCGAGGCGTCGACGGCGTCCTGGTCCGTGATGATGCCCAGCAGCCGCTGGTTGCGGTCCGTCACGAGGAGGCCGGAGGTGCTGTGCTCCTGCATGGCCTTGATCGCCACGCGCGGCCCGGAGCCGGACATGATGACGTTGTCCGTGGTCCGCATGACGGAGGCGGCGGTGAGCACGCGGGCGCGGTCGACGTCCTGGACGAACGAGGCGACGTAGTCGTCGGCGGGGTGGGTGAGGATCTCCTCGGCGGTGCCGATCTGGATGATCCGCCCGTCGCGCATGACCGCGATCCGGTCGCCCAGGTACATGGCCTCGTTGAGGTCGTGGGTGATGAAGACGATCGTCTTGCCGAGCTCCTGCTGGAGCTCGATGAGCTGCTCCTGCATCTCCCGGCGGATGAGCGGGTCGAGGGCGGAGAAGGCCTCGTCCATGAGGAGGATGTCCGTCTCCGCGGCCAGCGCCCGGGCCAGGCCCACGCGCTGCTGCATGCCGCCGGAGAGCTGGCTGGGGTACTTGTCGCCCCAGCCGTCGAGGCCGACGGTCGTCAGCCAGTGATCGGCTCGCTCGAGGCGCTTGGCGCGGTCGACGCCCTGGATCTCGAGGCCGTAGGCGGCGTTCTCGCGCACCGTGCGGTGCGGCATGAGCGCGAAGTGCTGGAAGACCATGGAGATGTTCTCGCGGCGCACCCGGCGCAGATCGCCCGCGTTGAGCGCGGAGATGTCCTTGCCCGCGATCTCGACCGAGCCGGCCGAGGGCGCCCACAGGCCGTTGATCATGCGGATGAGCGTCGACTTGCCCGAGCCGGAGAGGCCCATGACGACGAAGATCTCGCCGCGCTCGACCTCGAAGGAGGCGTCGATGACGGCGGCGGTTCCCAGCTTCGCGAGGTCCTTGCGGTCCTCGCCGGCCCCGAGGCGCTTGACGACCTCGGCCTCGCGTCTGCCGAACACCTTGTACAGGTGCGATGCACGGACAACGGCCACGTGTGTTCCCTTCTGTCGGCGGGGCGCCGTGCAAGCGGGCGCGGCCGCGTCGCGGGTTCAACCGGTGGCGGCGGCGCGGCCGCAACGCGGTCCCGGGGGACCGCGGCGGGCTCGCGGGCGCTGGTCATTCGCTAGCTACCATAGTCCAGCGGTGCGACGGCGCCCCCGCGAACGGCGGTCAGGCGGCCGCGCGGGCCCCATAGGCGGTGCGCCCGCGGGCCCGGCTGACCAGTGGATAAGCGGGATGTGACGGGAGTTACGCGATCGTTACCCACGGCTGCGCGGAAAACGGCTTTCGGGCGGCCAGGCCCCCTCCCCGGCGGCGTGGCTCTGCCGGGCGAGGGCCAGGCGCGGGCCGGGTGAGGCTCCGACGCCGGAGGTGCGCAGGGGCGGGGCAGGCACCTGAGAGCCGCCGAGGCCGCGGCGGGCTTCGGCCGGGCGGTTACGCTGAGCGCATGCGCCCTCTGCCCTTCGCCGGCCGGTCCGGCCGGCCGGCGATCATCGCCCCCCTCCAGCCGCGCTCCATCGACGAGCTCGCAGCGCTGCTGCCGGGCCTCGAGGCGGCCGCGGGGGCAGACGCGCTCGAATGGCGCCTCGACGCCCTCGCTGCGCTGCGGCTGGGCGGAGCAGCGGGCGGTCCCGAGCACCGGGCCGTCGAGCAGCGCGCGCCTCAGGTGCACACGGTCGAGGCGCCCACCTCCGAACCGCATGAGCCTCGGGCGGGCGATGAGGAGGCGTCGCGCAGCGCCGCCCTCGAGGCGGCCTCGGCAGGGCTGGCCCTCCTCCGCGAGCGCTGCGGGCTGCCCGTCATGCTCACGGTGCGCACCCACTCCGAGGGCGGCATGGCGCAGCTGGACGACGCCGCCTACGCACTGCTCGTCGAGGGTCTCGTGGCGCTCGGCCCGGACGCCGTGGACATCGAGTTCCGGCGCGCCGATGCGGCGCGGCTGCTCGCCCGCGCGCGGGAGGCCGGCGTCGGGGGAGTCGCCTCATTCCACGACTTCGCCCGCACCCCGCCGGCCGAGCGGCTGGTGGAGCTGTGCGCGGCGATGGAGGGCGCCGGCGCGGACGTCGCGAAGTTCGCGGTCATGCCGCGCAGCCGCTCCGACGTGCTCGCCGTGCTCGCCGCCCTCGA
Source organism: Brevibacterium rongguiense (assembly GCF_009857845.1). GTDB lineage: Bacteria > Actinomycetota > Actinomycetes > Actinomycetales > Brevibacteriaceae > Brevibacterium > Brevibacterium rongguiense. Next base: position 6,244 of record NZ_WWEQ01000043.1, on the reverse strand, counting down.
CCGGGCGCGCACGCGGGTGGGGGTGCCCGTCATCGGCATCTCCATGAGCGAGCTGGGCCGGGCGACGCGCCTCATCGGCGGCGACTTCGGCTCCGCCGCCACGTTCGCGGCGCTCGTCGGCGCCTCCGCCCCCGGTCAGCTGAGCGCTGCGCAGGTGGGCGCGGTCCTCGACATCCTGGGCGAGACCGAGCCCCCCGCCGCGCCGCCGACCAACTGAGCCCGGCCCCCGCCGCCTAACCGCCCGACTGGGCACGGCCCTCCGACTGAGCCCGGCCGCCCCACTGGGCGCGGCTGCCCGACCGAGCGCGGACAGCGCGCGGGGGCGGCCGCACCGCAGTGCGACCGCCCCCGCGGGTCCGGCTGGGATCAGACGGCGCCGGTCTCGTTGGCGTCGGCGCGCAGCTTCTTCGGCAGCGCCTGATCGCCCCACCGCGAGCGCACGGTCTGGATGGCGTAGCGCTCCACGACGAGCTGCACGACCGCCACGCCCACGCCGGAGACGATCGTCCAGGCGAGCGCCTCGGCCAGGCCCGTGTCCTCGTCGCCGGGGTTGACCGGCACCGGCTTGTCCATCGACTTCTCCCACACGAGCGTGAGGGCCTTGCGCGCGGCGAGCGCGGCCAGGGCGCCGCCGCCGGCACCCAGAATCTTCCAGGCGATCTTTCCCATGAGTCTCTCCTTCAGCGCGGGTGCGGTGGAATCGGTCCGCCCCCAGGCTAGCGCCTAGCGCGGGCGGTCGGGGAACGCAGGCGGGCACCACCGCGCCCCGCCTCGGCGGCCGGTCAGCTGCTCGCGAGCACCCAGCCGTGCATGCGCTCGGTGAACCCGGCGTCGTGGGTCAGCTCCGTGTCGTCGAACGCGATGATCGGCACGGCCATGCGGACGGAGGAGACCATCCACGCGGCGTCGGCCGCCGCGACGTCCTGCGCGCACAGGTCCTGGTAGGAGCACAGGAAGCCGGCCTCGGCGGCGCGTTCGAAGAGGGTGCGCTGGGTGGTGCCGTGGAGCAGCCCGGCCTTGGGATCGGGTGTGATGAGCTCGTCGCCGCGGCGGATGATGAGGTTGGAGCTCGGCCCCTCGAGCGCGATCCCGTCGTGGGAGAAGTAGAGGACCTCATCGGCCCCATTGGCCTGCGCCCAGCGGCCCGAGGCCATGTTCGTGGCATACGACAGCGTCTTCGCGCCGATGAGCGCCCAGGGCGCGGACTGGCCGAAGTAGGCCTCGTAGCCGCGGTCGGCGCTGCGCACGCGCACGCCCTCCCGGCGCTGCCGGGGGTACTTCTCCTCAATGGGGATGGTGAGCACCCAGCCCGCGGGCCGGTCGAGGCCACGGGAGAGGGCGTAGCGCACGGAGAACAGCTCGATGTCCGGGTTCGCCGCGGCGAAGTCCGCGCTCGCCGCGTCCAGGGCGGCGTCCCAGACCTCCGGGTCCGGGGCCGGCAGGTCGAGCATCCGGGCCGACTGGCCGAACCGCTCGAGGTGCGCGGCGCGGGCGTGGGCCTGGGGACCGCGGCCGTCCGCGTTGCTCACGAGCACCGTCTCGAAGATCCCGTCGCCGCGGTGCGGGGCGAGGTCGTCGACCCGCAGCTGCGGGGCCAGGGGGTCGGCGCGCTCCCAGGTCCCGGCCTCCGGGTCGAGGAGGACGAGTGTGTGTGCGATCTCAGCAGCCATGCGGCACATTCAACCACCGCCGGGGCGCTGAGCCGAGCCCGTGCCGACTCGTGGACTCCTCGCGGGCGGCGGCCGCGCGGGCGCGTCTCAGCCGGCGCTCGCCCCGAACAGCAGTCCCAGCGCGTACGTGATCCCCGCGGCCCCGAAGCCGATCGCCAGCTGGCGCAGCGCGCGCGGCAGGGGCGCCCGGCCGGACAGGATGCCCACAATGCCACCGGTGACGAGGAGCGCAAGGCCTACGAGGCCGGCTGCGAGCACGATGGCCGTGAGGCCGGTCGCGCCGAGCAGGTAGGGCAGGATCGGGATGACCGCGCCGGAGGCGAAGAAGCAGAACGAGGCCGCCGCCGCGCCCAGGCCCGTGCCGAGCTCCTCGTGGTCGGAGGACTGCATGGACGAGGGGAGGAAGGTCACGACGGCGCGGGCCTGGGACTTGCGGATGGCGGTCTCCGCGGCCCGCGCGGCCTCCTCGGCCGTCATGCCGCGGGCGCGGAAGACGAGGGCGAGCTCGTTGGCGTCGATGTTGAGGGCGGGCAGGACCTCGGTCGAGGCGGGGTCCGGCTCCGAGGCGTCGAGCAGCTCGCGCTGGGAGCGCACGGAGACGAACTCGCCGGCGCCCATGGACAGGGCGCCGGCCAGCAGTCCGGAGATGCCGGTGAGGAGCACCTGGTGGGGGGCGAGCCCGGCGGCGCCCACGCCCAGCACCAGGGCGAGGTTGGAGACCAGGCCGTCGTTGGCGCCGAACACGGCCGCACGGAAGTTGCCCGACAGCCGCGAGCGGGACTTCGCCGCCAGTGCCCGGATGACCTCGGCGTGGACCTTCTCGTCGGCCGCCATCTCGTCGGAGGCGAACGAGTCCGAGTCGTACGGCGACTTCGCCTCCGCCTGCTGGGCGAGGGCGAGGACGAAGATCGAGCCGAAGACCCGGCCGAGCGCCGCGAGCACGAGCACCCCGAGCGCGGGCATCCGCCGCCGCCCGGCGTGCTTCCCGAGCAGGCCGATCCAGTGCTGCTGGTGGCGCCGCTCGGCATCGGCCAGCGACAGCAGGATGTCGCGGTCCTCGCCGCGGCGGCGCTGGGCCAGGCGCCGGTAGACCTGCTCCTCCATGCGCTCGTTGGCGAGGTGGCGCTGCCACTGCCGGATGAGGGCGGGGGAGGGCGCGGCCGTGTGCGGCGGGGCGTCGAAGGGCATGTCTCCACCCTAGGAAAGCCGAGCGCAGGTTTCAATGCTTGCGCAACTGCTTAAGTGTCATTGCGATGTGAGATGCGCCGCGATCGTGCATAGCATCGGACCATGATCGCCCTGCGCCCCGCCGCGCGCCGCCCGGCCCTGTGGACCGTCGGCGTTCTCGCGGCGGCGCTGCTCGTGGCGGTCGCCGCGCTCACGGTGGGCACGCTCAGCGCCCCCAAGCCCCGCGGGGCACCCGTGCCGCCGCCCCCCACAGCCGCGCACTCCGCCGTCCCGGAGCCCGGGAACATCGCGGGCAGCTGGGCGCCGGCGCGCGGGTCCGAGGTGGCCGTGCGGATCGTGGAGCTGGACGGCGCCCGGGGGTGGACCGTCGTCGCGCGCACCGCGGTCCTCGCCGGCCGTCTGGAGGTGGCGGGCACGCGGCTGACGGCGGGGGACCTGCGCATCGACCTGTCCGGGCTGGGAGAGCCCGTGGCCGCCGATGGCGGGCCTCCGGGGACCGGGGCAGCCGGCACCTCGGCCGCGGACGGCGCCCGCACCTCGGCGGCGGAGCCGGACCCCGCCGCGGCCCGCGCGCTGCTGGCCGAGCTGCGCCGCCAGCGCAGCGCCGACTTCGCCATCGCCGAGGCCACCGAGCTGCCCGACGTGGCCGCCCGCGGCAGCGCGGACGTCAACCTGCCCGGCGAGGTGACGATCAACGGGCTGGCCGCGCGCATGTCCGCCGATTCGCTCGTGGTCCGCAGCCGGGGCGCGCTGTTCATCACCGGCTCCGCCGAGGTGGCCTGGGCCGACTACGACATCCCGGTGCCGCTGGGCGAGGGGGCAGGGCGCGGTGGGGAGCGGCCGCTCGTCCAGCCGAAAGGGCGGTTGGACTTCTCGCTGCGCCTCGAGCGCGCCTGAGCGCCCCAGGCTGAGCAGCCCCTCAGCCGATCCCCCTCAACCGGAGCGGCCCCAGGCCGAGGGCGTCTGAGCGCAGCGGGCCTCGGGCTCAGCGGCCCTCAGGCGGAGTACGCGGCCGCCAGCTCCTCGCCCGGCCGCAGCGGCTGGCCGAGGCGCGCGGGCTCCACGCACACGAAGCGCGGTGGGCATGTTCGGTGGTGTCCCCCAGGGGCCCTCCGGGGTTCCACAGGACGACATCCGAGCACGCGGCTGCGATCGTCGCGCAGTCGCGCTCGCCCGCGGCCACGGCCAGTCGGATGTCCTGGATGCCACCGGGCAGCGCCAGCGCCGCGTCGATCCCGGCGGCCGGGAAGGCGAAGGCCCCGGGCTCGGCGGCATTCCGCGCCGCGGCCGGGATCTGCGTGCCCGCCGGCAGTCCGCGCACCCGTGTGGCACCGGCCTCCGGCGTGCGCAGGTAGCTGTGCAGGGCGGCGGTCACGGGCGGGCCCGCGGCCGGGTCGCCCAGGTGGGTGAGGGCCACCCACAGCTCCGAGCCCAGCTCGATGCGGACCTGGGCGCTGGCGCCACCGGGCTCGGCCAGGCGCAGCGTAAGCCCGGCGGCGTCGGCATCCGCGGCGGCGAGCTCACAGTCGCGGATCCGGCCCCAGCCGTGCTGCGGTTGGGCCGCGGGGCCGAACCACGGCCAGCACACGGGGATTCCGCCGCGGATGGGCCGCGAGCGATCGAACGGCGCGAGCGCCGAGGTGAAGAGCACCTCCCGGCCCGCCGCGGTCCGGTAGGCGAGGACCTGCGCGCCGAATCGGCTGACGATCGCACAGGCGCCCTGCGCGTGCAGCGCGTAGACCTCGAGTGCATCCAGGCGCGCACGGGTGATGCTTGCCCCGCCGCCCGCGGGGGAGTGCAGGGGCGCGTGATCGAGGGCCAGGAAGTCGGCGGTCTCCAGGGCGGACGCCGTGCGCGGCCCGGTGCGCCGGTCGGGGTGATCCATCCGCCCAGTCTCCGCGGGGTTGCTGGCAGAGCGCTGGCAGGGGGAGGCCCAGGGCTGCCGACGGGGCGCCAGGACGCCAGTCGGCGGGGCTGCGCGTGACTGCCTACTCGTAACTGCCGGTGGGGACGCGAGACGCGGGTGCGGGCGGGAGTGGGGGAGCGCGGCCGGGGGCTGTGGTCCGGGCAACAGCGCCGGGGCCGCGTATAAAAGTATGCTTATGCGCGAATGTGTGGGCGCGGCCGGCCGGTGGGCGCCCGGAGCGGAGGGGAGCCCGGCGATGGGCGCAGGACACGATCACGGCACCGCTGGGGTGCCCCGCGGGCGGCTGGCGGTCGTCTTCGGGCTCACCGCCGCCGTCTTCGCCGCCGAGGTCGTCGGCGCCCTTGCGACCGGCAGCCTCGCCCTGCTCACCGACGCAGGCCACATGCTCGTCGACGTCATCGGCCTGGGCGTCGCCCTGGGCGCCGCCCAGCTCATGCTCCGGCCGGCCGCAGGGAGCCGCACCTGGGGCCTCGCCCGGATCGAAGTGCTCGCGGCGGGCGCCCAGGCCGCCCTGCTGGCGCTTGTCGGCGTGTTCAGCATCGTCGAGGGGGTGCGCCGCCTGCTCTCCCCGCCCGAGGTCGCCGCGGGCGGGGTGCTCGTGTTCGGGGCGATCGGGCTGGCCGCGAACATCGCGGGCCTGTGCGTGCTCCTGGGGGCGCGCGGCTCCGGGCTCAGCGCGCGGGCCGCGTTCCTCGAGGTGTGCGCGGACGCCGCGGGCTCCGTGGCCGTCATCGCCGCGGCCGCCGTCATGGCGCTCACCGGCTGGCAGCGGGCCGATGCCGTGGCGGGCCTCGTCATCGGCGCGCTCATCCTGCCGCGCGCGTGGGCGATCCTGCGCGAGACCCTGGGGATCCTCCTCGAGCAGGCGCCCGCGGAGCTCGACCTCGACGAGGTGCGCACCCACATCGAATCCCGGCCCCACGTCGTGGGGGTCCACGACCTCCACGTCTCCCGGATCGGCTCACAGCTGCCGGTCCTCACCGCGCACGTGGCGCTGCAGGACGAGTGCTTCTTCGACGGCCACGTCCCGGAGATCCTCGGCGATGTGCAGCGCTGCCTGGCCACGCACTTCGACGTGCCCATCGAGCATGCGACCATTCAGTGCGAGCGCCGGCGCGACGCCGCCCACGAGGACCTCCCGCACACGCACTGAGACCCGCTGCTCACTCTGAGGCCCGCCGCCCCCTCTGAGGGTCGCCGGGTCCGCGTGGGGGACGGGTGCGCCCCGCACACGCGCTGAGGCCCGCCGCCCACTCCATGAGGACTGGGGTGGTCCGCGAGCGCTGTGAGATTCCGCGAGTGCTGGGGCCAGCCGCGCATGCGCTGGAGCCTGCCGCGCACGGCCTGGAGTCTGCCGCGCACGTGGGGGTCAGCCGGAGCCGGCTGCGACGCCCCGCGGGCGCTGCGGCCGCGCGCGCACTCGGCTGCCGCACCGCGCGCACGGCTCCGCCCAGGGTCA
>NZ_WWEQ01000042.1 GCF_009857845.1 Brevibacterium rongguiense | reverse complement strand
CCCGCGCCCGCCGCGCGGCGGCTGAGGCCGCACAGCGGTCGGCCGAGGCGCAGGCAGCACTCACGACCGCCGCCGGCCGCGCCGAGCTGCGGGGCCTCACCGCTGGGCGGCCCGAGTCGGCTCCACCGCCGACCGCCGGATCGCGCACGGACGCCGGCGCTCGCGCGGCCGCCGATCCTGCCCCTACCGCAGAGGGTCCTCCCCCCTCGTCCGCTGCGACACCGCCCGCTGTGCCCTCGGCCGCGGATGCCCCCGCGGTTTCGACCGCGCACCGCGATCCGGCCGCGCACCGCGATCCAGTCCAGCATGACGATCCAGCCGAGCACCGCGATCCGGCCGAGACGCTGGCGGCCGGTTCCGCAGCCGCGGCCCGGCTCGCCCAGGCGCGCACGGTGCTGGCCGCGGCGAGCACCGCCGCCGAGCTCCTCGGCGCCCGGGAGGACCTCACCGGTGCGCTGACCGCAGCGCTCGAGCGCGAGGAGCGCGCCGCGGCAGCGCAGCGCGCCGCCGAAGAGGAGCTCGAGGCGCTGGGCGCCCGGCGCGCGCAGGCCGCCCAGCGGAGCGCCGCTGCGGCCGATCCCGCCACGGCCGAGACGGCCGTCGAGGACGCCGGGCGGCGCCTGGGTGCGGCGCGCGGTGCAGACTCGGACGTCGAGGACAGCGCGGCGCGCGCAGCCCGAGCCGAAGCCGAGGCGGCCGAGGCCGCACGGGCCGCCCGGACGGCGGAGGAGGAGTACCGGCGCATCCGCGCCCTGCGCCTCGACGGCATCGCGGCCGAGCTCGCCGAACGGCTCGAGACCGGCGCACCCTGCCCCGTCTGCGGAGCCGCCGAGCACCCGCACCCCGCGCCCAGTGCCGACGACCGCGTGACCCGCGCGGACGAGGACGCGGCCCGAGAGCGCGAGGCCACGGCCGCCCGGCGCGAGCGCGAGACCGCGGCGCGCCTCGCCGAAGCGCGGAGCGCACTGGCGGCCGCGCGCGCGGCCCGTGCCGCGTTCGCCATCGACGACCTCGACGCCGAAGCCGCCCGGCTGCGCGCCGAGCGCGAGCGCACACAGGCGCTACGGGCGGAGCACCGAGCCGCGCTGGACGCGGACACCGCCGCCGCGGCCCGACTCGAGGAGGGCACCGCCGCGGCCCGCACGGCCGGTGAGCGCGCCGCGCAGGCGCAGCGGGCCGTCGCAACCGCCCGCGGCCGCCTCGAGGCGCTGGCCGACACCGGCCTCGCCGCCGCCCTGGACGAGCTGGACGCGGCGGGCCTCACGCCGCCCGAGGATGCGCAGCAGGCACGCGGCCTCGCCGCCGCCGCTCGCGAACTCGAATCCGCCGCGGCGGCCGCCGAGCGGGCGGCCGCCGCGGCCGCAGCCCGCGCCGAAGAGGAGCGCGAGCGCTCCGCCGCATTCGCAGCGGCCCTCGCGGCCTCGCCCTTCGCCGATGAGGAGGGCCTGGCCACGGCCCTGCGCACCGACGAGGACGCCCTCGAGGCCCGGCTGCGCGAATCCGAGGCGATCGCCGCCCAGCTGGCCGGCATCGAGGCCGAGGACTGGTACCCGCGGGCCGCGGCCGATGCTGCGCCGAGCTCGGAGCTCGAAGGCCTGCGGGCCGCGGCCCAGGACGCGCTGCGCGAGGCCACCGTCCGGCGCGAGGCCGCCGAGCGCCGGTGCGCGGTGGCCGCCCACGCGGTGGGCACCGCCGAGCAGGCGCGGGAGCGGTTCCGGGCGGCGGCGGCTGCGCAGGAGGCGGAGCTGAGCGAGCTGCGCTGCGATGTGGAGCTCGCGGGCCTCGTCCAGGCCACCTCGGCGGACAATGCCGAGCGCCTGCCGCTGAGCGCCTTCGCCCTGCTGCGGCTCTTCGCCAAGGTCGCAGACAACGCGTCCGAGCGCCTGGCCCGGATGGCGGGCGGGCGCTACCGGCTCCTCCACGACACCGGGCGGCACCGCCGCGAGCGGCGCGCCGGGCTGGGGCTGCTCGTGTTCGACTCGTTCACCCAGGAGACGCGCGACCCGCGCACGCTCTCGGGCGGCGAGAGCTTCATGGTCGCCCTCGCGCTCGCGCTCGGCCTCGCCGATGCCGTCGCCGAGGCCGCGGGCGGCCTCGAGCTCGACACGCTCTTCATCGACGAGGGCTTCGGCTCGCTCGACCCGGATGCGCTGGCCGATGTGCTCGGCCTGCTCGAGGAGCTGCAGGACGGGGGCCGGCGCATCGGCATCATCTCCCATGTGGGGGCGCTGCACCAGACTATCCGCAGCCGGGTCGAGGTCATCGCCGGCCCCACGGGATCGCGGATCGCACGGCGCTCAGCGCCCGCCGCGTCGCGCGATGACCGGGAGGGCTGAATGGGCTACCGTGGGACTGTGCTCGTGCTCAGTGTCTCCAGTCTCAAGGGCGGGGTCGGCAAGACCTCCATGACCCTCGGCCTCGCGTCGGCCGCGTTCAGTCGCGGGATCCCGACGCTCGTCGTCGACGTCGACCCGCAGGCCGATGCCTCGACGGGCCTCGACGTCCCCGTCACGACGCCCGTGGACATCGCCGACGTGCTCGCCGCGCCGAAGTCCCGGCTGCTCGAGCAGGCCGTCGTGCCCAGCGGCTGGTCGGAGGGCAAGAAGGGGCTCGTCGACGTCATCCCGGGCTCCCCGCGGGCCGCGGAGTTCGACCGCCCCTCGCTCTCGGAGCGCTACCTGCGCCGGCTGCGCGAGGCCCTGGGCCGCATCGCCGGGGACTACCGGCTCGTGCTCATCGACTGCCCGCCGTCGCTCAACGGGCTGACCCGCGCCGCGTGGAGCGCCAGCGACCGCGTGCTCGTCGTCACCGAGCCCGGTCTGTTCTCCGTGGCCGCCGCGGACCGCGCGCTGCGCGCGACCGCGGAGCTGCGCCGCCGCAGCGCCGCGAGCCTCCAGCCCCTGGGCATCCTCGTCAACCGCGTCCGGCCCAATTCGCGCGAGCACAGCTTCCGCATCGACGAGCTCAAGGAGATGTTCGGGCCCCTCGTCATCAACCCGCAGCTGCCCGAGCGCACCGTGCTCCAGCAGGCGCAGGGCTCGGCGCGCCCCATCCACGCCTGGCCGGGCAAGCCGGCGGCGGAGATGGCCGCGGCGTTCGACAAGATCCTCGATCGGGCCCTGCGCTCCCAGAACGTCCAGGGCCGCCGCGCCCCGGCGGGCGCGGGCGCCGAGGCGCCCGCGCAGGGCACAGCATCCGATGCCGCAGAGCCCGGTCGCGCCGGGGCCGACGGCCAGGAAGCCCGCCGCCCGGGGGCCGGCACTGCCGTCCGCGATCTGGCCGGTGAGCGCGTCGAGGGCACCGCCGCGCGCCAGACCGCCGACACCACGCCCCCGGCACCCTCCACGGCGCCTGCGATCGGCCGCACGACGGCCGGCGCTGCCGCCGACCGCAACGCCGGCGACGGGGCAGGTTCGCACGCCGCCGAGGGCGGTCACAACGCCTCCGGCGCAGGCGACGCCGCGCGTGCGGGCGATGCCAGCGGACAGACGGCTCCGGAGGCCACCGGCCCGAACGGCGCGGATCATGCGGCCGCGCACGGCTCGTACGGCTCGGACGGTGTGGCCGCGAGCAGCGCGGCCACGGGCCGTGCCGATGCCGGCCGTTCGTCTGCCACCGCCCCAGGCCGTTCGCCCGCCGGCGGCACCGCAGAAGAGCACGGTGCGTCGACAGCAGGCGCCAGCGGCGCGTCGGGCGCGTCAAGCCCGTCAGGCGCCGGCGGCGCGTCGGGCGCATCCGGCGCCAGTGACGCACCCAGCGCGTCCGGTGACACCGCAGAGGCCCCCCAGACTCCGCAGACGCGTGAGAACGGCGAGCTCATCGGGGTCGATTCCATGCGCCTCGAGCGCCCCACCGGCTCGAGCGCCGGCGCCCTTTCCCTGGCCGAGCGCCCCGAGCCGGAGGCGCCCCAGCGCCGCCGGCCCCGCCACTGAGCTGCACGCCCCGATCTCGCCGCTCCTGGTGTCAGGGGTGCGTGAGCGTGGGACATGCAGGCCTCCGGTGCTCGATTGTGAGTGCGGCAGCCCGCATCCTGCCGGGGTCTTCCTCTCGTATCAGGCGCTCACAGCCGGCCAGAGAAGTGGACCGTGCTCGCCCCCGCGCTCACCTCGGGCACTGGCCCGTACTTCCTGAGCTCGCTGTCGGCCCTCCCCCGCTGCCGCCGGCCCTCGCCGGCTGCCGGGTAAGCGCGGGCGTCGGTCCTCGCTGACCGCCGGCCCTCGCTGACCGCCGGTCAAGCTCAGGCGCCCAAAAGGGTGTGGGCCCATCCCGCCACCGCGACGTCCGCGTCGCTGCTTGCCGCTCCGCCGACGAGCAGCCGTCCACGCCCGGGCGGTACTCGGGAGCCGAGCCGGCGATCGACACAGGGCGCGCGAAAGAGGGGCAGAGTCAGCGACTCTGCCCCCCCTGCGCACATCTGCGGCTGCCCCCTCCCCCGAGGGCAGCGGGCTCAGCTCGACTTCTTCTGCGCCCTGCGCAGTGACAGCTCGTCGAGCGGGAGCTGGGCGTCGTGCTCGGGCCGTTCGCTGGGCAGCTCGGAGAGCGTGCCCTCGACCTCGCGCCACACGCGGCCCACGGCGATGCCGAAAACGCCCTGACCGCCCTGGACGAGGTCGATGACCTCATCCGATGACGTGCATTCGAAGACGCTGGCGCCGTCGCTCATGAGCGTGATCTGCGCGAGGTCGTCCACACCGTGCTCGCGCAAATGGCCCACTGCGATCCGGATCTGGGCGAGAGCCACCCCGGTGTCGAGGAGGCGCTTGACGATCTTGAGGACGAGGATGTCCCGGAAGCTGTAGAGGCGCTGCGAGCCGGAGCCGCTGGCGGTCCGGATCGACGGGACCACGAGGTCGGTGCGCGCCCAGTAGTCGAGCTGGCGGTACGTGATGCCGATGACCCGGCAGACGGTCGGGCCGCGGTAGCCGGCCTCCTCGTCGAGTTCGGGCAGGTCATCGTCGAAGAGCAGGCCCTGCGCGGCGACGGGCACCGACGCGGAGCGCGCCTCTTCGGACTGTGAGCGGTTCACACCGACTCCTCCTTTACACCCCAGGGGGAAGGGGGCCCTGTTCGACCGTGCTGTGGAGCTCAAGTCTAGCGCACGGCACGGACGCGGGCCCGGGGTTTTCGCGTATGCCACGAACCTATGCGGTCCGGCCGAGCGGGCGCCCGAGGCGGGCGGTAACGATTGCGGCGTGTCGCCGTTACCGCAGGAATCGAACACCGAAGCCGCCTCCCCGGCCGGCCGCTCAGCCGCGCCGCGCGCCGGCTCTGGCCGGCGGACCCATGCCGCCGCACTACCCGGAGGGGCCGGAGGGCCGGGCGGCGTCAGTCGGCCGCCTCGCCAGTCTTCTTCTGGGTGAGCAGGCGCGTCTTGACCGACGATGCGTAGGTGTCCACGTACTGCTGGCCGGAGATCCGCAGGATCTCGTACATGATCTCGTCGGTGATCGAGCGCATGAGGAAGCGGTCGTGCCCGAGGCCCTCGTACTTCGAGAAGTCGAGGGGCTGGCCGAAGACGATCCCGACCCGGCGGATGCGCGGCAGCGTGCGGCCCATCGGCTGCACCTCGTCCGTGCCGATGAGCGCCACCGGGATCACCGGTGCACCCGATTCGAGCACGAGGCGGGCCACGCCGGTGCGGCCGCGGTAGAGCCTGCCGTCGGGGCTGCGGGTGCCCTCCGGGTAGATCCCCAGGAGCTTGCCCTCGCGCAGCACCTTGAGCCCCGAGTTCAGGGACGCCTCCGAGGCGGTTCCGCCCGAGCGGTCCATGGGCAGCTGGTTCGTCATGAGGAAGAACCGGCGCATGAGGATGCCGCGCAGGCCGCGCCCGGTGAAGTAGTCCTTCTTGGCCAGGAAGACGACGGGCCGGGGCGCCATGAGGGGCAGGAAGATCGAGTCGAGGAACGACATGTGGTTGCCCGCGAGGATCGCGGGCCCCTCGGCCGGCACGTTCTCCATGCCGCGCACCCAGGGGCGGAAGAGCACCCGGAGCAGCGGACCCACGAAGACGCGCTTGAGCAGCCAGTAGAACACTCGGGTCCCTTCGATTGCGCGTGCGGAGATCTCCGCCAACTATACGTGAGCGCAAGCGGCCCGCCGCCGGGCTCGCGTATGGCATCCTTGTGCCCATGACGGCAGGGCAGAGTGGGCCGGACGATGCCGTCCGCGCACTGAGCATCGCAGGTGAGGGCACCGACTGCGGCATCCTCCTCATCCACGGCATCACGGGCTCCCCGGCCTCCCTGCGCCCCCTGGCCGCGGACGTCGCGCAGCGCACCGGCGCGGCTGCGGAGGTCCCCCTGCTCGCCGGCCACGGGACCCGCTGGCAGGAGCTCTCGCGGGCGCGCTGGGAGGACTGGACGGCCGATGTCGACGCGGCCTTCGACGATCTGAGCGGCCGCTGCGCGCGCGTCGTCGTGGTGGGCCTGTCGATGGGCGGGGCCCTCGCCCTCGACCTGGCCCAGCGCCGCCCCGGCGTCGCGGCGCTCGTGCTCGTCAACCCGGCCCTCTACATCGATTCGCCGCTGGCCCCCGTCCTGCCGGTGCTGGGTCGCGTCGTGCGCAGCGTTCCCGCGATCGGCGACGACATCGCCCGCCCCGGCGTGACGGAGCGCGCGTACCCGCGTACCCCGCTGCGGGCGATCGCCCGGTTCCACCGCGCGCTGCCCGGGGTGCGCGCGCGGCTGTGGGAGGTCCGCAACCCCGTCACCCTCTGCCTCTCCGGCGCCGATGCGGTGGTGGGCCCGCGCTCCGCGCGCACCCTGCGCCGACGGCTGCCCGCCCCGCCGCGCATCATCGCGCTGCGCCGCAGCCGGCACGTCGCCACGCTCGACTACGACACGCCCCTCATCGCCGATGCGATCGCCGCGCACGTCGGGCCACAGCCCGGCGGGGGAGCACCAGCGTGAGCGCGGGCACTCCCGACCCGGGAGAGCCGGGCGATGACGATGCCCGCAGCCCCGACTGGGAGGCCCTGGGCGATGCCGACCGCGTCTCCGAGGCGCAGTGGGCCGAGGTGCTCGCGGGCTACGATTCCCCGGCGGCGGTGAACTCCGAGGTGCCCGCGGACCTGGTCGCCGATGAGCTTGCCGCCGGTGACGACTGGGAGCGCCCCGACCCCCCGCCGGTGGGCTGGCGCACCGCCCCTCGCGCGCTCGTGCTCTCCCTCATCGCAGTGCTGGGCGCGATCGCGGGCCTGCTCGTGGGCGCCCTGTTCTTCCGCCCGATGCCCGGCTGGCTCACCCTCCTGCTCGTCGTCGTGATGCTCGGCGGGGGCGTCCAGCTCTTCCGCTCGCTGCCGAGCGAGCGCCGCCGCGACGGGGACGACGGGGCGGCCGTGTGAGTCTCAGCCCGCGCGGCGCAGCCGGCGGGCGGGAGTGAACCCGATGGGCTCAGCGCCGGCGGGGCCGGCCTCGAGCCCGACGACCTGCGGGACGAGGCCCGCATCGCCGAGCACGGCAAGCGCCTCGACCTCGCACGCATCGAGCCGGTCCGGCGAGGCGAGGATCCACTCCGGGCGGGCCGCGGGCAGGCGGTCCATCGGATCGAATCCGCCGTCGGCCGCGGCCACGAGGCAGTCGGGGTCCGGGCAGGCCGTCCGCCCTGTGGCGGGGTCGACGGCGTGGTCGGGGTGGGTGCATTCGATGATCATGGTGCGCTCCTCCGTCGGTGGCCGGCCGGGCGGCCGGTGCGGCCTGCGCCGCGGTGCGTCCGGCACCGCCGCAGCGGCCCGGGTGGACGGTGCTGACGCTACGGGCAGGCACGGACACGGGGACCGCACAGCGCCTCCGGACCGTCGGCGCTCCGCCCACGGTGCACGGCCGCGGGGGCCGTGTCCGCGGCGCATGTGACGATGGGGCGATGCGAGAACACACGGCCCTGCGCTTCGAGCGCCCCGACGACCCGCGCAGCGGCCAGCTGAGCATCGACGATGTGGGCACCGACCTGTCCGAGGTCTCGTTCGTCGTCGTCGACCTCGAGACCACGGGCACCTCGAACGGCGAGAACGACATCACGGAGATCGGCGCCGTGCGCACCCGCGGCGGTGAGGTCCTCGGCGAATTCTCCACGCTGGTACGGCCGGAGGGCTCTGTCATCTCGCCGTTCGTCGAGCGCCTGACGGGGATCAGCAACTCCATGGTCGTCGATGCCCCGCGGCTGTCGGCGGTGCTGCCGGCCTTCCTCGAGTTCGCCCACGGCTCCGTCCTCGTGGCCCACAATGCGGGCTTCGACATCGGCTTCCTCCGCAGCGCCTGCGCCCGGCTCGACTACCCGTGGCCCAACCCGGTCGTGCTCGACACGGTCAGGCTCGCCCGCCAGGCCGTGCCGCGCGGTGAGGTGCGCAATCACAAGCTCGCGACGCTGGCGGCGTTCTTCGGGACCCGGATCGAGCCGAACCACCGCGCACTCGCCGACGCGCGGGCCACCTCGGAGATCCTGCACCTCCTGTTCGACCGGTTCGGCTCCGCGGGGGTCACGACGCTCGAGGAGCTGCGCGCGCTCAAGCCCGCCGGCTGGAAGCGGCGCAACTCCAAGGCGCACCTGGGCCGCGACGTGCCCCACGGCCCCGGTGTCTACATGTTCCTCGACGGTGCCCGGCGGGTCCTCTACGTGGGCCAGAGCCGGGACATGCGCACGCGGGTGCGCAGCTACTTCAACGCGGGTGAGACGCGGGGGCGGATGGCGGAGATGGTCACGGCCGCGCAGTCGGTCTCCACGGTCGTCTGCGAGACCGCCCTCGAGGCCCAGGTGCGCGAGGTGCGGCTCATCGGCGAGCTCGCTCCCCCGTACAACCGCCGGTCGAAGAACCCGGAGCGGGCGGCGTGGGTCGTGCTGACCTCCGGGCCCTTCCCCCGGCTGTCGATCGTGCACTCCCGGCCCGCGGCCGAGGCGGCGGGCCCCTTCCGCAGCCACCGCGGTGCGCGCGCGGCCAAGGACCTCCTCGAGGCGCTCTTCCCGGTCAAGCGGTGCACGCAGCGGCCCGGATCGGCGTCGTTCGCTCCGTGCGCCGCGGCGGGGCTGGGCCGCTGCGCCGGACCCTGCGCCGGGGAGCACGAGCCGAGTGCCTACGCGGAGGGCATTGCGGGCATCCGCAGCTTCTTCGCCGGCGATCCGGGGCAGCTCGTCGAGCGCTTCCGCGCCCGCGTGGGCGAGCTTGCCGCAGCGCAGCGCTTCGAGCGCGCCGCGGAGCTGCGCGACGGGCTGACCGGGGCGCTCTCGGCCATGGCCCGCGGCGATCGCACCCGCTGCCTGCGCAGCGCCGCCGAGGTCGCGGCGGCCGCCCCGCGCGGCGACGGCGGCTGGGACCTCGCGCTCATCCGCTACGGCCGGCTCGCAGGGTGCGCCGTCAGCCCCGCGGGCACCAGCCCGTACCGCACACTTGCCGCCCTCGCCCTGACCGCCGAGCACGTCGACAGCCCCGCTGGCACGCTCGCCGAGGAGCAGTCCCTCATCGCGGCGTGGCTGTTCGATGGGGCAACGAGGCTCGTGCGCGCCTCGGACCCGCTCAGATCCCCGGCACGCGGTGCCGAGCAGGCGCTCAGCGCCGTGGGCGGTCCGCGGAGCGCAGCTCCCGCGACACCGTGATGAGCTCGTCGAGCTTGGCGGCGGCGCGGCCTGTGTCGAGCGCCTCACGAGCGCGCTCGAGCGCCCCCGCGACCCGCTGCTCGAAGGGGCCCTGCGCGGAAGGGTCGGCGGCGACAAGAGCCGCCGCGGCATTCAGCAGCACGACATCGCGCACGGGCGACTGAGTGCCCCCGAGCACCGAGCGCATGACGTCGGCGTTGAACGCCGGGTCGCCTCCGCGCAGCTCGTCCTTGGCAGCGCGGGGCAGGCCCACCTCGCGGGCGTCGAACTCCGTGTGCGCGACGCCCCCGTCGCGCACCTCCCAGACGTCGTTGACCGCGGTGGTGCTCAGCTCGTCGAGCCCGTCGCGGGAGCGGAAGACGACGGCGCTGTCCCCGCGCGCGGCCAGCACGCCGGCCACGAGCGGGGCCATCTTGGGGTCGGCCACGCCGATCGCGGTGGCCCGCGTGCGCGCGGGGTTGGTCAGCGGGCCCAGGATGTTGAAGGCGGAGGGCACGGCGATCTGCTTGCGCACGGGGGCGATGAAGCGCATCGACGGGTGGTAGACGTTGGCGAAGCAGAAGGCCATCCCCACTTCGCGGGCGGCCCGCCCGGTCTGCTCGGGGGTGAGGTCGAGGACGAGCCCCAGCCGCTCGAGCACATCGGCGGATCCCGAGGCGGACGAGGTCGCCCGGTTGCCGTGTTTGACGAGGCGCTGGCCGGCGCCGGCGATGACGAACGAGGCGGTCGACGAGATGTTCACCGTCTTCGCGCGGTCGCCGCCCGTGCCGACGATGTCGACCGCGTCCTCCAGTCCCGGCAGCGCGACGGCGTGGGACATCATGGAGGCGACGAGCCCGGTGATCTCCTCGACCGTCTCCCCCTTGCCGTGGTGGGCGACGAGGAACGCGGCCATCGTCACGTCCGGGACGTCGCCGGACATGATCTCGTCCATCGACCAGGCGGCGGTCGCCGCATCCATGTCGCGGCCGGCCATGAGCCCCACGAGCAGCTCGGGCCAGTCCCGGACCCCGCGCATCGCGGCGGGCGTGTGGGACTGGGCGGATGGCTGGTTCACCGGGGACCTCTTCGACGAATCGGGCAGTGCGGGCAGCGCCGGGGCGCCACCCCATCGTAGGTGCTCGGCGCTGCTGCCCACGGGCCGGCCTGGAGGACGGGACGCGGGCGGGCGGCGGCGGATGCGGGGGGCCGCATGACCGACACGCCGCCGGGCGCGGAGGAAAAGTTCTGCGGGCCCCGACCAGCCCTGGCGCGGCAAACGCCTACACGCTGTAGAAAAAGTGGCCGCGCAAGCTGAGCAAAAGATGAAATCTTCCTGCTGACTGAGTAATAATGACTCCGTGTCCACTGCCACTGCATCCCAGACAGCGCCCGTACATCCGGTGATCAACCGGCCGAATACCACGACGGTCGGCTTCATCGTGTGGCTCGCCTCCGAGCTGATGTTCTTCGCGGCGCTCTTCGCCATGTACTTCACGATCCGGTCGGTCGTCCCCGAGCTGTGGGCCGAGGAGACCAAGGTGCTCGACGTGCCCTACGCGCTCGTCAACACCACGATCCTCGTGCTGTCCTCCGTGACCTGCCAGCTGGGCGTGTTCAAGGCCGAGCACTTCGCCCCCCGGCGCACCGGCGGCCTGTTCGCCATCGGCAAATGGGGCATGGTCGAGTGGTATTTCCTCTCGTTCGTCCTGGGCGCGATCTTCGTCGCCGGGCAGGTCTACGAGTACGCGAACCTCGTCTCCGAGGGGATCGCGCTGAACTCGAACGCGTACGGCTCCGTCTTCTACCTCACGACCGGCTTCCACGGCCTTCACGTGATCGGCGGCCTCATCGCGTTCCTCCTCGTCATCGGCCGTGCCTACGGCGCGAAGCGCTTCGGCCACCGCGAGGCGACGTTCGCGATCTGCGTGTCGTACTACTGGCACTTCGTCGACGTGGTGTGGGTGGGGCTGTTCTCAGTCATCTACCTGCTCAAGTGAGCCTGCGCACCTGCATCTGAGATTGGAAAAGGATTACCAGTGAAGCTACTCTCAGCCCGGCGCCGCCACCCGATGGCGCTCGTCGTCCTCCTGCTCGTGGGCCTACTGCTCACGGGCGGCGCCTACGCGCTGTTCACCTCGAACAGCAGCGCCAAGGCGCAGGAGTACTCCAGCGATGACGTCGCGCAGGGCCAGAAGCTCTTCGTCGCCAACTGCGCCACGTGCCACGGCATGAGCGGGCAGGGCACGGAGAACGGCCCGAGCCTCGTGGGCGTCGGCGCCTCCTCGGTGGACTTCCAGGTGGGCACCGGGCGCATGCCGCTGCAGATGAGCGGACCCCAGGGCCAGGTCAAGAAGCAGCAGTTCAACCAGGACCAGATCGACCAGCTCGCCGCCTACGTGGCCTCCATGGGCCCCGGCCCCTCGGTCCCGGAGGGCGACTACCTCGACGCGTCCAAGGGCGACCCCGCCAAGGGCGGCGGCCTGTTCCGCACCAACTGCGCGATGTGCCACAACGTCGTCGGCGCCGGCGGTGCGCTGACCCGCGGCAAGTACGCCCCGAACCTGCAGAACGTCTCGGAGAAGCACCTCTACGAGGCCATGCAGACCGGCCCGCAGAACATGCCGATCTTCAACGATGCCAACCTGACGCCCGAGCAGAAGCGCGATGTCATCGCCTATGTCCGCAACGCCTCGGAGGAGCCCTCCCCCGGCGGCTTCAAGCTCGGCGCGCTCGGCCCGGTGGCGGAGGGCCTGTTCATCTGGTTCTTCGGCCTCGCGGCCGTCATCGGCATCACGGTGTGGCTCACGGCGCGGTCCAAGTGACCGCAGCAGAATTCTCATCCGCAACGAGTATTAGACGAGGAACCGAATGACCTCGAAAGACCACGACGGCGCAGCGGGCGGCACGCTCGACACCGTGAACGGCTTCACCGATCCGGGTCTGCCGGAGCACAAGCCGCGCATCACGGACGTCGAGCCCGCCGCCGCGAAAGTCGCAGAGCGCCAGGTCGCCGCCTGGTTCATCCTCTCGATGATCGGCACGATCTGGTTCATCGTGTCCTACTTCCTCTTCGCGCCCGACGGCTCGCTGGGCCGCCTGCGCCTGCAGAACGCCATGCTCGGCATCGGGGCGGCCATCGCGCTGGGCTCGGTGGGAATCGGCATCATCCTGTGGGCCAAGACGCTCATCACCGACGCCGAGGTGACCGAGGACCGCCACAGCATCGCGGGCTCGGCCGAGGACCAGGCGATTGCGCTCGAGATCCTCAACCAGGCCAAGGAGGAGTCGGGCATCGCCCGCCGCCCGCTCCTGCGCAACCTCCTCATCGCCGCCGTCGCGATCGCGCCGCTGCCCGCCGTGCTCGTCCTGCGCGACCTGGGCCCGCTGCCCGGCGATGCGCTGTTCCGCACGCTGTGGAAGCAGGGCGTGCGCCTGTGCCAGGACCCGGGCGGGGTGCCCGAGGAGGACCGGCCCATCAAGCTCGCCGATGTCACGATCGGCTCCGCGTTCCACGTCATCCCGGAGAAGCTGCGCGAGTCCGAGGACCCGCTCAACGAGAAGGCCAAGGCCGCGGTGCTCCTCATGCGGATCCGGCCCGAGGAGCTCAACATCGAGCCCGGGCGCGAGAACTGGTCGATCGACGGCGTCGTGGCGTACTCGAAGATCTGCACGCACGTCGGTTGCCCCGTCGCGCTCTACGAGCACCAGACGCACCACCTGCTGTGCCCCTGCCACCAGTCGACGTTCGACGTCACGAACCACTGCAAGGTGATCTTCGGTCCGGCCAAGCGCCCGCTGCCGCAGCTGCCCATCGCCGTCGACTCCGAGGGCTACCTCGTCGCGCAGAGCGACTTCCACGAGCCCGTGGGCCCGACGTTCTGGGAGATCCACACAAGGAGCACTGACGCCTGATGAGCAATACCGTCACCGATTCGAAGTTCCTCACCGGCTCCGCGCGCTTCGTCGAGTCCCGCACCGGGGCGTCCGCCGCGGTCAAGGAGTTCGGGCGCAAGATCTTCCCGGCCCACTGGTCGTTCATGCTCGGCGAGGTCGCCCTCTACAGCTTCATCGTCCTGCTGCTCTCCGGCACCTTCCTCACCCTGTGGTTCAAGCCGGCGATGGGTGAGATGCACTACGAGGGCAGCTTCGCCCCGCTGCGCGGTGTGGAGATGTCCGAGGCCTACGCCTCGACGCTGAACATCTCGTTCGAGATCCGCGGCGGACTGTTCCTGCGCCAGCTACACCACTGGGCGGCCCTGCTGTTCATGGCGGCGCTGAGCCTCCACGCGCTGCGCATCTTCTTCACCGGTGCGTACCGCAAGCCGCGCGAGCTCAACTGGATCGTCGGCGTCGCGCTCATCGCGATGGGCATGGCGGCCGGTTTCACGGGCTACTCCCTGCCCGATGACCTGCTCTCCGGCAACGGCCTGCGGATCATCGACGGGCTGCTCAAGTCGATCCCGCTGGTGGGCACCTACGTGTCGTTCTTCCTGTTCGGCGGCGAGTTCCCCGGCACGGACATCGTCTCGCGGCTCTACACGATGCACATCATGCTCGTGCCTGCGGTGCTCATCGCGCTCATCGGCGTCCACCTCATGTTCGTCGTCATCCACAAGCACACCCAGTGGCCCGGCGCCGGCCACACGGAGAAGAACGTCGTGGGCGAGCCCGTGCTGCCCACCTTCGCGGCCAAGGGCGGCGGGTTCCTCTTCATGATCTTCAGCCTCCTGTGCCTCATCGCGGGCCTGTTCACGATCAACCCGATCTGGAACTACGGGCCCTACGATCCCTCGCCGGTCTCCGCGGGCACGCAGCCCGACTGGTACATCGGCTGGATGGACGGCTTCCTGCGCCTCATGCCGGGCTGGCTCGAGTTCTACATCGCGGGCTACCCCATCAGCTTCAACATCTTCTCCGCGCTGCTCGTGGCCGCCGTCCTGTTCGGCGCCATGATCGCCTGGCCGTTCTTCGAGGCGTGGCTGACGGGCGACCACCGCGACCACAACATCCTCGAGCGCCCGCGCAACAACCCGACGCGCACGGCCGTGGGTGTCGCGGCGACCGTGTGGTACCTGGTCATGTGGGCCGCCGCCTCCGGCGACCTCATCGCGGTGTTCTTCCACATGTCGCTCAACGATGTGACCTACGTGCTGCGCACGCTGTTCTTCCTGGGGCCGATCCTCGGCTACATCGTCACCCGCCGGGTGTGCCTGGGCCTCCAGCGCAAGGACCGCGAACTCGTCCTGCACGGCATCGAGTCCGGCCAGATCATCCGCCTGCCCCACGGCGAGTACCAGGAGCGCCACATTGCCGTCGACCCGCACGCGCGCTGGAAGCTCACGGCCTTCGAGTCGCCCGCGCCGGTTCCCGCACGGGCCAATGCGAAGGGCGTGGTGCCGCGCAGCGAGCGCGTCCGCGCGAAGTTCGCGCAGTTCTTCTTCGAGAACCGGGTCGAGCCCGTCACGAAGGACGAGCTCGATGCCGCCCACCACGATCACCACGGCGAGGTCGAGGGCGGCCACGACGCCGAGCTGGCAGGCGCCGGCCACGGCGAGCTGCCGAAGGGCCACTGAACCGCGCACACGAGCGCCGTCTCCCGCTGGGAGGCGGCGCTCGTCCATGCCCGACCGGCGAGCCGGACTGATTCCGTGCTGTTCGTGCGGAGTGGTCGGCCCGTGAGAGCTCGTCGAGTCGCGTCCATGCCCAGGCCTCTGCTCATGCCGCATGCGCACCCTGGAGGACGCCTCGGTGCGCGGCGGTCGACGGGCGCGCGTGCAACCGCCTGCGCACTCTGGAGGACGCCTCGGCGCGTGGCGGCCAACGCGCACCCGTGTGCCCGAAGCCGTATACGCCCACCGGTGCCTCTCGAGTTCGCCGTCCGATTCACCGGTACGCGGTGGGCCGCGCGCACGACCGTCGGCCCGCCCATCGCAGGGTCCGCGCAGCGATCTCGCCAGCGGGTTGACTCGCTGCGCTGGGCCTCACACCCGCTGCCGCGCACACATCCTGACCGTTCGGAAACACCGTGGCAGCTCACCAGGCCTCGCTGTGCACGCGTGTGGCGCCCACGCCCGGGTCGCTCATGGCCCGGCGCGGCCTCGGGCTTTCGGACAGTCGCGGGGCACCTGCGTACCCGGACGGTGCTGGAAGCCCCCACGCGGCTCCCGACTCGCAGGGCGCCCTCGGCAACAATCGGAACCAGGTCGCTCCCGGCTGCAATCGGAACCGGAGCGCTCCTCAGCGACTCGGTGCGTGCGCCCTGGCTCGTCTGGAAGGAGCGGCCCTCTGCTCACGTGTTCGGCTGCCCCGGGAAGGCCGCGCGCGCCGTCTTTCGGGACTACGCTCAAGTGGCCCCCACCCGGCTCACACTTCGCCCCGCCGCGCCCTGCCGGCCTCCGCGCAGGCTCCCCGAGCGGCTTGCCGCTCCCGGCATCATTCGCTGGGCAGCACGGCTATCGAAGGATCGGTGCCTGGTCCCACGCCCTACCGGATCGAGCCGGGCCGTCCTCCACTCTCGTGGTAAAGCCTTCATCCCGGTTGGCCGTTCCCGGCAGTGGTCAGAGCTATCGGCACGTGTCACGGAGTCGCCCCGCGCCTTCTGGCGCGTCCTGCCCAGCCCTTCGGCTACGTGAGGTCATCCGTCGTGAAGACCGCCCAGAGTTGTCCGCAGAGCCAGGCAGAGGTTGCCGCCCCCTCCCCCGCATACGCTTCGACGGATCCTGCACCAGCTCGCGTTGGACGCGTGTCCACCGGTGAGGCACCCCCGCGGAGGGTTCGGAGGCGAGCACACGACTGGGAGCGCTCCGACGCGCCACGATGCACCCACCGAGGGCGAACGGCCCGAGTGCCCAGCTGCGGGCGTCTCTGCCCCAGTCGATGAACGGGGCGGCACTGCACCGTCGAGCGCTTCCGTGCCGTCCCACGCGCGGTCGGGACCCGCACGCGCCGTCGGGCCCTGTGCACGCACCGACAGGCCCCACACGCCTGGTCCGGCCTCCCCATCCACTGTCAGGCCCCCCACGCACCGTCTGGCCCCACACACAGGCCGCGCGCGCAGTGTCGGGGCCTGTGCACGCACCGACAGGCCCCACACGCCTGTCAGACCGACCATGCGGTGCCAGGCCCCCATACATCGTCGGACCGTGCGCTCACCGTCGGACCGTGCGCACACCGTTAGAGCCCACACACACCGTCCCAGTGCGTACGGACGTGCCCGCACACCGCTCGGGGCTGGCCGAAACCCGCCGAAAGACCGGCCCACTACGTTGAGACCCCGCCGCGGGCGCCCGACGCCGTCGCCATGGAGGAGGCGCGACCGGCTCCACGACCGGCGCCCACCGCGGCGGCCCCTCGGCGAAGCGCTCCCTCGCCGCGCTCCCCACCGGGGCACCCCACATCGTGTGCGGCCCGCGCCTACCCGAGTGCTGCCGCGATCTCCTCATCGGCCAGCGGGCGATCGGCGAGGACAAGGCGAACCGCGGCTGCGTCGGGATTGCCGACGTCGCGGCCACGAAAGCGGACGCTGAGGCCGCAGCGCTCGGCTACGGCTCGCGAGCCGGTGTTGTGCTCGAGCACGAGCGCGACGACGGGACGAGCCGCGTCGAGCCCCTGCGCCTGCGCGACCGCTTCCGCAGCCGCCTCTGTGGCGAAGCCGCGACCCTGCGCACTGGGTGCGAATCGATACCCGAGGTTCCACAGGCGCCCAGCGGCACGGCCCCAGCAGCCCGCGTATCCGATGATCCGGTCCGGCTCCCCAGCCGTGCTGACGAGCCACACACCCAGCCCGTCGGCGGCCCCGCCCTCACGCCAGCGGTCGATCCCGGCCGCGGACTCCCTCACCTCCAGGGGCCTTCCGGAGGGAAAATGGGTCCACACGCGCGGATCGGAGGCGATGGCGAACACGGCCGCCGCATCGTCTGGACGCGGCGCCCGCAGCACCAGGCTGCGGGTGCGGTGGCGTTCGAGCGACGTGTGCATGTGCCGACCCTATGCCCAGGCGAAACCCGATTCCAGGTGATTCACACAGGCCGGGCCACGGCAACCGGCGCCCGACACAAACGCAGGGCCGCCGGACGCTGCGCGTCCGGCGGCCCTGCGGCTAGCCCACAGGCAAGCCCGTCAGTGGGCGAAGTTGCCCCGGTCGTACTCGAAGACCAGGCCCACGAGCCCGACGAGCGCGATGACCGCGCCGAACGGGACGATCCAGAAGCCCACGGCCATCCCGAAGAAGCAGATGCCGGCCCCCACGCCGATGACGAGCGGCCACCAGCTCCACGGGCTGTAGAACCCGTATTCGTAGGCCTCGTCGGCGATCTCGCCGTCGTCCGAGTCGGCCGCGATGCGCCCGATGCTGCGCGAGTGCAGGAACAGGTACCCGCCGATCATGATCGACATGAGTCCGACGAGGAGGATCGCGGGGAAGCCGACGAGCTCCTTGAAGTCGGTGAGGATGCCGTAGACGATCCCGACCGGGATGAAGAAGAAGATCCCGCTGGAGAACATGATGGCTGAGACCTTCACTTGGCCGCCCCCTGGGTGGTCGCCGGGGAGTACGCGTCGCCCGGGTACCCGGCGAGCTCGAGGAGCTCCGGGTGATTGGCATCGAACGCCGGGCGCTCCGAGCGGATGCGCGGCAGCGAGTCGAAGTTGTGGCGCGGCGGCGGGCACGACGTGGCCCACTCGAGCGATCCGCCGTAGCCCCAGGGATCGTTGACCGAGACCTTGGGCGCCCGGCGGGCGGTGATCCACACGTTGAAGAAGAACGGGATCATCGACAGGCCCAGGATGAGCGAGCCGTACGTCGAGATCTGGTTCATGAACGTGAAGCCGTCCTGCGGCAGGTAGTCCGCGTAGCGGCGCGGCATGCCCATGGCGCCCAGCCAGTGCTGGATGAGGAACGTGCCGTGGAAGCCCACGAACAGCAGCCAGAAGTGGATCTTGCCGAGGCGCTCGTTGAGCATCTTGCCGGTCCACTTGGGCCACCAGAAGTAGAAGCCCGCGAACATCGCGAACACCACGGTGCCGAAGATGACGTAGTGGAAGTGCGCCACCACGAAGTACGAGTCCGAGACCTGCTGGTCGAGCACCGGGCTCGCGAGGATGACTCCCGTCAGGCCGCCGAAGACGAAGCTCACGAGGAAGCCGAGCGACCACAGCATGGGGGTCTCGAACGTGATGGAGCCCTTCACCATCGTGAAGATCCAGTTGTAGATCTTCACGCCCGTCGGCACGCCGATGAGCATCGTCATGAAGGCGAAGAACGGGAGCATGACCGCGCCGGTGACGTACATGTGGTGCGCCCACACGGTCACGGACAGGGCCGCGATCGCGATCGTCGCGAAGACGAGCATTCGGTAGCCGAAGATGGGCTTGCGGCTGAAAGTCGGGAAGATCTCGGAGACAATGCCGAAGAACGGCAGCGCGATGACGTACACCTCTGGGTGCCCGAAGAACCAGAAGAGGTGCTGCCAGAGTATGGGCCCGCCGTTCTCCGGTGAGAACACGTGGGCGCCGAAGATCCGGTCCGCGCCCAGCGCCAGCAGCGCCGCAGCGAGCGGCGGGAACGCCATGAGGACGAGGATGCCGGTGATGAGCGTGTTCCACGTGAAGATCGGCATGCGGAACATCGTCATGCCCGGGGCGCGCATCGTGATGATCGTCGTGATGAAGTTGACCGAGCCCAGGATGGTGCCGAAGCCCTGGAATCCGAGGCCCATGACCCACAGGTGCCCGCCCACCCCGGGGGTAAACGTCGTGTTGCTCAGCGGCGCGTACGCCGTCCAGCCGAATGAAGCCGCACCCTGCGGGGTGAGGAAGCCCGCGCAGGCGATGAGGCTGCCGAAGAGGTAGAGCCAGAACGCGAACGCGTTGAGCCGCGGGAACGCGACGTCCGGCGCGCCGATCTGGAGCGGCATGAGGACGTTCGCGAAGCCCGAGAAGAGCGGCGTGGCGAACATGAGGAGCATGATCGTGCCGTGCATCGTGAAGAGCTGGTTGTACTGCTCTTTCGTCTCGATGATCTGCATGCCGGGCTCGAAGAGCTCGAGGCGGATGAGCAGCGCCATGACGCCGCCGATGCAGAAGAACACGAAGGAGGCGATCAGGTACATGTACCCGATGGTCTTGTGGTCAGTCGAGGTGATCCAGTTGACGATCACCTTGCCGAGGCTGCGCGGGACGGGTCCCTGTTGGCCCGTCGTCGTCGAGGTCGGCCGGTTGGCTACCGCCGTCATTCTCCAGCGCCTTTCTGCTCGTGCGGGTTCTGGTACCAGTCGGTGCGATCGTACTCCGGCCCGAGCCGGCCCTCATTGCCCTCGGCCTTGAGTCCCGCGGTGTACTTCTTGTACTCGTCGTAGGACACGACCTTGACGTTGAAGAGCATCTCGGAGTGGAACTCGCCGCACAGCTCCGCGCACTTGCCCACGTACTCGCCCTCCTTGAGGGGCTTGAAGTGGATGTGCTCGGTGCGGCCCGGCGTCATGTCGCG
The DNA here is from genome assembly GCF_009857845.1 of Brevibacterium rongguiense. Classification (GTDB taxonomy): domain Bacteria; phylum Actinomycetota; class Actinomycetes; order Actinomycetales; family Brevibacteriaceae; genus Brevibacterium; species Brevibacterium rongguiense. Next base: position 5,504 of record NZ_WWEQ01000042.1, on the reverse strand, counting down.
CTTCTCGAGGAAGGCGGGAACCCAGAAGGAGTGGATGACGTCGCGCGAGCGCAGCTGCAGGTCGATGTCGCGGTTCGCGGGCAGGTAGAGCGTCGGGGCGTTGCGGCCCGGCGCCTCCGTGCCGTCGAGGTTGGCCTGGACGCCGGCGTAGTGGACGTTCTCCGTCATGTAGTTGAAGTCCCACGACCACTGCTTGCCGACGACCTCGATCTGCTCCTGGCCGGGGGTCTTGTCGTCGATCGTGTGCTCGAGGGAGTGCACCGTCTGGAAGAAGAAGCCCATGATGAGGACGATCGGCAGAGCGGTGTAGAGGATCTCGATCGGCATGTTGTACTGCAGCTGCACGGGCAGGCCGCGGTCCGACTTGCGGCGGCGGTAGACGACCAGGCACCACAGCATGAGGCCCCAGGTCACCGCGCCGACCGCGAGTGCGGCGATCCAGCCGCCGTTCCACAGCGCGATGTAGTGCTCCGTGTGGGAGGTGGCGCCCTTGGAGTCGACCGGCAGGAATCCGACTTCCCACTGCTCCTTGGTGCAGCCGGCGAGCAGCACCGTGCTGGCAAGGGCCCCGGCGACGCCCAGGCGCTTGGCCCAGGTGCCCCTCCCCCTGCGAACTGGCTGATTCGGAGAATCCACGTGCAGCCTTTCGAAACCTTCTTCGCGTCAGCGCGCGCTGCCCGCCCGGTGGGCGGACGACCGCGGGCGCGGGTCGCGAACTCTGACTCTTAACGGATACAGCCTACCGCTACACGGCGTAGAAATTCACACCCAGCTCCTCACTTGGTGGGAAAAGCCTGGCAGTGGTCGTCGCGACCCGCGTCCTCTAGCGCCGCAAGGTATTCGAGCCCGCTGATTTCCGACACGCCGAGCGTGCCGAGGTGCGGGGTCCACCACTGCGCGTCGACGAGCCACCGGCCCGGCGCGGCGGCGTCGAGGCGTCGCACGAGCTCGACGAGCGCGGCCTTCGAGGCGTCGGTGCGCCGGTGGAACATCGACTCGCCCGCGAAGACGGCCCCGAAGGCCACGCCGTAGAGGCCCCCGGCCAGTTCGCCATCGGCCCAGACCTCGACCGAGTGCGCGTGGCCGGCCGCGTGCAGCGCCCGGTAGACCGCGGCGATCCGCGGGGTGATCCACGTGCCCTCGCGCTGCGGGTCCGCGCACGCGCTCACCACCTCGGCGAAGGCGGTGTCCACGGTGGCGGTGAACCTGCGCGCAGACGCGCGCAGGCTGTGGGAGACGTGGAGGTCACCGGGGCGCAGCACACCGCGCCGCTCCGGGGCCCACCAGCCGATCGGGCCGGTTCCGCCTTCGCCGATGCCCATGGGGAAGAGCCCGGCCCGATACGCAGAGAGGACCTGGTCGGCCTCGAGCGCGGTGCCGACCGCGCGCAGGTCTTCCAGGTCCATCTCAGTGGCTCTCCCGCCGCGGACGGCGGGCGGCGCTCAGTGGAACGAGTCGCCACAGGCGCAGGAGCCCTGCGCGTTGGGGTTGTCGATCGTGAAGCCCTGCTTCTCGATCGTGTCGGAGAAGTCGATCGTCGAGCCGCTCAGGTAGGGCACGCTCATCTTGTCGACGATGACCTCGACGCCGTCGAAGTCGCGGATGGCGTCCCCGTCGAGGATCCGCTCGTCGAAGTAGAGCTGGTAGATGAGGCCCGAGCAGCCGCCGGGCTGGACCGCGACGCGCAGGCGCAGGTCCGTGCGGCCCTCCTGTTCGAGGAGGCTGCGCACCTTGTCGGCCGCGGGCGCGGAGAGCTCGACCTCGTGGACGGCGGTTCCCTCGGCAACAGTCATCGGATCCCCTTCGCGATTGGGTGTGTGCTCGTTGAGACTACACGCCCAACGCCCGGGCGCCCCGCGCTATTCCAGCCCGTCCCCCGTGCTCGTCGCTCCCGCTCGTCACTACCGCTCGCCCCGGCGGCTCTGGCCGTCCTGGTCACCGTGGCCGTCCTGGCCGCCTGCTGCCGCGGGCTGCGCGCCGAGGCGGGCGAGCAGGAGCGCCTCGGAGACGATCGCGGACTCGAAGTCGGGCAGGTAGAGCGATTCGTTGGCGCTGTGGGCGCGCGAATCGGGATCCTCCACCCCCGTGACGAGGATCGAGGCTCCCGGGAAGACCTCGAGGAGGTCCGCGATGAAGGGGATCGAGCCGCCCAGCCCGGTGAGCTCGCACGGCGCCCCGAAGCCGTCGGTCAGCGCCTCGCGGGCGAGGGCCACGACCGGGTCGGAGGGGTCGGCGCGCCAGGGGCTTCCCGCCTCGCTGGGGCCGAAGGACAGCGTGGCCCCGAACGGCACGTGAGCGCTCAGGTGGCGGCGGAGGGCCTCGAGCGCGGCCTCGGGGTCCTCACCCGGGGCGACGCGCACGGAGACCTTGGCCCGCATCGCCGCCTGCAGCGTGTTCGACGACGAATCGACGGCGGGGATGTCGAGGCCGATGACGGTGATCGACGGCTGCGTCCACACCCGGCTCGACAGCGGGCCCGTGCCGATGAGCTCGGTGGAGTCGAGGACCCCGGAATCGGCGCGCACCTGCGCCTCGTCGTAGTCGACCTCCACCTCGTGCGAACCGCCCAGTCCCGCGACGGCCACCGAGCCGTCGGGGCCGTGCAGGGTGGCGAGCAGACGCGTCATCGCGAGTGCGGCATCCGGCACCACTCCCCCGTACATGCCCGAGTGGACGGCGTGGTCGAGCGTGCGCACCGAGAACTCGAGGGCGGCCATGCCGCGCAGGCTCGAGGTGAGCGCGGGCACGCCAGGCGCCCAGTTGCCCGAGTCGGCCACGACGATGACGTCGCCGGCGAGGCGGTCGCGGTAGCGGTGGATGAAGTCGGAGAAGCTGGGCGAGCCCGCCTCCTCCTCGCCCTCGGCGAAGAGCACCACGCCGCAGTCCAGCCGGTCGCCGAGCAGCTCCAGCGCCGCCAGGTGGACCATGATGCCCGCCTTGTCGTCCGCCGCCCCGCGGCCGAAGAGCCGGTCGCCGCGCACGACCGCCTCGAAGGGCTCGGAATCCCAGTCCTCCAGGCTGCCGGTGGGCTGGACATCGTGGTGGGCGTAGAGGACGACCGTGGGGCGACCCGCCGGGGCCGGGCGGCGTGCCACGACTGCCGGATAGCCGTCCGTGCCGTCCGGGTTCTTCCCGCGCAGCACCTCCACCTGCTCGAAGCCGGCGTCGGCGGCGAGCTCGGCGACGCGCCGGGCGCTTGCCTCGACGTTGGCCGGGTCCATGCTCGGCCACGCGATCGACTCGATGGCGACGAGTTCGCGCAGCCGCGCGATGATGGCGGGCATGCGCTCGGAGAGCTGGGCGCGCAGCTCGGCCGCGGTGGGCGGTGCGGGCTGGGATTCGGTGTCCATGACTCCGATACTATGGGCTGCGTGATCGGACGGAAGAAGAACGCAGAGCCCGCGCCCACCTCGGCCCCGGAGAGCACGGGCGCGCACCCCGCGCCCGCGGCCCCTGCCGACGGCAGGAAGGGCCGCCCGACTCCCAAGCGCAGCGCGCAGGAGGCCGCCCGCAAGCAGCCCCTCGTGCCCGATGACCGCAAGCTCGCCAACCGCCGGGCGAAGGAGGAGGGCCGCAAGCAGCGCGAAGAGGCGCGCCTGGGCATGATGAACGGCGACGAGCGCTTCCTCACGCCCCGCGACGCGGGCCCCCAGCGGCGCTACGTGCGCGACTTCGTCGATGCCCGCTTCTCGATCGGCGAGCTGCTCATCCCCGTCGCGATCATCGTCCTCGTCGTGGGCTTCGTGTCCACCGAGCAGGTGAAGATGATCTCCACGCTCATCGTCTACGCGCTCTTCGCGCTCATCATCCTCGACTCGATCTTCCTCATTTGGCAGCTGAAGTCCCGGATGAAGATCAAGTTCGGCCGCGACCGCATCGAACGGGGCCTGAACTTCTACGCGATCATGCGCGCCATCCAGCTGCGCCCGCTGCGGATGCCCAAGGCAGTCGTCAAGCGCGGTCAGTACCCCAGCTGAGCAGCACGCGGCTGAGCGGCAAGCCCGCCGAGGCGCACGCTGGCTGAGTAGCACACCTCTGAGCAGCCAGCCCGCCTAGGCGCACGCTGGCCGAGCTGACCGGCCGAGCGGCCCGGCCGCGCCTCAGCGCCGGGCCAGCAGGCGCGCACCGCCGCGCAGGCCGCGCAGCACGCCGGCGGCCCAGAACGGCCCGCCGTAGATGAGCGCCGTGTAGGCCTGCACGAGCTGGGCGCCGGCCGCCAGGCGGCCGCGGGCGTCGGCCGCGCTCGCCACGCCGCCCGCGGAGACGAGCACGAGGGCGTCGCCCGCCCGCTCGCGGATGAGTCGGAGCACCTCGAACGAGCGCGCGGCGACGGCCGGCCCGGAGATGCCCCCCGCCTCGGCGTCGGCCAGCGCGCGGTCCCGGCCGGCAAGCCCACCGCGGTCGAGGAGCGTGTTCGTGGCGATGAGCCCGTCCGCACCCGTCTCGAGCGCGAGGTCGACGATGGCGGCCACATCGTCGTCGGCGAGGTCCGGGGCGATCTTGATGAGCAGCGGCACCCGACCCAGGGTCGAGCGCGGCGCCGGAGCGCGATCGGCGATCTCCTTGACCGCCGCGATGATGGGGCGCAGCGCCTCGACGGCCTGCAGCTCGCGCAGCCCCGGCGTGTTCGGCGAGCTGACGTTGATGACGAGGTAGTCCGCGAGCGGGGCGAGGATCCGCGCCGAGGTGCGGTAGTCCTCGACCGCGCCGGCCAGCGGCACGACCTTGGTCTTGCCGATGTTCACCCCGATCACGGGGCGGCGGTGGTGAGGGAGCCGGTCGAGCTGCGCCCGCGCGCGGCGGAGGTTGAGCGCCACGGCCCGCGCCCCGGAGTTGTTGAAGCCCATCCGGTTGAGGATCCCCGCGTGGGCGGGCAGCCGGAACAGGCGCGGGCGCTCGTTGCCCGGCTGGCCGTGCGCGGTAACCGTGCCCACCTCGATGTGCCCGAAGCCCAGCAGCGCCATGGCGCGCACGCCGGCCCCGTCCTTGTCGAAGCCGGCGGCGAGTCCCAGGCGGTTGGGAAACGGCAGGCCCAGCACCTCGGCGGGCTCCGCGCCCCCCGGACTGCCGGCACCGCCCGCGCGGCGCGCACCGCTCGGGCCGCCGGCCGCGCAGCGCATGAGCGCGCGCAGGGCCCACCGGGCAGGTGCGAGCGCATCGAGCGCGCGCAGGGCGGCGAAGCTCACGCGGTGGGCGGCCTCGGCGTCGGTGCGGGAGATGAGCAGGCGGTACAGCAGCGGATACACGCCGCCATCCTAGCCAGCGGCCGGCCTCCCAGCGCGCGTACTACGATCGGAGCATCCGCGATCACCGTGCACGACGCCTGCGAGAGGAACCCCATGCCCCTGCCGAAGACCACCGCAGCCCCGACCGCCCCCGCGAAGGCCAAGGCCGATGTCCTCGTCGTCGGCCTGACCTCCGCGCACGATGAGCTGGCCTTGGCCGACGGCGCCCCGGGCGGCGCGCCCGGCACCGCCCTGCTCGCCGCCGCGCGCGCCGTCGGC
>NZ_WWEQ01000041.1 GCF_009857845.1 Brevibacterium rongguiense | reverse complement strand
ACACCCGCCGACGCCACTCCTGGTGCGGCCACCAGTCCCCGTCCACCTACGAGGCCCACCGGGCCGCTACGCTGCCAACCGCAGCATAATCAACCAACACCGTGTCCACGATCCGGGGCGAAGGCCCATGCTTGCGCTCATGGTGCGGGGATCGACACCCAGTGCGGCGGCAGCTTCGGTGCGGGTGATGACCGCACTTTGGGAGTGGCGGAGGTCATCACGTGTGGCTGTCACGGTACGCATCGCCCACCTCATGTTTCCTAGACAGCTCGAATACTTCCCAAAACTTCATCACGGGGCTTGAGGTGTCAATAGTGGGCCCGCATGTTCCTCTGAGGGAAACAGAACGGGTGCGGGGTAACCCCGCTGGCATCGCGCACGAACACGTCGCCGCGAACCTGCGGGCTGCGCGGCAAGCGATCGCGATGAACGTGCGTAGTGCCGCGCGTCTCATGACGGAAGCGGGCTGCGAGCTCTCTGCGTCGGGGATCGGCAAGATCGAGAACGGGGATCGCCGCGTGGAAGTATGTGTTCGACCTCACCGCCCTGGCCTACGTTTTCCGCACGACTCTGGCAGTGATCCTCACCCCGCCTGCTGGCGCGGTGACTCTCACGGGGGTGCCGGAGTCGTATATGCCTGAGGAGGTGCAGGCGTGGATCGCGGGGACGGTGAAGCTGACTCCGGAAGACCTCGTGCGCTATTGGCGGGAGCAACGGTTGCATGCGATCAACGCGAAGCACTGCACCGAGGAAATGATGGGCAGCTACGACCGCGGCCAGGTGGGGGTCACCTCGCGCGAGGTCTACCGGGAACGATACGACACCCAGACCGCGCGCGAAGTCCACACCACCGGGGCGACTCCTGCAACTGGACCCCAAAGCCTCCCTGTTCACCGCATAGGGCAGCACCACAACGAGAGAAGGGCAGACGGCATGACCGGGCCCGACACCCCGCCCAGCGGGGCGGTGGGCGCACCCGAGGGGGTGAAGAAGCAGCGATGTTCCCGATCCCGGCACCAAGTCTCCTGGGCGACTGCATGACCAGGGCAAGCCCCCGACTGTGGGCGTGTATGCGGAATATTGGGTGTCGAGCCTGCGGCTGGCGGCATCGACGAACAATGGGTATCGGAGGATCATCCGTAACCACATCACCCCCGATCCGGGGAAGATCAGGATCGACAAGCTCACCGCCACCCGCATCGGCTCCCATTACCGCGAACTCGAAATGAGCGCACGGAAAGACACCTACGGGAAAGGACAGCCGTTGTCGGCGAGCAGCATCCACAAGGTGCACGTCGTCCCCGGCGCGCTCCTGGACGCGGCGATCGATGACGGGCGATCGCGGTCAACCCGTCGAAGAAGAAGCGCACGGTCAACGCGCTGAAATGATCCGACACTAACACCAGCGGGGAGCGCGTCAGCATCCACCGCGCCGTGGGCACCGACGATTGGTCGAAGACGAAGAGCCCGAAGACCGGCAACGCCCGCGTCATCGACGTTGACCCCGAGACCAGCGCCGTCCTGAAAACCCGCACGGCGGCACGTGCCACGGTCACGTTCGAGTTCGTGATAGCCGACGCGAACGTCTTCGGTTACGACGAGGGCAACTTGCGATCACCCGATGCAATGACCAGCCGTTGGGATCGTCACCTGAACTGACTCGCTGAGAAGCATTCGAGCCTGCCCAGGGTCACCATCAAGGGCCTCCGGCACATGCACGCTACGCTCCTGCTGGAGATGGGCGTGCATCCCAAAGTGCCCCAGGCACGCCTGGGGCACTCCGCCATCACCACTCCGATGAACATCTACAGGCACGTCGCCTCGGCGATGCAGAAAGCAACAGTCAGCCTCTTCGCGGCCCATCTCGGTGGCGCTTGCATATATCTCAGCACATGAGACGAAAATGGCTCCCAGCGCGGAGAGCTAAATCCCAGGTCAAGAGCCATTTTCATGCTGTGCGCGAGAGGGGACTTGAACCCCCACGCCCGAAGGCACTGGAACCTAAATCCAGCGCGTCTGCCTATTCCGCCACTCGCGCGAGCGAGGCCCAGCCTAGTGCACGCGCCCGCCCGCCGGCCGTGTCTGGCGGGCGAGTGCGGGCGAACACGAACCGGAGGGCGCCAGCGGGCGGCCCCAAGGAAGGGGCGCCAGGTAAGCGGGAACCCGTGCGGCGCAGGCGGCTGTGCACGGCGCGGCCGGAACGGACGTGCCCTGGCCCGCGCCTCGGCGGCGGGATGGGCGTGCTGGGCCCGCCTGCGCACCCTACGCGGCGTCGATGCCCAGCTGCTTGCGCAGGCGGGCGACGTGGCCGGTGGCCTTGACGTTGTACTGGGCGGCCTCGACGGTGCCGTCGGCCGCGACCACCACGGTGGAGCGGATGACGCCCTGGACGACCTTCCCGTAGTTCTTCTTCTCGCCGAACGCGCCCCACTCGGTCATCATCGTCTTGTCCGGGTCGGACAGCAGTGGGAACGTCAGGCCCTCCTGCTCCGCGAACCGCTTGAGCTTGGCCGGCTCGTCCGGCGAGACGCCCAGGACGTCGACGCCGGCGCCGGCGAGGGCTGCCAGCGAGTCGCGGAAGTCGCAGGCCTCCGTCGTGCAGCCCGGGGTCATCGCGGCGGGGTAGAAGTAGACCACGACCCGGCGGCCGGCGTAGTCGGCAAGGGAGACGTCCGCCCCGTCCTGGTCCTGGAGGGTGAAGGCGGGGGCGGTGTTGCCAGGTTCGAGGCGGGGCATGGGTCTCCCTTCGTTGGGCGCGGTTCCGTGCGCTCGGCGCGCACGACCGCGAGGTCTGGGTGGGCCCTCGGCCTGCGGCCAAAGGCGCGTGCACAACGATACGCGGGTGCGCGGACACGGCGCCCGCGGTTCACGGTAAGCTCTGATCTGAAGAGTCGGGCACGCCTGCCCGCCGCGGTCTCGCGGCCGCGCTCAGGCTGCCGCATAGGCACAAGGTGAGGAAGTTTCAGTGAGCAGCAGCGTGTACACCTCGGACGTCACGGTCGACACGGCCAACCGCGAACAGCTCGTCGAGTCGATCCGCCTGCGCGAGCAGCGCCTGTCGGCCAATGTGGACGAGCTCGTGGGCCGTCTCCACCCCAAGGCGCTCGCGGCGCAGGCCGAGGCGCAGGCGAAGTCGGTCGTCATCAACCCCGACGGGTCGCCCAAGGTCGAGCGCATCGCGCTCTTCGGCGGCATCGCGCTCGCCGTCGCCGCGGGCATCACGCTCGCGGTGGTCAAGAGCCGCCGCTGAGGCGACCGCGGACGGTGGGAATCGGCCGCCGGGATGCCGTGCGGTGCGCGCTGGTGATCTCCAGCACATCGGCCCTGTGAGGGCCGGATTCGATTTCACAACCAGGTGGCGAGCGTGTAGAGTCATGTCTCGTTGCGCGCACCTCTAGCTCAATTGGCAGAGCAACTGACTCTTAATCAGTGGGTTCCGGGTTCAAGTCCCGGGGGGTGCACAGAATGCAGGCCCCTCACCAGGCATAACGTCCGGTGAGGGGCCTTCGCCATGCGGTTCTGGGTTCGCCGATCCCGCGCTTAACCATCGGTTCGATGACCCCGTATTGCGCCACCGCCGGCGGCATTGGGGGGGGCTGCTGCCGAGTTACATCCCTTGAGCGCCCGCCCCTGGGCTGGAAAGCGTGCGGGGCTGTCAGCTTGGGGTGGTGGCCATGCAGGATCCCGTGTGACACCGACAGGGCGGGTTCGTGGCCGGACAGAATCGTGCAGCGCGCTGGACCGTACAAGGCGCTGACTGCGCGGGAGGGTGTGGCCGCACAGTGCGCTGACCCCACAGGGGCGCTGACCGCACGGGATGAGGCAGGGTGCGGGAATGCACGGGGGATGGCCGCGCAGGACCTTGCAGGATCGCGGCCGGCGCCGGCTGCGCCGGCGCCGGCACGGGCCGCGCAGGATGCGGCCACGGGCCGGACACAGCGGTTCCGGGCGCCCGCGCTCGGGCATCCCGCTCACCGCGACATCGTCCACCGCCTCAGCGGCCAGGCGCAGGCCAGGGAGCCCGGCACGGGCGCACCACAGCTCAGCGCATCCCGTCCATCCCAGGGCGGGGCACCGCGAGGCGAGCGTCAGTGCGAGGGCGGGGCGGCGCCACGGCGGCGGCCGAGCACGAAGACCGCGATGCCCAGGGCCAGCGCGATGATGCCGCAGATCACCGCGATCGGCCAGGAGAAGCCCTCCGCGAAGCTGCTGCCCGCATCGTCGGCATCCGCGTTAGGATCGGCGGTCCCGGCGGGCGCCGCCTGCGTGGTCGCACCATCGGCGCCGATCGCATCGGCGTTGTCGCCACCGGGAGCACGGGGGACCGGATCGGAGTAGTCGGAGGCGGCGCGCTCGCCGGAACTCTGGCTGCTCGGCGCCCAGTCGTTGCCGGCGTCGTCGCCGAAGGAACTGCCGGAGCCGCCGCTGCCGTTCGACGGGTCGCGCTCGACGCTGCCGGGGTGGCGGTGCGGGCTCCGGCCCGGTGCCGGCGCGACCGAATCGCCATTGCTCGCGTTCGGCTCCGGCTCTGGTTCCACTGGGCTGGGTTCGGGGGCCGTGGATGAGGACTGCGTGGGCACGGGCGTGGGCTGCGGCGTGTTCGTGGGCTTGGGGGTCGTCGTGGGCTGTGGGGTGCGCGTGGGCGTCGGCGTCGGTGCGGGTGACCCCGGCGAAGTCGTGGAGGGCGCCGTCGAGCTGTCGGAGGCACTGGGCTGCGGCGCCGTGGTCGCGGGGGCCGATGAATCCGCACCATCGCCGTCGGCCGCGAGCGCAGCGCCGGCACCGAGCGGAGCCACCGCGAGTGCGAGGGCGACGGCGCATGCGACGGCTCGGCTCCTCAGGGCGGAGACCGTCGTCATGCTGTTCCTCTTCGTCGCTGCTGGGGTGCGGGGCCGCACAGGACCGTGCCGGTGCCTGCGGGGGCAATGGGAGGGGAGCCCAGGGTGCGCGGGGCGGACGGCGCTGAGTACCGGACCCCGTCCCATGGTAGGGCGTGTGCGCTGGTCAGGGCCATCCCCACGCGTTCTAAACGTTCAAAAGCCACAGATTTCACAAAATGTACACGCTCAGCCCTGCTCCGGGTAGCCGACGACCCGGTCCGAGCCCTGCCGCACGATCGCGTACCCTGGCGCGCCCCCCGTCACGGCGAGCAGATTCGTCTGGGTCCTATACGCCGTGCTGCCGGAGAGCAGGCATGCGGCGCCGTCGACCGTGACCGGGGTGAGCGTGCCGCGCGGCTCGGAGAACCGGACATCGGCCTCGGAGCCGTCGCGCACCAGCAGTCCGCTGCGCATGTTGAACAGGTAGGGGCCGATGACGGCGTACTCGTAGTTCTGCCCGCGCACCCAGCTCGCCTCGCCCACGGCGTCCGTCGATGTGGAGACCGTGGAGGCGATCATGCCGGTCTCCGCCTCGCTGACCACCAGCTGGATGCGGTGGCCGCTGTTCGTGCTGGCCCCTGGCTGGCCCCACAGGGTGACGACCTTGCCGTGCCCGGCGGACACCCAGCGGATGATCTCGAGGCCCTCCTCGGGCTTCTCGAGTGCGATGCGCGTGGTCTGGCCCGTGGCGATGTCGGTGCTGATGAGCGGCCCGCGGAACTCCGCGCTGATGAGCCGGTCGTCGTCGAGCGCCATGGGCGTCGAGCCCGCCGGCGGCGTGGGGATGTTGCGCATCCCGTCGCCGGTGAACGTGGACAGGGAGTTCCCGGTCTTGACGAGCACGCTCGAACCGGCCGAGGAGAGGCGTGCGCCCGCGGGCAGCGTGTAGTCCACGGGCGCCGAGGTGCCGTCGAAGAGCGCCTGCGCGTGCCGGCCCGTGCGCCACAGCAGTGCCTTGCGGCCGTCGATCGTCGTATCGACGGCGAAGTCGAGGCGGCCGTCCAGGCTGCCGCCGTAGCGCTGATCGCCGCTGCGGGGGTCGAGGACGCGCAGCTTCTGCTCGTCGATGACGAGGACCCCGCGGGCCGTGGCCGTGACGGAGGCGGTGCTTTCGACCTTCGCCTGCCAGGCGGGCTCCTCGGCATAACCCGGCACGGGCTCGGACGAGTCCTCGACGCGGATCTCCGACTGCTGCGCCTGGCTGCTCGCCGCGGAGATGCTCTGAGGTGCGCCCGTGCCCGGCGCGCCGATGATGGTGGGGACGAAGTAGGCGGCCAGCGCCCCGACGAGCAGGATGGCCAGCACGATGCCCGGCATCGTGAGCCCGCGCAGCTGGGGCAGCGCGCCCCGCTTCGCGCGGCCGGCGCCGGGCCCGTCCCGGCGGGCGGGCGCGCTGCGCTGGGCTCGCTCGGCGCGCCGCGCGCTGCGCTTGGAGGCCCGGGCCGAGGCGCGGGTCGGCTCGGCGGGGCCGGAGAACGGAGTGCCCACCGGGTAGGCGGACTCCTGCCCCGCCGCGGGTTCTGCCCGCGACTGCGCGGGGGCCTCCGATGCCGCGGACGGAGCACCGGGCGCGGATGGAACGCCGGCCGCGGATGGGGCGCGGGGTGCGGACGGACCGGCGGCCCCGAGCCGGGCGGCAGACCCGGCTTGCGCCCCGGGACCCGTCGCAGGGTCCGCGGCGGCGCCCGGTGCGGGCTCGGTGGGCGGGGCGGCGGAAATGCGGCCGCCCGATTCGATCGTGATCGTCCGAACGGCCTGCCCGTCGTGGATCTGCGCGGTGATGTCCTCGCCCGCGGCCTTCGCGGCCTGGACGAGCTGTGCCATCGCCGCGCCCAGGTCCGGGTGCTCGCTCACCGCGTCGCCGACCGTGAGCTGCGCCGAGCGATCGGCGGCAACGCGCACGGAAGCGGTGGACATGGACGGCAGACCTCGCGGTAGACGGCAGGCGGACGGGGAAGGCGGTTTTTCAGTGTACGAAGCCCAACGGGGCCGCCTGCCCGATGAGTCCGAATAGTTACCCGCCGGTGACGCAATCGTTGTGGCCGGTCCGGGTTTGCCAAACGCGAAGCCGGGCAACTAGCATGTCATCTGCTGTCTGCGCGCCGAAGTGGTGCGCCGGATATGCGATGGTGGCTATAGCTCAGTTGGTAGAGCACCGCGTTGTGGTCGCGGGGGCCGCGGGTTCAAGTCCCGTTAGCCACCCCAGCCGAGCAAGGCCCCGCACCCCGTTCATCGGGCGTGCGGGGCCTTTGCGCCTGCCCCGGTACCGGCCCGCGAACGGCCGCGGCCCCCGGGGGCCCGTGCTTCAGCGCTCCCGGACCACGCTGAGCAGGAACGCGCTGTCTGCGAGCGCCTCGACGGCATGCCGGGCGTGGGGGATGTCGATGAGCTCGCCCGTGCCCAGCTCCCACCGCTGCTCCCCGGCGGTGAGCGCGATCCGGCCCGAGAGCACCTGGAGGGTCGCCTCCGGCGGCGCATCGTGCTCCGCGAGGCCGCTGCCGGCGGCCAGCGCCAGGACCGTCTGGCTCAGCACGGTCTCGTGGCCCCCGGCCACCATGTGCGCGGCCCTGCCCGCGTGCGCACCGCGCGCCTTGGCCACCAGCTCCCGGCTCAGGGCGGAGAGGCTCACGGCGCCGACACCCGGGGCGCCGGTGTTCGCAGCGCTGGGATTCGCAGCGCCGTGACTCGGCGTGCCGGGACCCGGAGTGCCCGGACTCGCCGTTCCGCCGCTCGGGCCATTCCGCCTCGGGCCGCTCTGGTCGGCTGCCCGAGGTGCGGTGCCGGCCGAATCGCTGGGATCGTCTGCCATGTCGATCGGTTTCCTTTCGATGGGTGCGGGTCCAGTCGATGCGTGCGGGTCCAGGCACCCCATGGGCGGGGCCCTCGAGGGGTGCGGGCGCGGAGCGCGGCCCGCTCAGCCGGTCAGCGCCGCCAGGGCCACCATCGAGGCAATCGCTCCGACTCCCAGCGCGGCGGCCTTGGCGACCTCGAAGGCCACGTAGAGCAGGTGCGCCCGGGAGCGGTGCTCGCCGGGGTCCTGGCCCGCGAGCACGGCATCCGAGCGGCGGGTGACGAGCGGGCGGGCGAGGAGGAGCTGAAGCAGCAGGAGGGCCACCGCGCCCAGCAGCGCACACCCGCCCAGGCCCCAGGAACCGCCCGGACCGCCGCCGGAGAGCAGCAGTCCCGCCGTCACCACCGCGGCGAGCGCGAGCTCGCAGGCGTTGAGCGCGCGGAAGACGAGCCTGCCGATCCCCAGCCCCAGCGGGATCGTGATGCCGGGGGCCTGGAACTTCAGCGGCGCCTCGAGGAACGAGATGGCCAGGACCATGCCCAGCCAGACGAACCCCGCCGCGATGGCCACGGCGCTCACGAGGCCGCCTCCGCCCGGGCGCCGCCCGCAGCCGCACCGCTCCTCACGGCTCCGGCACTCCTCGTGGCCACGGCACTCATCATGTCCGCGGGGCTCCGCAAACGCCAGTGCTTCTCGTGCTCTCAGCGCTCCCCGTCGTTCCCGCACCCCTCATGCCCCGGGCACGACGACGAGGCCGTCGGCGCCGATGTGCGGGTTCTCCGCGACGGGCACGCGCTCGCCCTCGGGGACGGGGCCGGGCGCGGTGCCCGCCCCGAACGGCGAGCCGCCCAGCGCCTCCCGCCCGTGGGGGGAGACCCAGTTGGACAGATCCGGGCCGTCCGGCACGATCCCCGTGGGATTGATGTCGCTGTGGACGATGTAGTAGTGCTCCTTGATCTGGGAGAAGCTGATCGTGTCGCCGAACCCGGGGGTCTGGAACAGGTCGCGCGCATAGCCCCAGAGGTTGGGCAGCTCGTCGAGCTTGCTCCGGTTGCACTTGAAGTGGCCGTGGTAGACGGGGTCGAACCGGGCGAGCGTCGTGAACAGCCGCACGTCCGCCTCGGTGATCGTGTCGCCCATGAGGTAGCGCCGGTCGGCCAGGCGCTCTTCGAGCCAGTCGAGCGCGGTGAAGAGCCGGTCGAACGCCGCGTCGTAGGCTTCCTGTGAGCCGGAGAACCCGCACCGGTAGACGCCGTTGTTGACCTCGGTGTACACGCGCTTGTTCACCCGCTCCATCTCCCCGCGCAGCTGCGCCGGCAGGAGGTCCGGGGCGCCCTCGCGCTGGAAGTCCCGCCACTGCTCGGAGAAGTCGACGGTGATCTGCGGGAAGTTGTTCGTCACGACCTCGCCGCTGGGCACGTCGACGATCGCGGGGACCGTGATGCCCTTGGGGTAGCCGGGGAAGCGCCGCTCGTAGGCGTCCTTGAGCTTGGGGATGCGCAGCACTGGGTCGAGACCGCCGGGGTCCAGGTCGAACGTCCACGAGTCCGCGTCGTGGGTGGGGCCGGCCAGGCCCATGGAGATCGCGCCCTCGAGCCCCAGCAGGCGGCGCACGATGATCGTGCGGTTCGCCCACGGGCAGGCGCGGGCGGCGATGAGCCGGTAGCGGCCGGCCTCGACGGGCCACTGGCCTGTCCCGTCCGAGGTGATCCGGTCCTCGATGTAGGCGGTGTCCCGCTCGTAGCTGGCCTCCACGTAGGTGCCGTTCGCCATGGCCTCTCCCCTCGTCATGGGTGCCCGCGGGCACCGTGATTCCCGCGCCCGAGGCGGGGCGGGTGTGCGCGTGGGCGCCGCCGGCCGCTTCAGGACGCGGCGTCGTCCGGCTCCCACGATACGGCCCGTGCGCCCTCCCCGGTGGGCAGGTGGGTGCGCCAGGCGCTCACGACCACCGCGCCGCAGAGTGCCGCCATGACGGCGCCGGCGGTGAAGAGCTGGGCGAAGGTGAAGTGCGCGGAGAGCGCGGTGAGCGTGACCGGGACGAAGAAGCCCAGGTAGGAGAAGCTGTAGAAGACGCTCGTGAGCCCCGCGAGGTCGTCGGGTCCCGCGATGCGCTGGACCTCGCTGAGCCCGGCGATCATCGCGAGCCCGTAGCCCGCGCCCAGGACGGCGGCGCCCGCGATGGCCAGCGGGAGCGTCAGGCGAGAGGCCGCGAACGCCGCGATCACCATGCCCACGAGGATGATGCCCATGGCCAGCGCGGAGGCGCGAGCGCTGCGGTGGGTGTCGATGCGCTTGCCCAGCATCTGCACCACGGTGCCCGCGCCCAGGCAGATGACCGTGAGCAGGCCCGAGAGCGCGATCGGCAGGCCGCCGGAGTGATCCGCCATGAGTCCGGGCAGCACCGCGTAGGCACTCCCCGCGGCCCCGAAGACCCACGGGGCGACCGGGATCACGACGAAGAGGAAGCGGCGGTGGGCGACTGCCGGCACCTTGAGGTCTGCCAGCAGGCTGCCGGCCTCCTCCGGGGTACGCCGCCGCCGGGTCTCCGGGGCGCGCAGGATGGCCAGGGAGGCCAGGAGTGCGATGACGATGTGCACGCCGTAGCTGAGCCGTTCGGGCAACGGGGCCCACTGCGCCAGCGCGGCGGCCGCCCCGGCGCCGACGAGGAAGCCGGTCGTCAGCGACAGCGAGGCCCGCCGGGGGCCCGCACCGGCATCGGCTGTGCGCGAGAGCTCGGAGATCCAGGCGGCGCCGACGGCCATGCCCAGCCCCAGCGCGAGCCCGCACAGCACCCGGCCGATGCCCACGGCGACGAACGAGGCGGGGGCGGCGGCGATGACGAGCGAACCGGCCAGCGCAAGGGGAGCCGCCGGCAGCAGCAGCGGCCGGCGCCCGAAGCGGTCGGACAGCGGGCCGCCGATGAGCAGCGCGGGCACGATGCCGAAGATGTAGGCGGCCAGCAGGCCATCGGCCACCACAGGGGAGAAGTCCCCGTTCTGGCGGTACATGACGAGGAGCGGGGTGAACTCGTTGCCGCCCCAGGCCACGGCGAACATCACGAAGGCGACGGCCCGCCAGGCCCCGGCGGGCGCGGGGGAGCCGGGGCGGGCCACCTGGTCCGCGGCGTGGGTCGGGGCTGGGGATCGGGACACGTCTTCCTTCGGGGCGGCGGCGGTTGTCTTGGGCGAGGGCGCGGCGCGATTCACAGGGCGGCCCGGGCGGTGGCGAAGTGCTCGGCGAGCCGCGCGGCGTAGTCGTCGGCGCGGCGCTCGCGCAGGGCGGACAGGAGGGCCGCGTGCGCGGCGCGGAAGTCCTCGGCGCGGCCCAGGTCGTGGGAGACGGAGTTGGCCGCCAGGCGCTGCTGGCGCTCGCGCAGACCCGCGGCGAAGGCGGTGAGCAGACTGTTGCCGGCGGCGGCGATGACGCAGTGGTGGAACTGCGCATCGGCGGCCGCATAGGCGGGCAGGTCGTCCGCGGCGATCGCGCTGCGCTGGGCCTCGATGATGTCCTCCAGGCGTGCGCAGACCGCGCTCAGCGCCTCGTCCCGCAGACCGGTGAGCGAGCGGGCGGCGTGGGACTCGACGACACGGCGGGCCTCGAAGACCTCATCGGCCTCGGCGGGGGAGATGGGCACGATGAGCGCCCCGCGCTTGGGGTACAGGCGCATGAGGCCCTCGGCCTCGAGGCGCAGGAACGCCTCGCGCGCCGGCGTGCGGCTGATGCCCAGCTCCGCCGCGATCTCGCCCTCGCTCGTCATCGTGCCGGCGGCCAGGGCCCCGCTGAGCACCTGGCCCTTGACGTGCTCGAAGGCACGAGCGGTGGCCGACTTCATGTATCTATCTTGTATCTATGAGGCTCGGAGCGCAAGTCACCGCCCCCGGACGCACGCGAGGCGCCGCGGGCACTCGGCCCGCGGCGCCTCGGCGGCGTGCTGCGCGGTGTCAGTCCTGCGCGGACTCCCGGGGCGGGCGCTCCGCTGTGCGCAGCGAACCGGGCGCGGCCTGGCCCGGCGCGCCTCCCTCGGCCGCGCGCGGGCGCTCCGGCTCGCTCTCCGCCTCCCGGTACTCCTCGATCTCCTCGAGCGAGCGCGGGGAGCCGGAGAAGGCGGCATCGCGCTGCGGTTCGGAGACCACGGACTTCTCCGTGACGTCGAACTTCTCGCGGTACTTGCCGAACAGCAGCCGGCCCTGCGAGTAGATGGCCGTCGTCGCGTTGTAGCCCAGGATCGTCGCCGGGTAGAGGAACCACTGGCCCAGCATCATGACCGACCGGAAGCGGCCGTAGCGCACCGGCCGCGGGGGGATGAGGTTCCAGAAGACGATGATCGAGATGAGCAGCGAGATCATCGCGACCTGCTGGATGACGCCCACGAGGAACGGCATCTGCTTGACGAAGCCGTCGACGCCCGAGCCCGTCTGCGTCATGACGATGAACGGCACCCAGCCGCCGATCGCGATGATGAGCGAGACGGACGCGAGCGTGATGTGGCCCTCGAGCAGGCCCAGGAAGCGCAGGGCGGAGCCGAAAAAGGGCGCCTTGCGATCCGAGATCGCCTGCCCCACGTAGGGCACGTCGGAGGCGCCGTAGGACCAGCGGCTGAGCTGCTTGAACTGCGCGATCATCGTCTGCTTGAGCCCGCCCGCGAGCACGGCGTCCTGGTAGATCGGCACGTGGATGGGCACGACCCTGTAGTCCCCGCCGAAGTGGAAGTACGAGCGCCAGTACTGATGGCCGTCCTCGACGATCGTGCGCTTGGACCAGAAGTCCATCTCGATGAGCGCATCGAGCGGCTGGGAGTGGGAGGCGAAGTTGCGCAGCGAGAAGGGCCGCACGGTGGAGGTGAGGTTCCAGAAGCAGTTCGCCGAGGCGACCACGCGGGTGATGGCCGGCGCGTCCCAGATGTTGCTGAGGTAGAGGCTGATGGGCTGGAACGAGCGCCGCTTGCGCTCCGGGCAGGCGATGTACTCGTAGGCGACGTAGTCGAAGTAGGACTCATAGGGCTTGTTGTCGCAGTCGAGGGTCGTGACGATGACCTCGTCGGGCTCGTAGCCCTCCGCCTGCGCCCACTCCTGGACCCGGTGCCCCGCATACGTGATGTTCGCGCCCTTGCCGGCGAGCTCCGCCGGCAGGTCGCGGGGATGCTCGACGAGCTCGAAGCGGCCGAAGCGGTGGCCGAACTCCTCCTGCAGGCGCTCGGCGGTGCGCTTCATCTCCGGCCCGCCGCGGCCCTCGTAGGCGAAGAAGAGGCACAGCTGATCGCCGGGCGTGGTGGAGTACATGAGCCCGCGGATCGTGGGGGCGATGACCTCATAGGACTCGTTGTAGGCGGCGATGATGATCGCGTGGCGCAGGTCCGAGGGGTGGAGGTAGTCCTGCGGGGCGGCCTTGACGCGGTCGAGCAGCTCGCGGTGCTGGTGGACGTGGAAGGAGCCCGGCGGGCTCGGCGGCACCCGCCGCCCGTCGAGCGTGAGGCCGATGTCCACGAGGCGCGCACCCCAGTCCACCCGCGCGCTGGCCTTGTAGCGCACGAAGCCGCGGGCCAGGTCGATCGAGCCGCGGATGGCGCGGAAGAACATGATCCCCACGACAATGAGCACGTAGACGGCGCCCGCACGCGGCGAGAAGATCGGGATGATGAAGACGGCCAGCAGCGCCGAGTAGCTGATGATCGCGGGGATCGTCTCGAAGAGCCGGTAGAGCGGTCTGCGCCGCCCGAGTGGGATCTCGTTGTCCACGCTCACATCCTTCCGGGGCGCACCGCGCGGGGGTATCCTGCGCTCCGGGCCCACGTCCTCACGGCGGACCCGATGCGGGCGGCCGTGCACACGGTCTCAACCTCCCAGTCTACTGGGCGCCGGCCGCGCGGGTCAGTGCTTGCGGCTGTGGGGTGCCACACGAACGGCTGGGCGCTCCCTCAGGGCCACCGCCGAGTGCCATCGCTGGGCGGCATCGCTGGGCGGCATCCTCGCGCGGACCGGGCACCGGTTGCCGTGGACCGCTCACCGGGCACTGCATGTCCCCCTTGCGGGATGCCCCCGGCGCGGCGCTGCGCGGCTAGGATCGGCCCATGGTGGACACGCGCAGAGCAGACCTCATCCGCAAGCTGACCAAGCGCCTCGAGAGCGTGCACTCGGCCGGCTACTTCTCGCCGGCTGTGGCCCGCGCGCTGGCCGAGGCGGGCATCGAGCACCCCGGGCAGGCGTACCTGGCAGGCCGCGCCGCGCCCATGGGAGCGGTGCGCGCCGCGGTGGTGACCGCCGCGTTCTACAACTTCAGTCCCGAGCACGTGCGCCGGTTCGTGCCCGCGTGCTGGGAGATCGCGAGCCCCGAGCGCATCTGGGCGGCGCGTGTGCGCGGCACCGAGGCCATGCTCGCCCACCTCTTCCTGGGGGAGGGGGAGCGCGACCACTCCGAGCTCGCGGCGGCCGCCGCGCAGCTGGGCCGCGCGCTCCAGCCGGTGCTCGCCGCACAGCTGCCGGACGGACGGCCCCTCTACGCGGCGCACCAGGAGGCCCTCGCCGCCGGGGTGCAGGCCGAGGACCCCGCCGTCCAGCCGTTCCTCGACCTCTGGTCGGTCGCCACCCTGCTGCGCGAATACCGCGGGGACGGCCACATCGCCGCACTCGTCGTCAACGACCTGCCCGGGCTCCAGGCGCTCGCCCTCCACACCGCCACGGGCACGTCCTTCCGGCCCGAGGCCGCGCGCAAGTCCCGCGGCTGGTCAGCCGAGCAGTGGGCCCAGGCGCAGGAGTCCCTGCGGGCCCGCGGCCTGCTCGTGGGCGCCGGCGAGGAGGCCGAGCCCACCGCGGCCGCCGCCGGCCTGCGCGAGCAGATCGAGGCGCAGACGGACGCCTCCGTGGCCGTGGCGTTCTCCCCGCTGGACGACGAGGCGCTCGCGGATGCCGCCGAGGCCGCCAAGGACTTCGCGCGGGTCGTCGTGCGGGCCCAGGCCTTCCCGGCCCAGATCTTCGCCCCGGGGTCCGGGATGACGCGCGGGTGACGGGAGCGGCGCGCGGCTGAGGGCAGTGGTGCGCGGCCGGGAGCTGAGCGGGCTCAGGCGCCGGGCGAGGACCTCTCGCCGCCCGCCTGCGGCGCCTCGGCGGCGTCGGGGGCCTCCTGCGCGGGGAAATGGGCCTGTGCCACCTGCGCGGCGATAGCCTTCGCGGTCTCCGAGTCGGGGCCCTCGGGCACGAAGACGGCCCGCCGGTAGTAGTCGAGCTCGGCGATCGAGTCCCGGATGTCGCCGAGCGCACGGTGGCCCCCGGTCTTGGCCGGAGCGCTGTAGTAGGCCCGCGGATACCACCGCTTGGCGAGCTCCTTGATCGAGGAGACGTCGATGATCCGGTAGTGCAGCCAGTCGACGAGCTCGGGCATCTGCACCTGCAGGAAGCCCTTGTCCGTGCCCACCGAGTTGCCGCCCAGCGGCGCCCTGCCCGACTCCGGGACGTGCGAGCGGATGTAGGCGAGCACCCGGTCCTGCGCCTCGGCGACGGTCGTGCCGCCATCGAGTTCCCCGATGAGGCCCGAGGCGGTGTGCATGCCGGTGACGAAGTCGTTCATCTGCGCGCGGGCGGCAGCGCTCGGCCGGATGACGACGTCGATGCCCTCATCGAGGGGGGTGAGGTCGAAGTCGGTGACGATCGCCGCCACTTCGACGAGTTCGTCGGTGCCGAGCACGAGCCCGGTCATCTCGCAGTCGATCCACACAATCCTGTCGTAAGCCACCGGCCCACTGTACAACGCGGCGCCTGTGGGCAGGCCGGGCCGAGCGGGGCGCGCGACGGCGGGGTGGGAGGCCACGGCAGGACCGGGGGCCGCGCCGCGCGGTGCGCAGTCGCGGGGCGGTGCCCGGCGCCCGTGCAGGGGGAAACCCGGCGAGTGTTCAGGGGGAAGTCAGCAAACGCATCGGCTGCGCGGATAACGGTTCGGCAACGGCGTGAACTAGACTTGGCCGGGCCCGTTCGCGGATCCCACACCACGGCCCACCCAATGGAAGGACCTCAGTGCGCTACGTTTTCGCCGTCATCTTCATGGTGCTCGGGGTGGTCCTGGGCGGCTTCGGCATCCTGCAGAAGACCGTCCTCGCCCCCTCCGACACGATCACGGCCACGGCCGACCTGGACTCCCCGGGCCCGCTCGTCGTGGTCGACCCGGGGATGCTCAACCTCTACCCGGGCCCGGCCAGGCTCACGGTCGAGGGCACGGGCGACGTGACGATCGCCCAGGCCTCGAAGGAGAACGTCGACGCCTGGGTGGGCGACACCGCGCACACGGAGATCACCGGGCTGACGAGCGAGAGCGCGCTCAAGGCGGAGAAGTCCGACGGCAAGGACTCGGCCCCCAACCCCGCGGCCGCGGACCTGTGGACCTCGGTGCAGACCGGCGCCGCCCCCCAGACGCTCGACTGGGACCAGGACGCCGGCCGCACGGCGTTCCTCATCGGCACCGACGGCAAGTCCGACGCCGCCCAGCAGGTCTCCATCTCCTGGCAGAAGGACGCCGCCACCCCCTGGGCGGTGCCGCTCATGGTGGCCGGCGGGATCGCGTTCCTCATCGGGCTCGTGCTGCTGTTCATGGGCATCCGGCGCGGCCGGCGCGAGCGCCGCCGGCGCACCGCGCGCCAGGAGCGCCGGCGCAAGCTCGCCGAGACGGGGGCGGCGTTCGCCGTCGTGCCCGCGCTCGCGCTCGCCGGCTGCGGTGCGCAGTCCCAGGAGCTGCCCGAGCCCTCCCCGGCGGACAAGCCCAGCACCGCCACCGCCGTCATCGACGACGGCCAGGCCGAGCGGATCCTCCACAGCGCCTCGGAGGCCGTCGCGCAGGCGGACTCCAACCTCAGCTCGAAGACGCTCGAGACGCGCGCCTCCGGCCCGTTCGGCGCGCTGCGCAAGAAGGCGTACGCCGTGAAGAAGAAGGCCAAGGACGTCGACCTGCCCCCGGCGCTCGCCGCGGATTCCATCACGCTCAACTACACCTCGGCGACGGACGCCTGGCCGCGGGTCACCACGCTCGTGACCGAGGACTCGGACTCCGGCCAGACCCAGCTCATCGTGCTCAAGCAGGACACCGCCCGCTCCGACTACAAGGTGTGGTCGCAGTCGGTGCTCCTCTCCGGCAGCCAGATTCCGCAGGTCAACGACGCGCGGCAGGGCTCGACGCTGCTGGGCGCCGACGCCAGCGGACTCGCGAAGACACCGCAGGACACCGTCACCGCGTACGCGAAGGCGCTGGCGGGCGGGTCGAAGAGCGGCGGCGAATTCGGCGACGACGACTACGCCAAGCAGGTCAAGAAGTCGCTCGAGGACCAGAAGAAGGCGCTCGCAGAGGGCAATGCGACGATCGACGCGAAGTACACGCCGGGCAAGAACGTCGTCGCGCAGCAGACGGCCGACGGCGGCGCGGTGGTGGTGGGCAGCATGACCTCCACCCGCACGATCAGCCCCGAGTCCACGGGCGGGCGCTCCGGCACGCTCAGCGTGCCCAAGCCGCAGAGCGAGCTCGTCAAGGAGACCTCGACGAGCAAGAAGCTCACAACGGACTACGCGGAGATCGTGGCGTTCGTCGTGCCGAAGAAGGGCGGCGGCAAGCCCCAGCTCATCGGCGTCACCGAGGCGATGACCGGTGCCGAGCTGACCTAGGCGCCCGCACAGCGCGCACCGGGGCCGGCGTGGGAATACAGTGGCCCCAGGACCATAACCGCCGCGCGCGGCCCGCGGCCGCGCCGGCCCAGCGAAGCCACAGCAGGAGTGATGCACATGTCAGTTCCCCCGCAGCAGCCCGGTCAGCCCGGCGCCGCGCCGCAGCCCGGCAGCGCCCCGCAGCCCGCCCCGGCTGGCGGTGCGCAGGGCGGCCTCGACCTCTCCGCCGTCCGCAGCCGCTCCGCCGTGCCCGCCCAGGCGGCGGGCCAGGGCGGCGCCGGCGTGAGCGTGCCCGCGCTCGTCTTCGACGTCGATGAGGCGAGCTTCAACAGCGTCGTCGAGCTCTCCGCCCGCGTGCCCGTCGTCCTCGACCTGTGGGCGGACTGGTGCGAGCCGTGCAAGCAGCTCTCGCCCGTGCTCGACCGCGTGGTCGAGGGGATGGGCGGCGCGCTGGTGCTCGGCAAGGTCGACGTCGACGCGAACCCGCGCATCCAGCAGATGTTTCAGGTCCAGTCGATCCCCACCGTCGTCGCGATCGTGCAGGGCCAGCCCGTCCCGCTGTTCCAGGGCGCCCAGCCCGAGGCGCAGGTCAAGCAGCTTTTCGACCAGCTCGTCCAGCTCGCGGGCCAGCAGGGCATGACCGAGCGCGCCGTCGTCGCGGGCCAGGCGGAGGAGCCCGCCGGGCCGGCCCACCCGGACGCGCTCGCCGCACTCGAACGCGGCGATCTGGACGGCGCCGAGGCCATCTACCGCGAGGCCCTCGCCGCCGCCCCCGCCGATGAGGACGCCAAGGTGGGCCTGGCGCGCGTCGGCCTGCTCAAGCGCACCCGCGGCAAGGACCTCGGCCAGGTCCGCCAGGCGGCAGCCGACGAGCCCGGCAGCGTCGACGCGGCGCTCGAGCTCGCGGACCTCGACGTCGCAGGCGGCCACGTCGACGACGCCTTCGCCCGCCTGCTCGGGATGCTCCCGACCCTGGCCGGAGACGACCGCGAGCGCGTGCGCGTGCGCCTCCTCGAGCTGTTCGAGGTCGTGGGCGCGGCCGACCCGCGGGTGACGAAGGCGCGTTCGCGCCTCATGCGCGCCCTCTTCTGACGCCATGCTCAAGTGGGTGTTCGCCGCGCTGTCGGCACTGGTGGGAGTCCTCGCCGTTGTCCTCGTCCTCTCCGCGCTGTCCGTGGCGGGCACGGACGACGTGACGGAGACGGACGAGTTCACGGCCGATTCCGCGGCCCGCGCGATCCTGCTCAACGAGCAGCTCGTGCCGTTCGCCAAGACCACCGCGACGATCACGGCGACCGGGGATGAGGAGCTGTTCATCGGCACCGCGAGCGGCGTGGACACCGAGGACTACCTCACCGGAGTCGCGCACGAGGAGATCACCGACGTGCACTTCCCCGGGGCGATCGACCACCGGTTCGTGCCGGGCGAGGCGCCCAAGGCCGCCGCGGCCGACCGCGACTGGTGGCTCAGCCGCGACACGGGCGCGGCGGTCTCGCGGACCTTCGAACTCGACGACAGCCGCCAGACGCTCGTCATCGCGCCCGCCTCCGGCACTGGCACCCTGGACAACGTCCACGTGCGCATGACCATGCAGGTGAGGGGCGTATTCGCGTTCTGCGTCATCGGCATTGCGGTGGCGCTGCTGGCCTTCGGGCTCACGGCGTTCCTGCTGCTGCGCATCCGCGCCAAGCGCATCCGCCCGCGCCCCAAGGGCCCCGACGGCGGGGCCGCGCACCGCGCCCGCACCGAGGCCTTCGAGGCCGCGGGCGTCCGGGGGCCGCCGGCCGCGCAGTCGGCCCCCCGTGCGCAGCCGGGTGCCGCGGGCGGGGCGCAGGAGCCCGCCGCGGAGGCACCGGATAGCCCGAACCGTGCGCCGGGTCCCGCCGAGCCGGATCCCGCCGAGCCGGCCGGTCAGCGCAGCCCCAGCGAGTCACTCAGCTCCGATGCTCCGCGTGGGGACGACGGCGCTCCGCTCAAGGACGGCACCCGGCTGAAGGACGATGCCCGGGCCGACGACGACACTCGGGTAGCGGATGGCACCCGCGCCGATGGCGCTCGGCCCGAGGGCGCGCCGCGGTCCGGGAACGGCGACGGGACCGAGGGCAGCACTGGTCGGGTGAATCGCGCCCGCGGTGAGGGCGACGTCCGGGCCGAGGGCGCTGCTTCTCACCCGGACGATGCGCGGGACGAGCATGACTCGCCCGCCGACGGCCACACCGGTGACCGGACTGACAGCGACAGCGAACGCGACGACGACAGCGGCGACAGCCACGGCACCGGCAACGGCACCAGCACCGGCGATGCCGTCGGCGACGGTGCCGGCCGTGCCGGCTCGCCGCGGGCGGGCTCGAGCGCGCGCGAGCGCGGCAGCGCCCGGTCACCGCGCAGGCGGGGCCGGCGCGGGCGCTTCACCGGCTCCTCGGCTGGGGGCGAGAGCGCCGAGGCCGGCGGCAGCACCGGCGGCAATCCCGGCGACGCAGCCGGCAGGCAGGGCGGTGCGGAGCGCCGCGGCGGCCCCGCCGGCCAGGCGAGTGCCGAAGGCGGCCCCGCCCGGCGCCGCCTTCGCGCGCACCGGCGCGGGCTCGCCCTGGCGGCGGGCCTGGGCGCCACGGTGCTGGGCGCCTCGGGCTGCACCCCCCTGCCCATCGCCCAACCCGAGCACCCGCAGGTCTCGCCCTATGAGCGCGGTCCCCTGCGCGAAGGCCAGGCGGGTGAGTTCCTCAAGGACTACACGAAGCGCCTCGACACGGCGCTCGGCAGCGGGGGAGAGGGCCTCGACGCGCTGCAGTCGGGCTCGCTGCTCGAGCGCACCCGCGCGGAGGTGAAGATCGCGAAGGCGGATAAGCAGAAGCTCTCGGCCGTCGGCTTCTCCTCCGTGGTGGCCGCGGGGCCGAGCTTCGGCGAGTACCCCATGTGGTTCCTGGCGTTCGGGCAGGCCGCGGACCAGAAGCAGGGCACCCAGGCGATGCTCGTGCAGCGGGAGAGCTCCACGGCGGACTGGACGGTCGCCAAGGGCATCTTCGTGCCCACCGGTGAGGTGCCGGCGCTCCAGGCGGGCGACGATGGGACCGTGGCCCGCGCGCCGGAGAATCACGCCGGGCTCGCCGCCAAGGCCGCGGCCCAGCTGGCCACGCGCCTGGAGACCGGCAAGGCCCCGGCGGGCGCCGCCGAGGTCAGCGGCAGCGCCGCGAAGAGCTTCCGCAGCTACGTCGAGGCGTTCGGCAAGGGCGATGACGCGTTCGCCAACGTGCGCGCCGACTGCAGCCCGGCCGACGACGGCGAGGTGCGCGGGCTGCGCACCGAGGACGACGGGGCGGTATCGCTGGGCGATCTGCGCTGCGCGGTCGACTTCGATGTGCCCGATGACTACTCCGTGAACATGGGCGCCGCGGTCAAGGCCGTCATGACCACGGGCGACGACGGCAGCCACATCCGCATCAACACCTCGGTGCCCTACCTGGCCGTCCAGCAGGGCGACGCGGTCAAGCTCGTCACCTCGGACTGGTTCCTCGTCTCCGCGCAGACATCGAAGGGCTCGAAGGACGCGAAGAAGAGCGCGAAGCAGACGAAGACGGCAAGCCCCGAGCCGGGCTCCGGCGCCGCGGGGAGCGCGGCGGAGCCGAGCGCCTCGGGCACGGACGCGGGCGGGGCGGCGAGCGCGGAGGGCTGAACAGAGCCGGCCTCCCTGGGCCTGCCGGCCCGCGGCGCACGGGAGCCTGGCCGGCCGGCCAGCGGCCCCCCGGCCCTCGGCGGCCCGCGGTCTCCCACCCTTGGCGGTGGCCGTTGCCCGTCTGCCCGGGCCGTCACTCCCGAGCGGCGGCAGCGACCAGGCTGCCTCGGTGCCGGCCGTCAACCATCTCCGGTGACGCCGGCCCTCACGCATCTGCGGAGACGCTGGCTATCGGCCGTCGGCCTCGGACGGCGGCCTCGCCCCTGTCCAGGGGCAGTCACGCGTGCGCGGGCGCCCTCACACCTGTGCGGGTGACGCCGCCTGCGCGGCGCGGCCCACGCGGCGCAGCCACCACAGGCCCACGAGCGGCAGGATGACGGGGATGAAGCCGTAGCCGATCCCGAAGGCCGACCACACGGTGGAATCGGGGAAGAGGTCCGGGCGGATGAGGCTGAGCGCGCCCACCACGATGACGCCGACGAACTCGACGAGGCAGGCGCCGATCGCGATCCGGTGGCTCGTCCGGGTGCCGAGCACGAAGCACACCGTCGCGACGATGTAGACGAGTGCGGAGAACAGCGAGAGCGAATACGCCAGCGGCGCCTGGTCGAACTTGCTGGCGAACTCGTAGCCCGCGCGGGCGGTCGCGGCCAGCGCGAAGATGCCGTAGACGGCGGTCAGGCCGCGCCCCAGGCCGGAGTGCATTGCCGAGTAGCTCACTGCCAAATCTGATCCATCCTCACAACCATGACGAACACCGTGATCCCGGCCGCCATCAGGACGAGCGGGCCCCACCGGCTGAGCTCGGCGAATGCCCACACCCCGGCCAGCGGCATGAGCACGATGGCGGTGGCGACGTAGCCGAAGAACAGCAGCGGGTCCGTCCCGGAGTGGCCCCCGAATGCCGCGATCCCCACCACCAGCTGGACGAGCAGGAGCAGCAGCACGAACGCCGCGAATCCCAGCAGGCCCCGGCCGGCGGGACGGTTGCGGATGGCGCCGAGCGCCCCCCACAGCGTGAGGATGACGGCGGCCGCATACTCGAGGAGCGTCAGGACCGGAAACACGGTCCTCAGTGTAGTCCCAGGGTGAGGGCGCCCTGGCCCCGCCCGCGTGGCCGCGGGCCCGTGCGCGCTCGGTCCTGCGCCCGTACAATGTTCGCCGTGCGCGCCTACTTCGACCACGCCGCCACCTCGCCCATGCAGGCGGACGTGCTGGCGGCCTACACAGCCGAGCTCACCCGCGTGGGCAACCCCTCGGCCCTCCACGCCGACGGCCAGGCCGCCCGCATGCGCCTCGAGGCGGCGCGCGAAGAGCTCGCCGAGCTGGCCGGGGCGGGCAGCCCCTCCGAGGTGCTCTTCACCTCCGGGGGCACCGAGGCGGACAACATCGCCGTCCAGGGCCTGTGGCGCGCCCGCAACGCGCAGGCCGCGCGCCCGCGGCTGCTCGTCTCCGCCGTCGAGCACCCCGCCGTGCTCGAGACCGCCGAGGCGCTCGCCGCCCGGGGCGCCGAGCTCGCCATCCTGCCCGTCGACTCCGCCGGTGTGCTCGACCTGGCAGCGCTCGAGGCCGAGCTGGCCGACTCCGCCGAGCGCACCGCGCTCATCAGCGTCATGGCCGCCAACAACGAGGTGGGCGCCCTGCAGCCGATTGCGCGCGCCGCCGAGCTCGCCCGCGCACACGGCGTGCCGCTCCACATCGACGCGGTCCAGGCCTTCGGGCAGGTGCCGCTGGACTTCTCCGCGC
This sequence comes from Brevibacterium rongguiense, assembly GCF_009857845.1. Taxonomy (GTDB): domain Bacteria; phylum Actinomycetota; class Actinomycetes; order Actinomycetales; family Brevibacteriaceae; genus Brevibacterium; species Brevibacterium rongguiense. The sequence continues at coordinate 3,033 of NZ_WWEQ01000041.1, read as the reverse complement.
TCGGCGCCGCCGCGATGTCGATCACCGCGCACAAGCTGGGCGGTCCCGTGGGGGTGGGCGCCCTGCTGCTGGCCCGCGACGCCGAGGTGGCCCCCGTGCAGTTCGGCGGCGGCCAGGAGCGAGCCGTGCGCTCGGGCACGCTCGACGTGGCCGGCGCCGTGGCGTTCGCTGCCGCCGCCCGCGCCGCCTGCGCGGATCGCCCCCAGCGCACCGCCGCCCTCGCGGCCCTGCGCGACCGGCTCATCGCGGGCATCGAGGCCGCGGTGCCGCAGGCGCGCCTGAGCGGCCCCGCAGGGCCCGGGCGGCTGCCGGGCAGCGTGCACATGGTCTTCCCCGGCTGCGAGGCCGATTCCCTGCTCTTCGGCTTCGATGCCGCGGGATTCGACACTTCCGCCGGCTCCGCGTGCGCGGCCGGAGTCAACCGGCCGAGCTCCGTGCTGCTGGCCATGGGCATGAGCGAGACCGATGCCCGCTCCGCCCAGCGCTTCACCCTGGGCCCCACGACCACCGGAGCGGAGGTCGACGCGCTTATCGCGGCGGTGCCCGGCGTCGTCGCGCAGGCACGCGCCGCCGGCATGGTCTCCGCCGAGCCCGCCTGGCGGGCCGCCTCGGCCGAGCGCCCGGCCACTCCGACCGGGGCGGTGGGCCGATGAGGGTGCTCGCCGCGATGTCCGGCGGGGTCGACTCCGCCGTGGCCGCCGCGCGCGCGGCCGATGCCGGCCACGAGGTCGTGGGCGTCCACCTTGCGCTCAACCGGATGCCGGGCACCCTGCGCACCGGCTCCCGGGGCTGCTGCACGATCGAGGACTCCCGGGACGCCGCCCGCGTGGCCGGGATGATCGGCATCCCCTTCTACGTGTGGGACTTCTCCGAGCGGTTCAAGGAAGACGTCGTCGACGACTTCATCGCCGAGTATTCCCAGGGCCGCACCCCCAACCCCTGCATGCGCTGCAATGAGCGCATCAAGTTCGCCGCCCTCCTCGACCGGGCGCTCGCGCTGGGCTTCGACGCGGTGGCCACCGGCCACTACGCGGAGGTCGTGCGCACCCCGGCCGGCAGCCCGGAGCTCCACCGCGGGCACGACATGAACAAGGACCAGTCCTACGTTCTGGGCGTGCTGACCGGCCCCCAGCTCGAGCACTGCCTCTTTCCCATCGGCGCCTCGGCGGCCAAGGCCGAGGTGCGCGCCGAGGCCGCCGAGCGCGGCTTCCCGGTGGCGAGCAAGCCCGACTCCTACGACATCTGCTTCGTCCCCGACGGTGACACGAAGGCGTGGCTGGCGGACAAGATCCCCATGCGCCCGGGGCTCATCCGAGACGAGGACGGCGCGGTGCTCGGCGAGCACGAGGGGGCGATGTCGTTCACCGTCGGGCAGCGCAGGGGCCTGAGCCTCGAGCGCCCCGCCGTGGACGGCCGGCCGCGCTATGTCACCGGCGTCGACGCGCGCTCGAACACGGTCACGGTGGGCGGGCGCGCAGCGCTCTTCGTCGACGCGCTCACCGGCATCCGCACGAGCTGGTGCGGCGAGCCCCCCGCGGACCTCGGGCGGGGCGAGGGGGCCGCGATCGAGTGCGAGGTGCAGATCCGCGCGCACTCCGAGCCCGTCCCCGCCCGCGCGTGGCTGGGGGCCTGCGAATCCGAGCCGCCGGCCAGCGAGTTCGACGTCCCGGCGGTCCGGCCGGCGGGCCAGCTCCTGCACGTGCGCACCGCCGAACCGCTGACCGGGGTGGCGCCGGGCCAGACGATGGTCCTCTACCGCGGCACGCGCGTGCTGGGGCAGGCGACGATCGACCGCACCGCCCGCTGGGAGGAGGGCGGCGCCGCCCCGGCGCAGCAGCCGGAGCCCGCCGGTGCGGGCGCCGCGCTCGACTAGGCTGTGGCCATGATCGAGGGGCAGAAGGAGCCGGCGGCCGGGATGCGTCCCGGTGCGAGCCTGTGGGCCGATGGGGTGGGGCGCCTGAGCGTGCGCGCGCTGCAGTTCCTCATCGTCTTCGCCGCCGTGGCCGTCATCGCCTGGCTCGTGTCCTCGCAGCTCATCGTCTCCCTGCCCATCGTCATCGCCACGATCCTCACGTGCGCCCTGCAGCCCGCCCTCAACTGGCTGCGGGCCCGCCGCTTCGGGCGCGTGGGCTCCACCGTCACCGCCTTCGCCGGGGCGCTGCTCGCCCTCCTCGCCGCGTTCTTCCTCATCGGGCTCGCGATCTACCACCAGGCGGGGGAGCTCGCGGAGAAGGCGATCGAGGGCGTCACCCGCCTGCAGGAGTGGCTGGGCCGGTTCGGCATCCTGCTCAACGCCGAGCGCCTCGAGCAGGTCGAGCGGACCCTGGGCGGCGAGACCGGCAACCTGGGCGAGCGGGCTCTCGCGGGCTTCGCCACCGCGGGCGAGATCGGCGCCGGCCTCGTCCTCACCCTCGTGCTGCTCTTCTTCTTCCTCCTCGACGGCGACCGGATGTGGGCGTTCGCGCGCGGCTTCATCCCCACCCGCCACCGCGAGCGCGCCCACCTGGCGGCCGCGGAGGGCTCCCGGGTCCTGGGCCGCTACGTGCGCGGGACGACGATCATCGCGCTCTTCGCCGCCGTCGTGGACACGGCGGTCATGCTCATCATGCACGCGCCGCTCGCGATCCCGCTGGGCGCGCTCATCTTCTTCGGCGCCTTCGTGCCCATCCTCGGCGCGCTGGTCACCGGCATGCTCGCGGCGCTCGTCACCCTCGTGACGCTGGGCCCCGTGCCCAGCCTCGTCCTCGTCATCGTCGTCATCATCGTCAACCAGATCGAGCACCACATCCTCCAGCCCAAGGTGATGGGCGACACGCTGGGCCTGCACGGGGTCGTCATCCTCATCGCGCTCGCGATCGGCGCGCACACCGGCGGCATCGCCGGCGCCGTCGTCGCCGTGCCGCTGGCCGCGTTCGGCTGGGCCGTGGCGAAGGCGCTCATCGACGCCCGCGGCGGCCTCTACGCCGAGGACATCGCGGACCCGCCCGCCAGCGGCGCCACGCCCGCCAGCGGCGCCACGCCCGCCGCCGACGG
>NZ_WWEQ01000040.1 GCF_009857845.1 Brevibacterium rongguiense | reverse complement strand
GTGCATCTGCGGCGGCTCAGCCCACCGCCGGTGCCGCGCGGCTCCCGGCCGCCGAGCCCGCTGCCCGTGCCGCGCAGTCCCCAGCCGACGAGCCCAGCGCCGGTGCCGCACAGCCCGCGGACGCGCTGGCAGTCCTCGCCCGCCTCTTCGTCCTCGCCGAACCCGTGGCGCAGGCCGAGCTCACCGCCGCCCTGGGTGCCGAGCTGAGCGCCGCGCTCGAGGCCGGTGGGCTGCTGCGCACCGCTCCCGGCCCGGGTGCGGAGCCAACCGTCAACCCGCACACGGATGCCCCGAACACGGGCTTTCCGAACACGGACGACCCGAGCACTGACGCCCCAACCACCGGTGCCCCGCACACGGGCGCCCCGGCCCACCTCGGTGAGCAGAAGGACACGGACCCTGCCCACACCTCGGCGGCCCCCGGCGTGCGGACCGCCGGAGAGGGGCGCCTGCTCGCCTCGACCCTCGAGCTGCGCCCCCTCGACATCCCGGTGGGCGTGCCGCGCGGCTTCCGGCCGGGTGACGGCACCGTCTTCCTCCTCTCCGACCACGGCACCCTCAACAGCCCGGACCCCGTCGCCGGGGACTTCGTGCTGGGCCTGGGCGGGGCGGGTCGGACCCTCGCGGCGATCACGCCGCGCGCCCGGACGGGCGTCGCCGCAGACCTCGGGTGCGGGTGTGGCATCCAGGCCCTGCTGCTGGCCCGCCACTGCGGCCACGTCATCGCCACGGACGTCTCCGAGCGCGCGCTCGCCCTCACCGGCCTCAACGCCGAGCTCAACGGCGCGGCCAACATCGAGACCCGCCTGGGCTCCCTCTTCGACCCCATCGAGGAGGCCGTCGACCTGCTCGTGTCCAACCCGCCCTTCGTCATCACCCCGCAGGGCGCCACGGCCGCCCTTTCCTACCGCGACGGCGGGATGTCCGGTGACGCGCTCGTCCGCGCCCTCGTCGCCGGCGCGCCCGAGGTGCTGGGGCCCGACGGGCACGCCTGCTTCCTCCTCAACTGGGAAGTCGGAAGCTCGGAGCTCGGTGGAGTTCGGAGCACCCCGGAGGTGTGGGCGGCGGATCCGCACACCTCGGCCATGGTCATCGAGCGCGAGCGGGTGGACCCGGCCCGCTACGCGGAGACCTGGATCCGCGACGGGGGCGTGGCCCGCGCCTCGGCGCGCTGGGAGGCGGACACCGCCGCCTGGCTCGATGACTTCGCCGCGCGCGGCGTCACCGCAATCGCGTTCGGCTGGATGCGCCTGCACCGCGTTGACGCAGCGCCGCCGGCCCGCAACCATACGGTGGCCGGCGGCACCGGCGACAACCCCGCCGGTCTCGCCGCGCACCTCGATACCCGGCTCGCGCTGCTCGAGTGGCTGGCCGGCGCATCCGACGCCGAGGTGGCCGCCGCCTCGTTCGTGCGCGCCGGTGACGTCGTGGAGGTCCGCCGGTTCGTGCCCGGCGAGGAAGCACCGGCCCACCTCGCGCTCGAGCAGGGCGCGGGCCTCGCCCAGTCGTTTGCCGCCGATGCCGCGCTCGCGGGCTTCCTCGGCGTGGCCGATGGGACGCTGACCTTGGACGCGACCGCCCAAGCACTCGCCGAGCTGCTCGGTGCGGACCCCGCCGCGCTGCGCGCCCAGCTCATCGCCCAGGTCCGGGAGCTCGTGCCGGCCGGCTTCGCCTATCCCCAGGCCTGACCGGCCGCGCCGCGGTCCTGTGAGAGCATGTGCCCACGAGCCGCGTCCGGACCGGGTGCTAGATTCTCAAGGAGCCCGCACCGGGATGAGCGCTCGTGACCGGCAGCGCGCCGCGGCCAGCCCCGCGCCGCGCGCCCGGTGCCCGCACATCCCCGGATGGGCACGCAATCGTCGAAAGGAACGCAGTGGCATCGTCTGCTGGCACCCCCCGCCGCCTCGTCATCGTGGAGTCGCCCACGAAGGCGCGCACGATCGTCGGCTACCTGGGCGATGACTACGACGTCGAGGCCTCGGTGGGCCACATCCGCGACCTGCCCACCCCCTCCGAGCTGCCCGCGGACATGAAGAAGGGCCCGTTCGGCAAGTTCGCCGTCGACGTGGACAACGGTTTCGAGCCCTACTACCGGATCGACCCCGGCAAGAAGAAGAAGGTCGCGGAGCTGCGCAAGCTGCTCAAGGACGCCGACGAGCTCTACCTCGCCACCGATGAGGACCGCGAGGGCGAGGCCATCGCGTGGCACCTCCAGCAGGTGCTCAAGCCCAAGATCCCCGTCAAGCGGATGGTCTTCCACGAGATTACCCCGGAGGCGATCGCCCGCGCCCTGGAAAACACCCGCGAGCTCGACATCGACCTGGTCGACGCCCAGGAGACCCGCCGCATCCTCGACCGGCTCTACGGTTACGAGGTCTCGCCCGTGCTGTGGCGCAAGGTGCGCGCCGGCCTGTCCGCCGGGCGCGTGCAGTCCGTGGCCACCCGCCTCGTCGTCGAGCGCGAGCGCGAGCGCATGGCGTTCGTCTCCGCCGACTACTGGGACCTCGACCTCGCGCTCGCCGTGCCCGGGGGAGCGGGCAGCTTCGCCGCCCGCCTCGCAAGCTACCACGGCACGCGCGTGGCCTCCGGCCGCGACTTCGACGACCGCGGCCAGCTGAAGAAGGGCTCCGACGTCGTCGTCCTCGACGAGGCCACGGCGACGAGCCTGGCCAACCAGCTCAACACCTCGGCGAAGGACTCGCTCGAGGTCACGGGCCTCGAGACGAAGCCGTACTCGCGCCGGCCCGCGGCCCCCTTCACCACCTCGACGCTCCAGCAGGAGGCCGGGCGCAAGCTGCGCATGAGCTCGCGCCAGGCGATGCGGGTGGCGCAGTCGCTCTACGAGAATGGCTACATCACCTACATGCGCACCGACTCGCCGGCGCTGTCGTCGCAGGCGATCGGGGCGGCGCGCGCGCAGATCTCCGAGCTCTACGGGCCCGAGTACGTGCCGAGCTCGCCGCGCATGTACTCCTCGAAGCAGAAGTCCGCGCAGGAGGCCCACGAGGCGATCCGGCCATCGGGCGATTCGTTCCGCACGCCGGCCCAGGTGTCCTCCCAGCTGCGCGGGGACGAGTACAAGCTCTACGACCTCATCTGGAAGCGCACCGTCGCCTCCCAGATGGCCGATGCCAAGGGCAGCACCGCGACCATGCGCATCACTGCGGACCTGGGCGAGGGCAAGGACGCGGGCTTCACCGCCTCGGGCACCGTCATCACGTTCCGCGGATTCCTGGCCGCCTACGAGGAGGGCCGCGACGCCGAGCGTTACGACAGCGGCTCCGACGAGTCGCGCCTGCCCGACGTCAAGGAGGGCCAGCCCCTCACCGTCGCCTCCGCGGAGGCCGACGGCCACGTCACCTCCCCGCCGCCGCGCTTCACCGAGGCCAGCCTCGTCAAGCGGCTCGAGGAGCTGGGCATCGGCCGCCCGTCGACGTACGCGGCGATCATCTCGACCATCCAGGACCGCGGCTACGTGACCAACCGCGGCTCGGCACTCGTGCCCAGCTGGCTGGCGTTCTCCGTGGTCAGGCTGCTCGAGGAGCACTTCGGCTCGCTCGTGGACTACCAGTTCACCGCGGGGCTCGAGGGCGACCTCGACCAGATCGCAGGCGGCTCCCTGGGCCGCACCGACTGGCTCAACGGCTTCTACTTCGGCGGTGAGGGCGGCACCGGCCTCAAGCCCACCGTGGACGACCTGGGCGAGATCGACGCCCGCGAGGTCAACACGATCCGGATCGCCGACGGCATCGACCTGCGCGTGGGCCGCTTCGGGCCCTACCTCGAGGTCGCAGGCGCCGAGGGGGAGGACCCCAAGCGCGTGTCCGTGCCAGAGGACCTTGCCCCGGACGAGCTGACCGCGGACAAGGCCCGCGAGCTCATCGAGAGCCAGGGCGACGGCGACCGCGAACTCGGGACGGAGCCGGAGTCCGGCCACACGATCGTCGCGAAGACGGGCCGGTTCGGCCCCTACGTCACCGAGGTGCTGCCCGAGGACGAGGCAAAGCCCACCCGCGGCAAGGCCAAGCCCAAGCCGCGCACCGGTTCGCTGCTGAAGTCGATGGACCTCGCCACGGTCACGCTCGAGGACGCCCTCAAGCTGCTCAACCTCCCCCGCGAGGTGGGCACCTCGGAGGACGGCACCGTCATCACCGCCCAGAACGGCCGCTACGGCCCGTATCTGAAGAAGGGCACGGACTCGCGCTCGCTGGAGACCGAGGACCAGATCTTCACGATCACGCTCGAAGAGGCGGAGAAGATCTACGCCCAGCCCAAGCAGCGCGGGCGGCGCGCGGCCACCCCGCCGCTCAAGGAGCTGGGGGAGGACCCGCAGTCGAAGAAGCCGGTCGTCGTCAAGGACGGCAGGTTCGGGCCCTACGTCACGGACGGCGAGACGAACGCCACCCTGCGCAAGGACGACGACGTCGAGACCCTCACGCCCGCCCGCGGGTTCGAGCTGCTCGCGGAGAAGCGCGCGAAGGGCCCGGCGAAGAAGAAGCCGGCGGCGAAGAAGGCCCCGGCCAAGAAGGCTCCCGCGAAGAAGACGACGGCCGCGAAGACCACTGCCGCGAAGACCACGGCCGCGAAGACCACTGCCGCCAAGAAGACGACGGCAGCGAAGAAGACGACGGCTGGAAAGACGACGGCGGCGAAGAAGGCCGGTCCGAAGACCCCGTGAGGGCGGGCGCCCCAGTGCGGACAGCCGCCGGGCCGCGTGTGCCCGTCCGGTTGCGGGTGTGCGCCCGGCTGGGCGCGTGCCCACGCGGCTCGGCGCGCAGGCTCGGTTGGGGGTGTGCGCCTAGAGCCGCTGGGCCTCGCTGTACGGCGCGCACGCGGCGACCTCGGCGGCGGTGACGTCGCCGGGCAGCAGCCTGTAGCGGGCCTCGTACGCGTCGAGGAACGCGTCCTGGACGGCGGCTGTCTCGATACCGGGACACGCCTCGCTGATCGACCCGCCGGTCGCGGGATCCCAGTCGACGCCGAGCGCGGCCTCGATGTCGGTGAGCGCCGCGCGGATGGGGTCGGGGTCGCCCACGATGACGGACGAGGAGAACAGCCAGCCCGACTTCGTCACGCGCTGGGCGGTGCCGATCGCCTTGATCCGCCCGGCGACGTTGACGCTGTACTCGCCGGGGCAGTATTCGCCGGGAACTTCGCCCACGCGCGCATCGATGCCGATGGCCCGCAGCGCATCCGCGTAGAGCCGGCCGAAGTCCGCGAAGCGCGCCTGGGTCCCGCCCAGGAACTGGGCGGCCGGCTCGATGTGGTCGATGACGAGGCTCTCCTCGTGGTAGACGGCCACGCGACCGCCCAGCGTGCGCAGGGCGGGGGTGAAGCCGTGCGCGCGGGCGGCCTCGACCGCGGCGGGAAAACCGGGCAGGAAGCGATCGCGGGCGCCGAAGACCGCCGTGGGCCGAGGCCGGTAGATCCGCAGCGTGGGCCCGCGGCGCCCGGCGCGCACCTCGTCGAGGAGCACGCGCGCCAGGGACAGGGCCGTGAGGGGGTCGTGCGAACCGGCTGGCAGGAGCGTGAGCTCCGCCGCGGTGCCCGGTGCCGCTGCCGCCTCGCCCATGCTGGCAGTCTAAGCGGGCTGCGGCCCCGGGGCAGGCCTCGGGGGCGGTTGCCGAGCCGCTTTCGCCGCAGGCTGTCGGGCTGGTTTCGCGGCAGGGTACGGGCCGCCGGCTCACCGGTTCGCTACCCGCCGAGCCGCCGGGCCCCGCCCTCCGGGCCCCTGCTCACCGGGCAGCCAGCTCACCGGGCCCTGGCTCACCCGACCGTGTTGACTCGGCCCGGCTCTCTGGGCACCCCGCTCATCGGGCCACCGGGCAGGGCGGCAGGGCAGCCCCCGGCCCGCCGGGGCCGCGCTCAACGACCCCTCGGCGCCCGCGGCTGCCCAGCGCCGTGTCAGCGCCGGGCAGTAGTGTGGGCGGCGTGACGAACGAGACCGATCGCATCCCGATTCCCGCCCCGCCGCGCGGCGTGCTGGGCCACAGCCTCATGGAGGCCGCGGCCTGGCTCACGGCGCTGGCCACGGCCGCGCTGACCTTCGCGGCGGCGGGCACGGCGGGGCTGACCGCGAGCATGCCGGCGGCCGCCTTCGCGGCCGTGACGAAGCAGCAGCGGGCGGGCAACTTCGACATGCGGCTGGGAATCGCGGGCCTCATCGTCGTGGCAGCGCTCATCGTGGCGGGCCTGCTGGTGCCCGCCGGGGCGGCCGGCCGACTCGCCGCCGCGCTGCGCTCGAAGCTGCTCGTGGGCGCGGCCGTCGCGAGCGCCGGCTGCGCCGCCGTGTTCGTCTTCGCCCCGGCGGTGTGGTGGGGATGGCTCACCGCCCTATTCCTGGGCGCGTTCGTCTGCCTCGCCAGCGCACACGCCCCCGCGTTGCACGCCAAGCCGTGGCGGCTGGCCGGCATCGCCTCCGGCCTGCTCGTCTTCATCCTCTACGCCGTCCAGATCGAGGCCGGGGCGGCCGCGGGCACGGCTGCGCTGCGCTGGATGCTCCTCGTCGCCGCCATCGCACTCATCGCGGGTGCGGTCCTCGTCTTCGTCTCACCGCTCGACATGGGCGGTCAGCCCCCGGAAACTGAGACCGCGGGCCGCAGCGCCCGCAGCGTCCGCGCACCCGCGCAGGTCGCACGGCCCTGGGCGTGCACGCTGCTGTTCGCACTGTTCGGCGCCCTGTTCGCGCTCGCGGTGCCGGTGGTCGCCGACTACGGGTTCGGCGAGGCGGCGTTCGCCCTCATCGTCACCGCTGCGCTCGTGGGCTGGGCCGCCGGGTTCGAGGCGGGCCCCACGTTCGCACCGGGCATGTCGCGCCCGCGCCTGACCGCCTTCGCCCTCGTCGCCGCGGCACTGCTCACCATCGGGGTGGGCCTGCTCTCCGAGCTCTCCGGCAAGGCCGTGCTCACCGCCGTCGCCGCGTTCTGCGTGGGGGTGGGCGTGCGCGCGCAGGACTACGCGTTCTCCCGCCGCATGGGGGTCGGCGCCGGAGTGGGCGCCGCGCTGCTCATCGCCTTCTTCGCCCCCACTTCGGCCATCATGGTGAGCCCGGCAACCGAATGGGTCATCACCACCACGGGCCTCGCCTACTCCCTCGTCGGAACCGCGGGCCTCATCGCGGGCATCGTGGCCGTCTTCGTCTTCCCCCCGCAGGGCGCCCAGGGACTGGGCGTGGACCTCGTCCACGCGTTCCGCACGCCCCAGGGCACCGCCGCCGAGGCGCCGCACGCGGACGCTGTTGGTCCGGGCGCCACTGAGCCCGTGTCCGGTCCCGGACGGCCGGGCGCGAGCAGCTCCGAGTCGGGTGAGCGCACCGCCTCGGCGCAGTCGGGTCCGCAGTCCAGTGCCGCGGCGCCGCGGCGTTCCTCGGGGCTCGTCGCCGCGGTCGACGCGCCGGCGCGCATGTCCGATACCGGACTGTTCATCGCGTTCGAGGGCCCGGACGGGTCCGGCAAGTCCACTCAGGCGCTGCTCCTGCGCGAGTGGCTCGACGGGCGCGGCCGGGGCCGCGCGGTCGTCACGCGGGAACCGGGCGGCACGGACGTGGGCCGGGCCATCCGCGCCGTGCTGCTCGACGGGGAGGCAACCGCGCCGCGGGCCGAGGCCCTGCTCTTCGCCGCCGATCGCGCCCAGCACGCCGCGCAGCTCGTGTGCCCCGCGCTGGACGGCGGCGGGATCGTCATCACCGACCGCTACATCGACTCCTCGCTCGCCTACCAGGCCGCCGGCCGCGCCCTGGGGGAGGAAGAGGTGCTCGCCCTCTCGCGCTGGGCCACGCGCGGGCTCGTGCCCCACCTCACCGTCGTCCTCGACATCGCCCCGGAAGCGGCCGCGGCGCGCACCGCGGCGCGCGGTGAGGAGAACCACCTCGACGCCCAGGACGCCCAGTTCCGCACGCGGGTGCGCCAGAAGTTCCTCGCCCTCGCACAGGCCCAGCCGGACCGCTACGTCGTCGTCGATGCCGATGCGCCGCAGCACATCGTCGCCAAGCGCGTCGCCGAGGCGCTCGAGGAGACCCTGAGCCGGCGCGGCTTCGCCGGGCCGCCGCGCGCCGAGCGCTTCGGCACCGGGCGCGGCGGCGCCCCCGCCGGCGAGCAGCAGAAAGACCGCGGGGAACCGCGCGCGCCGCTCCAGCCGCTGCCCCCGCGTGCGCCCCACACCGCAGGGAACCAGCACGACACCGGTGCGGCTGCCGCCGAGCCGCGCGTCTCAGGCCCCGGTGCCGAGACTGACGGCGAGGAGGCGACGACCGTCCTGCCGGGGCCGCGCCGCGAACCCGGGGAAGAAGCCACGACCGTCCTGCACAGTGAGCCCGGCGGCCGCGGCGCGCCCGGCGGCCACGGCGCGCCCGGCCAACACGACGGTCACGGTGGCGCACCGGGCGAGGCTGAGAGCACCGAGGACGCTGCCACCACCGTGCTGAGCGGACCGCGGACCCGTGGCGCCGGTGACGCAGGCGAGGAGCCCACGACGGTGCTGTCGGGTCCGGAGGCTCCGAAAGCCGCGGATCCCGCGGACGCCGAGGCCCAGGACCGTGCCCACCTCGCGCGGCCGGTCAACCGCGACAAGCTGCGCGCGCAGGCGGAGATCGAGCGGCGCGCCCGCGAGCGGCTGCGCCAGGCGCGCCTGGACGCTGCCCGCGGGTCGGGCGGCGCTCAGCCCGGCAGCACCGCTCGGCAGCCTGGGAGCCCTGCCGGACAGCCCGGGGACCGCGCCGCGCAGCCTCGGAGCCCGGGTGGGCACGCCGTTGAACGACCCGCGGGGGAGCGGTTCGGTCGAACCGCTGAGCGTCCCGAGCCCGGTGGCCGCGGTGAGCGCCTCGAGCACAGCGGGAGCCACGAGCAGGGGGAGCACCCCGGCAACGGTGAGCGCCCAGAGCACGGAGGGCGGCGGTGAGCGTCTGGGACGAGCTCGTCGGCCAAGACGAGGCGGTGGCGCGGTTGCGCGCGGCTGCCTCGGGCACGGGCGACGGGGCCGCGATGACGCACGCGTGGCTCCTCACCGGCCCGCCCGGCTCCGGTCGCTCGAACGCCGCCCGCGCGTTCGCGGCGGCCCTGCTGAGCGAGGACCACGGTGAGGCCATGAGCCCGGCCGCGGCCCGCGCGCTGAGTGGCACCCACGAGTCCATGACGATCATGTCGACGCAGAAGTCGCTCATCACCATCGACGAGGTGCGCGAGCTCGTCTCCCAGGCCCAGAGCGCGCCCGTGAACGCGCCCTGGCGCGTCATGATCATCGAGGACGCGGACCGGATGGCGGAGCGGACTTCCAATGTCCTGCTCAAGGCGATCGAGGAGCCGCCCCCGGCCACCGTCTGGATCCTGTGCGCGCCCAGTCCGCAGGACGTGCTCATGACGATCCGCTCGCGCTGCCGCAACGTGAATCTGCGGATCCCGCCTGCCCAGGCGATCGCCTCGCTGCTGGTCTCGCGCGACGGCGTCGACGAGGCGCGTGCCGAGTGGGCCGCGGCGGCCGCCCAGAACCACATCGGGCGCGCGCGGTTCCTCGCCACGAACGAGGAGGCCGCGCAGCAGCGCGAGCGCACGCTCGAGATCCCCGACCGGCTGACCTCGGTGGGTTCGACCGTGCGGCTGGCCGCGCGCACGCTCGACGCCGCCACCGAGCGCGCGGAGGCGCGGACGAAGGAGCGCAACGCCCGCGAGCGGGCGGCGCTGCTCGCGACCTTGGGCGTCGAACCGGGCAAAACGCCGCCGCCGGCGCTGCGCTCCCAGGTCAAGCGGCTGGAGGAGGAGCAGAAGCGCAAGGACTCGCGGGCGCGGGGCGACGAGCTCGACGCGATGCTCTTGGAGCTCCTCTCGCTCTACCGCGATGTCCTGCTGTGCCAGTTCGGCGTGGACGGCGGTTGGATCAACGCCCACGACGACGCGCGCATCCGGACGATCGCCGGGCAGACGGACGCCCCCACGACGCTCAAGCGCATCGACGTGCTCAGTCAGGCGCGGCGCCGGCTGCAGACCAACACGGCCCCGCTGCTCGTGCTCGAGTCCGCCTTCATCGGGCTGTCCAACCCCTGGCTCTCCGCCGACTGAGCACCGCGGGCGCCTGGGCCCGAGTCGCCATGTGCGGGCGGCGCGCGGCGGTCGACAGTGCTCGCCAGGCGGGGAGCGCGGTGGGGCGGGGTACGCGATGGGACGGGGTTGAGCCCGTGCCGCGGGCTCAGGAATGCCCGGGGCGTTCCGGGACGGGTCCCGTGGTGGTCTGGCGGCGGCCCGGCATGAGGAGCGCCAGGACGATGGCGACCGCGCTGAGCACCGCGGCGACGAGGAACGCCGCGCGCACCCCCGGCAGCAGCTGCTCGCCCTGCGGTTGTGCCGTGCCGCTGGCGGCGCTGGCCGCGAACTGCATGACGGCCACGAGGAGCGCGGTGCCGGCCGCCGCGGCAACCTGCTGCAGGGTCGAGAGGATCGCCGAGCCGTGGGAGTACAGGTGCATGGGCAGCGGGTTGAGCGATGCGGTGAAGACCGGGGTGAAGATGCAGGCGAGCGCCAGGTTGAAGCCCAGGACGAGGACGACGAGGAGCCAGACGGGAGTCTGGGCGCCCAGGAACGTGAGCGCCACGAGGACTGCGGCCATGACGACGGCGCCGGTCACGGTGAGCGGCCGGGCCCCGAACCGGTCGAAGATCCGCCCCACGAGCGGTCCCGCCAGGCCCATTGCCAGGCCGCCGGGCAGCAGCACCAAGCCCGTGGTGATCGAGTCGAGCCCGCGCACCGACTGCATGTACATGGGCAGGACGATGACCACGCCGAACATCGCGAGCATCGACACCGACAGCAGCCCCACGGAGACCCGGAAGTCCCGGTAGCGGAACGTCCGCAGGTCCAGCAGCGGCGCCGAGGTGCGCTGAAGGCGGACCTGGCGCACCGCGAAGAGGCCCACGAGGGCCGCCCCCGCGACGAGCGCGGCGATGCTCGAGCCTCGGCCGCCCGCACCGCCGGCCTCGCCCAGTGAGGACAGGCCGTAGACGAGGCCAGCGAAGCCGGGGGCGCTCAGCGCGAGCGAGAGGGGGTCGAGCCGTTCGTCACCGCGGTCCGCGCTGTTGCGCAGCCGCGCGATGCCCAAGATGGTCGCGGCGATGGCGAACGGCAGCACGAAGATGAAGAGGAAGCACCAGTGGAAGTGCGCGAGCAGCAGCCCGGAGACGGTGGGCCCCAGCGCCGGCGCCACGGCGATGACGATCGTGACATTGCCCATGACGGCCCCGCGGCGGGAGACCGGCACGAGTGTGAGCACGGTGGTCATGAGCAGCGGGAGCATGATGGCCGAGCCGAAGCCCTGGACGATCCGCCCCGTGAGCAGCAGCCCGAAACCGGGCGCCACGGCGGCGAGCAGCGTGCCCAGGGTGAACGCGCACATCGCCAGCGCGAAGGCGCCCCGGGTGCCCAGGCGCCCGATGATGAAGCCGGTCGTGGGGATGACGACGGCCATGGTGAGCATGAATCCGGTCGTCACCCACTGGACCACCGTGGCGTCCACACCCAGGCTCGCGATGAGGTGGGGGAGGGCGACGTTGAGGATCGTCTCGTTGAGAATGACGACGAAGGCAGCGCAGAGCAGGACGACGATGGTGAGCACGGCCCCGGCCGGCAGCTCTTCGCGACCGGAGCCCTCCGGCGCGGAGACGGCCGGGTCGGCACCGCCGGGTGTCTGCGCGTGCGCGCGCTCGGAGGGAGAAGACGATGAAGACACGTGGCCCCTTGGCATGAGGAGGGTGGCGGCTACGGTGGGGGCCCGGGCTCAGAGCCGGACCGCGGCCCGAGCGCTGGCGCGCGGGCCGCTCGATCATATCAGCGGCCCGCAGCCGCCAGCAGCGGCCGCCACCGTGCCGGCCGGTGCCCCCGAGCGACCGCCGACATCGGGCCCCGGTGCGCGGTTCGCCACCGCTCGCGCGGTCAGTCGTCGAGGTCGACGGCGGTGCCCGCCCCGCCGAAAGCCCCCGCACCGCCGTAGGGCCCGCCGACGCCCTCACCGGTGCCCGGACTGGGGCTCGCGCCAGGACCCGCGGCGTCGCGACTGGCACCGGCAGCGGCGGACCGCGGCGCCTCGGCGGCGGACTCCGGGGGCGGTTCGCTGAGGAGCTGGCCCACCAGGTCGCAGACGAGCTCGACGCGCGGCCGGATCCACTGGGCGATCGCGTGCTCGTTCTCAGCGTGCGAGCCCCCGCCCACGGTGCCCAGGCCGTCCAGGGTGGGCACGCCGATACCGGCGGTGAAGTTGCCGTCCGAGCCACCGCCCACGCCGATCGAGCGCAGCGGCGGGTGGCCCAGGCGCGAGGCGATGCGCTGGGCGCGCGCGTAGAGGCCCAGCGACATGCTCGTCTCCATGGGCGGGCGGTTGATGCCGCCGTGGAGCACCAGCTTGGCACCCCGATGGACGGGAGTGAGGGCACGCAGCGCGGCGTCGACGCGCCGCTGCTCGGCGGCGGACTTGGCGCGCGAGTCGATGCTGACCCGCGCCTCGGCGGGCACGGTGTTCGTCGTGGTGCCCGAGGTCATGGCCGTCGGCACCACGGAGGTGCCGGCCTTCGCATCGCCCAGCTGGGCGACGGCCAGGACCTGGTGGGCGACCTCGGCGGTGGCGTTGATCCCCTTCTCCGGCTCGACGCCGGCGTGGGAGGCGCGGCCGCGCACCTCGAGCTCGTAGATGGCCACGCCCTTGCGCGCGATCTTCACCGCTCCCTGCGGGCCGCCGCTCTCGAACACGAGAGCGGCGGCTGCGCCGCGCGACTCTTCTTCGATGATGGGCCGCGAGGTGATGGAGCCGAACTCCTCGTCGGCGGTGATGAGCAGGCTCACGCCGTCCAGGTCGCCGCGGCGCTCGCGCAGGCGGGCCAGCGCGTGGATGGCGATGAGCGCCCCGCCCTTCATGTCGTCCGTGCCGGGGCCGCGGATGATGCCGTCGTGCTCCGAGTAGGGGAAGTGCTCGAGGGTGCCCGCGGGCCAGACGGTGTCGTGGTGGCCGATGAGGACGACGCGCCGCGGTCCTGAGCCGAAGCGCCACAGGAGATGGGGGTAGCCCTCGGCGGTGATGATCTCCGGTGGCTCGCCCAGCAGTCGCTCGCCGATCGTGGAGAACTGGATGGCGGAGCGCTCGAGCGCCGCCTGGTCGCTCGTGGGGGACTCGCATTCGACGAGCTGCCGCAGCTCCGCGAGGAACGCATCCAGATCGAAGCTCATCGAGTGACTCTCCTCCTTGTGCGACGGCCGCGGTGCGCCGCGTGCGACGCGGCGGCCCGTGTGCGCACCGTGGTTGCTGTTGCTGTTGCTGTTGCTGTTGCTGTGGCGGTTGTGGCCGTTGTAGCGGCTGTGGTCGCGGTGACTGCGGCTCGCGGGCGGGTGGCTCGCGAAGCCCGGTCGGTTCCCCTTCACCTTAGCGTTCACCCGGGTGGCGAGGCCGCTCGGGAGGGTGCGCAGTCCCGCGCCGACCGCCCGGACTGGCGCGCCGTGCCGCTTTGATTCCCCCGCTCGGATTGACTACAGTTGTGCCGGTTGCCTCCTTAGCTCAGTCGGCAGAGCGTCTTACTCGTAATAAGAAGGTCGCCGGTTCGATTCCGGCAGGAGGCTCGCATGCGAGGCCCCGTCACCGCCCGGTGACGGGGCCTCGCCCGTCGTGGGGCTCTGCGGGTCGGTGCGCGGTGGCGTGGGACGTGGCGCTTGCGTGATGTCGTGGCCGTGGGACGTCGTGGAGCAGCTGCGGGATCGGGTCCGTGGGGGCGAGTCTTCACCTGTTTCGCCGTTGAGCATCGAGTGAAGACTTTGACGCCGCAGCAGCACGGTTTCGGCCGAATGGTCTTCACTCCCTCGCGCGGCTGAAATCAGGAGAAGACTTTCTTCCCGGCAGTCCGCTGCGTACTCCGACCGCGCGACAACTGCCCGTGCTGCGCGGCGACTGCCCCTGCTATGCGTGCGCGCAGCACCCCCCGCGACGATCGATCGCACGCATCACCCGCCGTCCCGCGACTACCATCGACCCGTCGCCCTGCGATCTTGGTTCCCCTCACCCCCCGGTGCTCCCCGCTCTTACCACCCTCACTGCCGCCGCCGGTCCCTCAGCCTCGTTGCCATCGCATCACCTCGCCCGCGCGGTACCGCCGCACGGGTTTTGTGCATACGATCACAGTGGGACCGCGCTCGGCCGCAGTGTGCGGCGTCCCGGCACCGAACACGCGACACGGAGGAGTAGGGACATGCACTTCACAGGCGATGTGGTCGTCGGCGTCGACGGCTCCGAGTCCTCCGCACAGGCGGCAGCATGGGCGCTCACGGAGCTGGTGCGCGGACGGGTGGACGCCGGTGCCGCCCTCGTCCTCACGGCCGTCGTCCGCGATGGGGCTCAGGACGGCGAGGCGGTCAAGCGAGAGAAGCTGGCAGCCCTGCGCGAGCGCCTCGAGGCACTGAGCGATGACGTCGAGA
Source organism: Brevibacterium rongguiense (assembly GCF_009857845.1). GTDB lineage: Bacteria > Actinomycetota > Actinomycetes > Actinomycetales > Brevibacteriaceae > Brevibacterium > Brevibacterium rongguiense. The sequence continues at coordinate 11,885 of NZ_WWEQ01000040.1, read as the reverse complement.
TCCGTGAGCAGGTGCTGCACGGGGACCCCGCCGAGCAGCTCGCCGCCGCCGGTGAGGACGCTGCCCTCCTCGTCATCGGACCGCACGGGTCGAAGAATCCCGCCGCCGGTCGGATCGGCACGACCAGCCGAGGGCTGCCCGGGCACGCGCTGTGCCCGGCGGCCATCCAGCGCGGTGAGGGCGACGAGTTCGCCAGCACGGATTCCCATCCCACGAGCGGCCGCGGGGTGGTCGTGGGGCTCGACACCTCGGACTATGCGGGTGTGGCGGCGCTCGACGCCGCCTCCTATGCCATGGACTCGGGGGAGGAGCTCACGGTGATCGTCGGCGTCGACGCGCTGGGGGATGCGGAGGCCATCCGCGCGCAGACCGAGTTCGACCTCACGTGGCTGCGCTCGGAGTTCCCCGGGCTCACCGTCCGCGCGGACTACCGGCCCGGTGACCCCGCCCAGATCCTCGCCGAGGCGGGGGCCGGGGCGGACCTGCTCGTCATCGGCAAGCGCGGGCTGGGCCGCTTCGCCGGGATGTCCGTGCAGCTGGGCCGCACAAGCGCGCAGGTCCTCGATGAGGCCCAGGGCACCGTGCTGCTCGTGCCCTTCCGCGACGACGAGCGGCTGGGCCGCCGTCGCCTCGTGGACTGACGACCGCCCCCAAAAAACCGACTGGATGGCCGCTGCGGCCAGGCAATCGAATGCGGTCCGGTTAAGCGTGCGGCCCAGCCGGGTTTGCGGTGCGGTCACGCCTACGGCGGGCCGTGAGCACGACGCGGTGACACCTCCGAACGCTCAAGTACCCACACGCCCAGTGCCCCGGCTCTCCGGCCGCGCACTCGCCCAGCCATCTGGCTGACCGCCCAGTCGGCCTCCCAGCCATCTGGCCGGCAACCCACCCAGCTCCCCGATCGTCCAGCCACCCGCCCGACGGGCCTCCTGCCCGCACGCCGGCCTCCCGGCCGCCAACCCCGCCTCCCGGCTACGTCCCCACCGCACTCCAACCTCCGCGGCACCCCGCAGCCTGGCCCCGCAGACGACGATGCCGGCCCCGCCTCGTGGCGGGACCGGCAGCGGCGGGGTCGGATCGGCTCAGCGCTTGCGGGTCGGCACGAACGATGTCGAGCAGGTCCAGGTCGACTTGCCCTTCTTGGCGACCACCTGCACGGGCACCCGGCGGCCGAACGTGCCGCCGCCCACGTTGAAGTGCAGCAGCGCCTTGCCCTTCTTGCTGGCCTTGGCGCGCTTGCCGGTGGAGGTGGTCTTGTACTTCGCCACCGCGCTGACCGTCACCTTCGCGGGCACCTTCGACACGCGGACCACGAGGTTCTGGCCGCGGTGCGGGCGGGAGTTGCTGACCGAGCCCGAGCAGTGGTGGTGGCGCGAGGCAGCCTCGGCGGGGGCGGTAGCGACGACGGCGGAGCCCGCGACGAGCGCGATCGCGGCGGCCGTGGAGGTCAGCGCGGTGCGCAGGGTCTTCGCGGCAGGGAGCATGGCGGTCCTGTTCGGTAGGGGCCGTCGTCGGAAATCCGTGATCTTCCGCGCTCGCGCACATGCGGGCGTGGGCCCGCTGTGCGAATGCGTGCGTAGTGAGAAGCGAAAGCGCCGACACTGGCTGAGTGGATGCTGCGGCACCGGCGCCGAGCAGATTGAGCATACAGGAAATTCGGAGAATCGGCGTACCCGAAGTTCGGTGTACCTGTGATTCCACCCCTCGGGCTCAAAGAACCGTGCGAATACGGTGCGACCGGGCCTTGGCGCTTGCGGCGCCCTCGGGTGCGCGGGATGGTGGAGGGGATGTCTGAACTGCGCGCACTTCCCGATCTGCCCGAATCGCACACCCCCTCCCCGCGAGGCCCCGTACCCGGCGCCGTATCAGGCGCCGCGACAGACACCGCTCCAGGTGCCACCGCCCCCGGAACAGTGCCCGGTGCCGCCGCCGCGACCGCTGCCGCCCCGGCCCCGGCTACCTCGGCGGCGGCCGTTCACCGCAGCGCCGCCGGCACCTCGCTCGCCGGTGAGCCCGCCGACGCATCCCCCACCGCGGACCCCGCCGCCGAGCCCCTCGTCTGGTACGTCAGCTACGGTTCGAACATGGCCCGCGACCGGCTGGCGTGCTACCTGCGCGGAGGCCGCCCGTCCGGTGCGCTCATCACCTATGAGGGTGCGCGCGACCCCTCCCCGCCCCGCGCGGAGATGGGCGTCGAGCTGCCCGGCCGCCTGTATTTCGCGGGCGAGTCGCGGGTGTGGGGCGGCGGCATGGCGTTCTACGACCACGACGTGCCCGGCCCCACGCCCGCCAAGGCCTACCTCGTCACCGCGGGGCAGTTCGCGGACATCGCGGCGCAGGAGATGCACCGCGTGCCGGATCCGCAGGACCCCATCGAGGAGGTCGTCGTCGGCATGGAGGAGGGTGCGCGGCACGCCGCCGGCCCGGGCCGATACGAAACGCTCATCGATGTGGGCCACCGCGACGGGCTGCCTATGCTCACCTTCACCGCCCCGGATGGCCTCGGGGCCATCGAGCACACGGCCCCCACCTCGGGCTACCTTGCGATGCTGCGCGCGGGGCTGCGCGAGGCACACGGCTGGGACGACGGTGCGATCGCCGCACACCTGGCCGACCGGATCGCCGCGTGAGCGCGTCGCCGGGGCTACAGCCATGGGCGCCAGCCCACACAGTGTCTACGCTGGGCCCATGGACGCAGCGAAGCTCCCCCCGCCCACCACCGTGACCGTCACCGGCGCCGCCGGAGCGATCGGCTATGCGCTGGTCTTTCGGATCGCCTCCGGCCAGCTGCTGGGGCCCGATGTACCGGTGCGCCTGCGCCTGCTCGAGGTGCCAGCCGCGCTCGAGGCGGCCGCCGGCACCGCGCTCGAGCTCGCGGACTGTGCGTTCCGCTTGCTGGCAGACGTCGACGTCACCGACGATCCGAATGTCGCGTTCGATGGCGCCGGCGTGGCGCTGCTCGTGGGTGCCAAGCCCCGTTCGGCGGGGATGGAGCGCGGTGACCTCCTCGAGGCCAACGGCGGGATCTTCGGCCCGCAGGGACGGGCGATCAACGACTGCGCGGCGGATGACGTGCGCGTGCTCGTCGTGGGCAATCCCGCGAACACGAACGCCCTCATCGCGGCGGCCCACGCGCCCGATATCCCGGCCCAGCGGTTCACGGCGCTCACCCGGCTCGACCAGAACCGGGCCATCGCCCAGGTCGCCGAGCACCTGTCCGTTCCGGTGACCGCGATCGACGGGATCACGATCTGGGGCAACCACTCCGCCACCCAGTTCCCGGACCTCGCGCACGCCACGGTGCAGGTCGACGGTGCGCGACGGCCTGCGCTCGACCTCGTCGACCGCGCCTGGTACGTCGACGAGTTCATCCCCCGCGTCGCCAAGCGCGGCGCGGAGATCATCAGGGTGCGGGGTGCCTCGTCGGCCGCCTCGGCGGCCAATGCGGCACTCGACCACGTCTTCGACTGGGTGCACGGGACGGGTGGGGAGTGGACCTCGGCGGCGGTGGTCTCGGACGGCTCCTACGGCGTGCCAGAGGGGCTCATCAGCAGCTTCCCCGTGCGCTCAAACGGGGGCGACTGGGAGATCGTGCAGGGCCTCGACGTCGACGACTTCGCGCGCCAGCGCATCGCGGCCTCGGTGGCCGAGCTCGAGGAGGAGCGCGCGGCCGTGGGGACGCTGGGGCTGCTCTGAGAGGGCTGGCCCCTGCCCTTGACCCTGCCACGGTGTCAGGGTCTTTGCTGGGCTCTGGAGGTGGTCGTATGACCGAGGAGAACCGACTGGCCCGGGCCCTGAGCCAGGCACCGGCGTCGCTGCGACTGCGGGCCGCCCTGCAGGCCGGGGTTGTGCCGCGCGACGAGCAGATCGCCGTGCTCGTGCGGCGCTGTGCTGTCGAGGACGATTTCTACGTGCGCGACATGCTGACCTGGGCATTGACCAGGCACACCCGCGAACGGGTTCTGGAGGCCGTGGTGGGCGAACTCGATGCGGCCCAGCCGCAGGCGCGGGCGCAGGCCCTGCACACGCTCTCGAAGCTCCGGGACCCGAGTGCGTGGCTCGCCGTGATGGACGGCCACCTGTGCGATCCAAACCCCGATGTCGCGGCTGCCGCCTGGCGCGCGGCCGTGGCGTTGGCCCCCGGCGCGGAGGCGCCCAGGCTGGGGCGCGTGCTCCTGGGGCAGTTCGAGCGCTCGGATGGCCCGCTGCTCAGGAGCCTGGCACGCGCCCTGGCAGCCCTTGGCGAGGCAGCGGCCGCGTCCCTGCGCGCGGCTGCGACGACCCCCGCACGTGCGCGCTTCGTCGAGGAAGTCGAACGGATCCGGGAGGATCCCGCGGCGGGGTTCGGCGAGGCGCTGGCAGCGGCCATGCGGCTGCGGACACTGGGTAGCGCGGATCACGCTCGCCCGCACACGGCAGCGAGCGCCGAGGACGAAGGCGGCCATGCTCATCGGTGAGCTATCCCGCCGCAGCGGGGTCAGCGTGCGCATGCTGCGGCACTACGAGGCCAAAGGGTTACTCACCCCGGAGGGCCGCAGTGCCGCCGGCTACCGCCAGTACGGCGACCCGCAGGCCGCGCAGGTCGCGGAGATCGAAGCGCTGCGGGCGCTGGGACTCTCACTCGACGAGGTGGGGCTGGCGCGCGAGGCGCTGCTCGCCCCCGCCGAGGTGCTCGGGGTGCTGTGTGCCGAATCGCGGCGCCGAGCGGAGGCTGAGCAGCGTCTGCAGCGCCGCCTCGAGCAGATCGCGGCGGCGGGACCCACCGTCTGGGACGATGTGCTCGCCGCGGCGCGCGCAGTCGATCGCCTGGTGTCGGTTGATTCCAGTGAGCGTGTCCGCGCGCTGCTGGGAGCCGATGCCGCGCACGAAATGCCCACCGGTGCGCTCGCCGAGGCGCTGGCTGCCGAGGCCGATCCCAACGTGGCCGGTGCGATTGCCTGGCAGATGGCCCGCCGCGGCCCTTCGGCGCTCGAGGCCCTGCGGACGATGGCCACGCTGCCGACCCCGGCGGCCCGGCTGAGGGCCGTGCGAGTGCTCGCCGGCATGGAAGGCGAGGACGCCGCCGCGGCCCTCGCCGGGTTCGTCGACGATCCCGTGTCGAACGTGCGCGCAACGGCCGTGCTCGCGCTGGCGCGGCGCGGTGACGCCGCAGTGGTCGGCGACCTCGTTGATCTGGTGTGCCGGGGTCGCCAGGATGTCGAGGCGGGGGAGGCGCTCGAGGCGCTCGCGGCGGTGGGCGCCACTGCACGGGCGGCCACCGCAGAGTTTGCCGCGCGCTGGGGCGGCGCCGACGTGCCGGTGCGCCGCCGGATCGTGCAGGCGCTCGTGGATCTGCCGGGGGAAGAGGCGCAGGCGCTGCTGCGCGTGGCGGCCGCAGACTCGGCGCAGGCGGTGTCGGCGACCGCGCGCTTCGCCCTTCGGTACCGGGGTTGAGCGTCGGGACTGAGCGCCGCGCCGCAGCCTTCGGCCCTGCCAGTTAACACCGCGCCGGCTCCTCCACCCCCAGGGCCGCGAGTGCCGCGCCGCGCAGTTGCTCCTCGATCGCCTCGGCAGGCTGACGGCCCGTCATGTAATGCGTGGAGTTGAGCATGCCGAAGACCGCGTGCACGCGCACCGTCGCCTGGGCCTCGCTCAGCGCCGGGTGGACCGCACGCACCACGCTCACCCAGCGCGCCACGTAGGAGCGCTGGAGCCGGCGCACGCGGCGGCGGTCGTCCTCTGGGAGTGCGGAGAAGTCGCGGTCCTGGATGCGGATGAGCTCCGGCTCTCCCATCGCGAACGCCAGGTGGAAGTCGATGAGCGCGCGCAGTGTCTGCTCGGGCCCGGAGTCGGCCGACGTGTTATCGGTGCTCGCTGGCCCTGCCGCCGGCTGCGCGTCGCCCCCCGCCAGCTCCCTGCCCGCAGGCCGCGCACCGTCGGCTGATTGCTCTCCGTGCCCCGGGTGCTCGTCGTTTGCCACGTGCGCCCCGTCCACCAGCTGCGCCCCGTCCACCAACTGCGCCCCGCGCGCGTCGAGGCGCTGCGAGATTCCCACGAGCAGCTCGACGAGCAGCGCCTCCTTCGACGCGAAGTGGCGGTAGACCGCCGGCCCGGAGACGCCCGCGCCCTTGCCGATCTGCTCGATCGACACGGCCGCGAAGCCCTGAGCGGCGAACAGCTCCTTCGCGGCGGCCACGATCGCCGCGCGCCGCTGCGCCTTCGCCGCCTGCCGCGGGGTCAGCGAGGACTCACGGGGGTCGGCGTCTCCGGCGTTTCCTGCCGCTTCCGGCACGCCTGCGCTGCCAGGGCCGCGCGCTTCGCTTCTGTCTGCACCCCGGCCCGGCGCCTGAGTACCCGACTGCACACGCGTCTCCGTGCCTGCCGCCGCCTGGCCATCTGTCAACATGTGATCGCCCACCGACGCCCGGCCATCGCCCTGCGCCTCCGCGCCCGCCCAGGCGATCGACCCCGGCCTCGCCCCGGCTCCCGCGTCCTCATCCGCTCGCGCGTCCTCACTCGCCCGCGCATACTCGCCCGCCCCCGCACCCGAGGCGCGGGCCGGCGCCCGCTCGGCCCGCACCTCGGGCGCGGGGGCGGCGCTGTTGTCCGACTGCTGCATGTCGTCTACAGTAGCAACTAAGTTAATCGCCGTTAACCGAAATTCGCGCACCCGGCCGCCCGTGCGGCACGGCCCGCGCACCGCGATCCACCCCCGGCAGCGCAGCATGCGCGCTGGTCAGCCGGGTGGGTTGCCCGGGAACACGTGGGAGAGAAGTCGATGAAGACCCTCGGGACGCCGCCGGATCCTGCCGTCGCGCAGGAGCGCCGCGCCGCGCACGAAGCGCTGGCCGAAGAGCTGCGCCGCCGCACCGCGCAGACCGCGCTGGGCGGCTCGGAGTCCGCCCGCAGGCGGCACACGGACCGCGGCAAGATGCTCCCGCGCGAGCGCCTCGAGCACCTGCTCGATCCCGGCACGCCCTTCCTCGAGCTCTCCGCGCTGGCCGCCAACGGCATGTACGACGACGCCTCGCCCGGTGCCGGCATCATCACCGGCCTGGGGGTCGTGGCCGGGCGGCTGTGCGTCATCGTCGTCAACGACGCCACGGTCAAGGGCGGCACGTACTACCCCATGACGGTGAAGAAGCACCTGCGCGCGCAGGAGGTGGCCAAGGACAACCGGCTGCCCTGCATCTACCTCGTCGACTCGGGCGGGGCGAACCTGCCCAACCAGGACGACGTGTTCCCCGACCGCGAGCACTTCGGGCGCATCTTCTACAACCAGGCGACGCTGTCGTCTGCGGGGATCCCGCAGCTCGCCGCCGTCATGGGCTCGTGCACGGCGGGCGGCGCCTACGTGCCCGCAATGGCGGACGAGTCGATCATCGTCAACAACGAGGGCACGATCTTCCTGGGCGGCCCACCGCTGGTCAAAGCCGCCACCGGCGAGGAGGTCACCGCCGAGGAGCTGGGCGGGGGCGCGCTGCACTCGCGGGTCTCCGGCGTCACGGACCACCTGGCCGCCAACGACGAGCACGCGCTGGAGATCATGCGCGACATCGTCACGACCCTCGCCCCGCCGGCTGCGCCCAGCTGGGAGCGCAGCGAGCCGGCGGAGCCCGCCCGCGATCCGGCCGAGCTCACCTCGATCGTGCCCGCGGACCTGCGCACGCCCTACGACGTGCGCGAGGTCATCGCCCGCATCGTCGACGGCTCGCTCTTCCACGAGTTCAAGGCCGAATACGGCACGAGCCTCGTCACGGGATTCGCCCACATCGACGGCCACCCCGTGGGCATCATCGCCAACAACGGCGTGCTCTTCGGCGAGTCCGCCATGAAGGGCGCGCACTTCATCGAGCTGTGCGACCAGCGCGATACCCCGCTCGTCTTCCTGCAGAACATCACCGGGTTCATGGTGGGCCGCGACTACGAGGCCGGCGGCATCGCCAAGCACGGCGCCAAGATGGTCAACGCGGTCGCGACGGCCCGCGTGCCCAAGTTCACCGTGGTGATCGGCGGCTCGTACGGCGCGGGCAACTACTCGATGTGCGGCCGCGCCTACTCGCCCCGCTTCCTGTGGATGTGGCCCAACACCCGGATCTCCGTCATGGGCGGCGAGCAGGCCGCCAGCGTGCTCGCCACCGTCAAGCGCGACCAGCTCGAGTCCCGCGGGGGCGAGTGGTCGCCCGAGGAGGAGACCCAGTTCAAGGCCCCCGTCCTCCAGCAGTACGAGGACCAGGGCAACCCGTACTACTCGACCGCGCGGCTGTGGGACGACGGGATCATCGAGCCCGCCGACACCCGCCGCGTGCTCGCCCTGGCCCTCGAGGCCGCGCGCCACGCGCCCCTGTCCCGCCCGCTCGACGCGCCGGGCAACGGCGTCTTCAGGATGTGATCGCCATGTTCGACAAGGTCCTCATCGCCAATCGCGGCGAAATCGCCCTGCGCGTCATGCGCACCTGCACCCGCCTGGGCATCGCCACCGTTGCCGTGTACTCGGATGCGGACGCCGATGCCGCCCACGTGCGCGCCGCCGACCAGGCCGTGCGCCTGGGCCCGGCCGCCGCCTCGGAGTCCTACCTGTCCATCGACCGGGTCATCGCCGCGGCCCGCGAGACCGGCGCCCAGGCCATCCACCCGGGCTACGGCTTCCTGTCGGAGAACGCGGCCTTCGCCGCCGCATGCGAGGCCGCGGGCATCGTCTTCCTGGGGCCCACGGCGGACGCCATCCGCACGATGGGCGACAAGATCACCGCCAAGCAGGCCGTCGCCCAGCGCGGCGTCCCGCTGGTGCCCGGCATCGCCGAGCCCGGCCTCACCGACGAGCGGCTCATCGCCGCCTCGGCCGACATCGGCTTCCCCATCCTCATCAAGCCCTCCGCCGGCGGTGGCGGCAAGGGCATGCACGCGGTCTTCGAGGCCGCCCAGCTGCCCGAGGCGCTGGCCGCGGCCCGCCGCGAGGCGGCCAGCTCGTTCGGCGACGACACGCTCTTCCTCGAGCGCCTCGTCGCCACCCCGCGCCACATCGAGGTGCAGGTGCTCGCCGACGAGCACGGCAACGTCGTCCACCTGGGCGAGCGCGAGTGCTCGCTGCAGCGCCGCCACCAGAAGGTCATCGAGGAGGCGCCGTCGGCGCTGCTCGACGAGGCCACCCGCGCGCGGATCGGCGAGGCGGCGGTCCAGACGGCGAAGTCGGTGGGCTACCGCGGCGCCGGCACCGTGGAGTTCATCGTCTCCGCGGACCAGCCCGACGAGTTCTTCTTCATGGAGATGAACACCCGCCTGCAGGTGGAGCACCCCGTCACCGAGGAGGTCACCGGGGTGGACCTCGTCGAGTGGATGCTGCGGATCGGCGCCGGCGAGGAGCTGGGCCTGGCCCAGGACGAGATCGCCCTGACCGGCCATGCCGTCGAGGCGCGCATCTACGCCGAGGACCCCGCCCGCGGGTTCCTGCCCACCGGCGGCACCGCGCTCGACGTCGAGTTCCCGGCCGGCGAGGGCATCCGCGTGGATGCCGGCCTGGAGGCCGGCCAGCGCGTGGCCAGCGACTACGACCCCATGATCGCCAAGCTCATCGCGCACGGCCCGGATCGCGCCACGGCGCTCGCCCGCCTGGAGTGGGCGCTGGGCCGCTCGGCCGTGCCCGGCATCATGACGAACATCGACTTCCTGCGCACCCTCATCGGCAGGGACGATGTGCGCGAGGGCGCGCTCGATACGGGCCTCATCGACCGCATGGACCCCGCGGACCTTGCGCACGAGCCGGGGGAGGCGGACGTGCAGTTCGCCGCCGCCGCCGTCGTCGCCACCCTGGGCCGCGCCGCCGCCGAGGCGAGTGAGGACGGGCCGCTGCTCGTCGAGTTCGCCGGCGACGACACCTCCGCCTGGGGTGCGTGGGACGGCTGGCGCTCCGCGCGCCCCGAGCGCGTGCGCACGGTGCCCCTGACCTGGGGCGGCGAGCGCCGCGACGTGGCGTACGCGTTCCCGCGCCTGGGCGGCAACGGGCTGGACTGGACGCTGCGCCACGACGGCGTGGACGAGCGCGCCCGGATGTGGGCGGACTCCGCGACGCGCACCCTGTGGGTGGCCAGCGACCGCGGGGTCTACTCGTTCGCCCGCCCGCAGGCCGACTCCACGCTCGATCCCTCGGCGGCCGGGGCGGAGATCACCGCGCCCATGCCGGGCTCCGTCATCGAGCTGCGCGCCGCGGACGGCGACGAGGTGGCGGCCGGCGATCCTGTCCTCGTCGTCGAGGCGATGAAGATGGAGCACGTGCTGCGCGCCCCGGTGGACGGGGTCGTCCACCTGGTCGCCGCCGCCGGTGCCCAGGTGGCCCTCGACGAGGTGCTCGCCACCGTCGTCGCCGCGGGCGAGGGCGGCCAGTCCGGCGCCGGTGATGCCGAGGCGGGCACCGGCGAGGCCGACGCAGGCGGATCCGCCGCCCGCTGAGCCCCGCGCTGCTCGCTGGGCCGCACCGCACCACTGCCCTCACACACTCCCAACCCCATCCGCACCCGCGCCTTAGGAGGCCCCCATGTTCACCCCCGGAATGCTGCCCGACGAGTACGAGGACCTGCGCAAGTCCGTCGCGAAGTTCGCCGACGACGAGGTCGCCCCGGTCAGCGCCGAGGCCGACGCCAAGCACGAGTTCCTCTACGCCCAGGTCGCGAAGATGGGCGAGATGGGCCTGTTCGGCTTGCCGTTCGACGAGGAGTACGGCGGCATGGGCGGGGACTACTTCGCGCTGTGCCTGGCGATCGAGGAGATCGCCCGCGTCAACCAGTCGCTGGCCATCACCCTCGAGGCCGGTGTCTCGCTGGGCGCCATGCCCATCTACCGCTTCGGCACCGAGGAGCAGAAGCGCGAGTGGCTGCCCCAGGTGATCGACGGCAAGGGCCTCGCGGCGTTCGGGCTGACGGAGCCGGAGGCCGGCTCGGATGCCGGCGGCACCAAGACCCGCGCCACGCTCGCAGACGGCCAGTGGACGATCAACGGCTCGAAGTGCTTCATCACGAACTCCGGCACGGACATCACGAAGCTCGTCACCGCCACCGCGGTCACCGGCACGCGCACCGGCAAGGACGGCACGGAGAAGCCGGAGATCTCCACGATCATGATCCCCACGGGCACGCCCGGCTTCACGGCCGAGCCGGCCTACGACAAGGTGGGCTGGAACTCCTCGGACACGCACCCGCTCACCTTCGACGGTGTGCAGGTCCCGGAGGCCAACCTGCTGGGCGAGCGCGGCCGCGGCTACGCGAACTTCCTGCGCATCCTCGACGAGGGCCGGATCGCGGTCGCCGCGCTGAGCGTGGGCGCCGCGCAGGGCTGCGTGGACGAGTCCGTGCGCTACTCCAAGGAGCGCCGCACGTTCGGCCACCCCATCAAGGACTACCAGGGCATCTCGTTCAAGATCGCCCGCATGGAGGCCCGCGTCGTGGCCGCCCGCGCCGCCTACTACCTGGCGGCCTCGCGCATGATCGCAGGCCTGCCGTTCAAGAAGGAGGCCGCGATCGCGAAGATGGTCGCCGGCGACGCGGCGATGGACAACGCCCGCGATGCCACGCAGATCTTCGGCGGCTACGGCTTCATGAACGAGTACCTTGTCGCCCGCCACTACCGCGATTCGAAGATCCTCGAGGTGGGCGAGGGCACCACCGAGGTCCAGCTCATGCTCATCGCCCGCGAACTGGGCATCTGAGCCCCACCCCGCAGCACGGCCACGGCGGGCCGGCGGGGAGCGCCGACGCGATTGCTCGCGTCGTGCTCCTCGCCGGCCCGCCGTCTGCGTACGGTGCCCCGGTGCCGGTTGCCGCGGTGCCGACCTCGGCCGCCGGCCGCGGCTGCCGGTCAGTCGCGCGCTGCGCGCTTCCGGCGCCGGGTCAGCGCCACGAGGCCGCCGCCCAGGC
>NZ_WWEQ01000003.1 GCF_009857845.1 Brevibacterium rongguiense | reverse complement strand
GGCGGCCAGGCGGGCGCCCTCGCCGGCGCCGGCGCGGGTGAGGCGGTGGGGTCGCACGACCTCGCCGCCCAGCGCGGCGAACGTCGCGCCCGGGCGCGCGAGGGCGGCGCTCAGCGCGGTGTCGAGGTCCGCGCAGACGAAGACGTCTGCCAGCTGGGCGTCGAGGAGGCGGCCGAGGGCAGGGTCGTCCGCGGCGAGGAGCGCGCGGGCCGGGATGGGTTCGGAGCCGGTCAGCGCATCGGCGGCGGTGGGCGGCGCGGGCGGGGTGGGTGCGGCCGGTTCGGAGGCGGGCGCGGACTCCGGGCCGGCGGCGGGGGCGGGGACGAGGAGGTCGATGTCGGCGTCGGCACCCACGGCGCCGAGCAGCTGGGCCGCGGCGCCCATGCCGTCGACGACGACCGCAGCGGCGAGCTCGCCGAGCACGGCGGCCAGCGCCACCTCGTAGCCCGGGGCGATCGCGACGAGCTCGCCCAGGGGCGCGCGCACACCGGGGACGCCTGCGGCCAGCAGGTCCTCGGTGGCCGCGGCCAGGCGGGCGGCCAGCTCGAGGGCCTCGGCGCGCGCGGTGAGCCGGTCGGCCTCCGCACGGTGGCGGGCGCGGGCGTCATCGCAGTCCGCGAGGGCGGCGGCGGCGGCATCCGCTGCGGCGAGCGCGGATTCGTGGGCTGCGTCGAGTGCGGTCTCGCCCTCCTCCTGCGCGGCCGCGGCGGCCTGGGCCGCGGAAAGGCGCTCGCGCACCCGCGCGAGATCGCCCTCGAGTGCGGTCGCCCGCTCGTCGAGGGCGGCCGCGGTGGTGCCGGCGTCGTCGAGGGCGCGCTGGGCGACGGTGCGCGAGCTCTCGAGCTCCGCGCGCTCTCTCACCTGGGCGGCGATCTGGGCGCGGCGGCGGGTGAGCGCGTCCTCTGCGGCGCGCAGCTCCTGCTGGGCGGCCTCCCTGTCCGCGGTGAGGGCGGCCAGCGCCTCCTCGCGCTCGGCGCGCTCGGCCTGCGCGTCCTGGGCTTCGGCGGCGAAGCGCTCGGCGCGCTGGGCCAGCGCCTCGGGACTGTCCTTGCCCGTCGACTCGAGCGGCTGGGCGCGCAGGAACTCCACCCGGTCGCCGGCGCGCTGGGCGAGCGCGCGGGCGCGGGCGGCCTGGGCACCGGCGGCGCGCAGCGCGGTGCCGAGCTCCTCGACCTCGGCCTCGTGGCCCTTGAGCTGGGCCTCGGCGGCGGCGATCGCGTCGTCCGCGGCCGCGACCCGTGCTTCGAGCTGTGCGCGCCGCTCGCCTCGGTCGGCCGTCCGCGGGTCGGATTCGAGGCGCGCCTGGGCCTGGACGATGTCGTCGGCGAGCAGGCGGGCGGCGGTGTCGCGCAGCGTGGCCTGCACGCCGGCGGCGCGCTTGGCGGCCTTGGCCTGGCGGCCCAGCGGACCCAGCTGGCGGGCGAGCTCCTGGCGCAGGTCCAGGAGGCGGTCGAGGTTGGCCTGCAGCCCGGTGAGCTTGCGCAGCGCCTTGTCCTTGCGGCGGCGGTGCTTGAGGACGCCGGCGGCCTCCTCGATGAACCCGCGGCGCTCCTGCGGGTCCGCGTGGAGGATCTGGTCGAGGCGGCCCTGGCCGACGATGACGTGCATCTCCTTGCCCAGCCCGGAGTCGTTGAGCAGCTCCTGGATGTCGAGCAGCCGGGCGGGCAAGCCGTTGACCGCGTATTCGCTGCCGCCGGTGCGGAACAGCGTGCGGGAGATCGTCACCTCGGTGTAGTCGATGGGGATCGCGCCGTCGGTGTTGTCGATGGTGAGCGAGACCTCGGCGCGGCCCAGGGCCTGGCGCTTGGCGGTGCCGGCGAAGATGACATCGTCCATCTTGCCGCCGCGCAGGTTCTTCGCGCCCTGCTCCCCCATGACCCAGGCGAGCGCGTCCACGACGTTGGACTTCCCGGACCCGTTGGGACCCACGACGCACGTGATCCCCGGCTCGAGCGCGAGCGTCGTCGCGGAGGCAAACGACTTGAAGCCGCGCATCGTGAGGGTCTTGAGGAACATGGTGGGCCCAGTTTACGGGGGCGGTGGCGTAGGCGCGGCCGGTTCCGCACCACCGGCCGCCAGGGCATCGACGAGCGCCGTCACGGCATGGCGGTCGTCCCCCGCACGGGTGAGGAGGCCGATGGTCCGCTCGATGCCCGTGGCGACCGGCACGCGGTGCGTGCCCGGCGCGTCCGCCGCGGCCGAGGCGGGCACGAGTGCGCACGCGAGTCCCGCCGCGACGAGCTCCAGCTGGGCGGGGTAGGAGCCGATGAGGTGGGCGTTGCGCGCGGGGCGGCCGTGGGCGCGGGTGAGCTGGCGGAGGGTCTCGAGCGCCCCGCTGCCCGGCGGGCATACCGTCCACGGGGTCTCGCCGAGGGCCGCGAGCACCGCGCGCAGCGAGCGCGGCTCCGGGGCCGCCAGGCGCTGCGGGACCACGAGGTGGACCGGTTCGCGCAGCAGCGTGCGCTCCGCGAGCCCGCGGCCGGCCCGCGCCGCATCGCTCGGCCAGCGCTCGACGATCGCGGCGTCCAGGCCGTAGTCGGCCAGGCGTGCGAGGAACGCCGCGGCCTCGCCGTCCTCGAGCCGCGGCTCGAGGTCCGGGTGGGTGGTCTGGAGGCGCGCCAGCGCCGGGGCGAGGAGGGGCGCCAGCACGCTCATGGGGGCGCCGATGCGCACAGGACCGGCCGCCTCCCCCGCCAGGGCGGGCAGGGCGCGCACGAGCTCGCCGAGCGCCCGGGCCATGCCGCGGGCCTCGCGCGCCACGCGATGGCCGGCGGAGGTGAGCACGATCCCGCGGCCCATGGGCTCGACGAGGCGCGTGCCGAGCTCGGATTCCAGGCGGCGCAGCTGCTGGGAGACCGCGGGCGCCGTGACGCCCAGGGCCTCGGCGGCACCGGCCACGGAGCCTGTGCGGCTGACCTCGGCGAAGACGCGCAGCCGATCCCAGTTGTGCAGCTCGCGCCGGGCGGGCGTTCGGCCGCTCATGGGCACCCCTTTGCATAGGCCAACTGAAGAATTTCGTTCACTTCTATTCAATAGACCTTATCTGTCCCGACGGTCAGAATGGGAGGCATGCAGACTTCCACCGGCGAGCGCCTGTTCGCGCCCCTGGCGATCACGGTGCTGGGCTGCGCGCTCGTGGGCGCCTCGTCAACGTTCATCCGCCTCTCCGGGCAGGGTGCCGTCACCGCCGCGTTCTACCGCTGCGCGCTCGCGCTCATCCCCCTGGCGATCTGCGGCGCCCTCGAGTACCGCCGCCTGGGCCGCCTGTGGCCCGGGGCGGGTCGGTGGGCCCTGGGCTCCGGGGTCTTCCTCGCGTGCGACTACCTCATGTGGACGCAGTCGATCCTGGACACGGGCGCAGCGGTCGCCACCGTGCTCATCGGCTCGCAGGTCATCGTCTACCCGCTGCTGGCCCGCCTCATCGAGGGCGAGCGGCTGCGCCCGCGGTTCTTCCTGGCGCTTCCCGTCATGCTCGCCGGGCTCGCGCTCACGGGCGGGATCGGCACGCGCGCACTGCAGGCGGACAGTCCCGTGCGCGGCACGGTCTTCGGCGTGGCCGCCGGCGGCCTGTATGCGGGATACCTCTACTGCAACCGCCGGGCCACAAAGCTCGATCGGCGGCGCATCTTCGCCCCGGTGGCGCTCGGCACGGGCTCCGCCGCCGCGGCCATCGGCCTGTTCGGGCTCGTCACCGGCACGATCGCGGTGCACATGCCGGGCGCCTCATGGGGCTGGCTCGCGGCGGTGGCGTTCGGCGGCCAGTTCCTGTCGTTCGTCTTCATCGGCATGGGCACGGTGCGCCTGCCCGCGGACCTCGCGGCCCCCGTGCTGCTCCTCCAGCCGCTGTCCGGCATCGTCATGGGCCGCCTCGTGCTGCACGAGCAGCTGGGCGCGCTCCAGTACGCGGGCATGGCGCTGACCGTGGGTGCCGTGGCACTCATGTCCCTGCCGGCGCGGCGCAGGCGCGTGCGCGTAGCGTAGGAGCGAGGCTGCGAGCCCTGCCCGCGGCGACGTCGGCCGCGCTCACCGCAGCCGCTGCACCGGCTGGCAGCGCGGGCAGACGTGCGAGGCGCGACCTGCCCCGGTCAGCCGCCGGATCGGCGTGCCGCACCGCCGGCACGGCTCCCCCGCCCGGCCGTAGACGGCCAGCGAGCGCTCGAAGTAGCCCGACTCCGAACGGCACTCGACTCGTGCGCAGGTCCCGGCGCATCGAAACTCCGCAGAACCGGCGGCCATCCACAGACTACGGAGCCTCGCCTCTGCTCCGTGCTAAGCTTGCACCATCATGATCAGCCCGCTGCCGCAAGGCGCGGGCTGATTTTCTTTCCCGGGGAGGAGCATGGCCGAGTACGCGAAGTCGTGGCTGTCCGTCGACGAACAGATCGATCGACTGATGAGGCATGGAGTCGAGATCGAAGACCACGCCCGGGCTGCGTCGGTCCTCCAGGCGGTCGGCTACTACCGCCTCACCGGCTACCTCTACCCGTTCCGTGAGTCCGAGGATGACATCGACGACGAAGGTCGCGTGCAGGTCCGCGTGCTCAGCGACTACAGGACCGGCACAACGCTGCAGCACGCCGAGGACCTCATCGACTTCGACCGACGCCTGCGCTTGCTCGTCATGGACGGCGCCGAGCGCATCGAAGTCGCCGCCCGAATGCGGATCGGATACGTGCTTGGCCGAAGGTCCCCCTTCGCCTACGAGGACCCCGCCTGTTTCACTGAGTCCTTCACCGGCGAGAGCACCGACGCGGGGGATCCCGCGCCGAGCAAGCACGCGCAATGGCTTCGGCGTGTCAACGAGAGGAAGATCCGCTCGGACGAGCAGTTCGTCAAGCACTTCCGGGAGAAGTACGACGATCGGATGCCGGTCTGGGCGCTCACCGAGATCCTCGAGCTGGGCCACCTCTCAGTCCTCTATCGGGGGATGAACCAGCAGGACGCCGAGGAGATCGCCCTGGCGTTCGGATTACCGACTAAGCGCATCATGAGCAGCTGGTTGGCCAGCCTGAACTACGTCCGCAACGTCGCGGCGCACCACTCCCGCCTGTTCAACAGGAAGCTCCAGTACGCACCGGCCCGCCCCCAGGTCGGGCAAGTCCCTATCCTCGACCACCTGCGTGATGAGGCGACGGCGAAGGGCGTCTTCGGCACCTACAGCGCCCTCGCCGTCATTGCGTATCTCCTGCCGATCATCGACCCCAGCTCCGACTGGGCGCAACAACTGACAGCGCTGCTGCGGAGGTTCCCGAGCTCGCACGCCCTGACGGTCGAGTCGATGGGCGTGCCACGCGATTGGGAGTCGATCGAGCTCTGGCGAGGCTGACGCCTGCAACCGGCTCCCGAAGGCGCTGCCGCCATCCGCGACGCCATCGACGTCCGCGTCCGCGTGCTCCTCGCTCACCTCGATGGGAACTGAACAGCGCGCCACCGAGGCCCTCCGCGCAGCCGCTGCGCCGGCTGGCAGCGCGGGCAGACGTGCGTGGTGCGCCCGGCCACGGTCAGCCGTCGGATCGGCGCACCGCAGCGCCGGCACGGCTCGCCCGCCCGGCCGTAGACGGCCAGCGAGCGCTCGAAGTACCCGACTCGACAAGTTTGTGACGTTCACTCACAAGCGAGTCGAGTCGCCAGTCGACTCGCGAATGAATCGGCACTCGACTCGCACTCCCAATCCAGTAGGGCAGGACGCGTTGAAGACCATGATACTGAGGTGAGTCGCCGGGGTGGTCCGGGCGCTTTAATGGAGGCATTCGGCCGCGGCGGCGACGTCGAGCCACTCCTCTTCGGGCGTCGGCGCTCCTCCAGATCTTCAACACCTGCCGGTCGTCGCCTCCTGTAGCCCGCCTTGGACGCTCGCCCTAACTGGACAGTTTTCTGAGACCGGCCCTCGCATGATCGCGGGGCATCGGTCTCGTCTCGAGAAGGAGATGCATACGAGCCGCTCCTAAACGACCAGCCGCATGACGGAGCCAGTCACCGCCAGACCGAGGCCACTCGGACAGACATCTCATCCACATTCGGCATGTGCTGCTTCACCGAACTCTCCGCCTCCGCGGCCAGCCGGTCGGCGTCGGAGAGGCTCGTCGCGGAGGTGCGGACGAGCGCGTCGCCATGGAGCCTGTGCCCGACCCAGCGCATCCGCACCCGTTCCACCGACTCGACCTCGGCCAGATGCTCCAGGGCGTGCTCGGCGCGGTCGACGAGCTCCGGCTCGACGCCATCCATCAGCCGTCGGCCGACCGAGCGCACGGTACCGACCAGCAGCACCGCGATCATGGCCGAGATCAGCAGGCCTACGATCGGGTCGGCGAGCGGGAAGCCGAGCAGCACGCCGATCCCGCCGGCCACGACGGCCAGAGAGGTGAATCCGTCGGTGCGGGCGTGGATGCCGTCTGCGACCAGGGCGGCCGAGCCGATCTTCCTGCCCACGCGGATGCGGTAGACCGCGACCGCCTCGTTGCCGAGGAAGCCGATGATGCCGGCGGCGATCACCCAGCCGATGTTCTCCATGGGCCTGGGGTTGAGCATGCGGTCGATCGCCTCCCAAGCGGCGATGACTGCCGACAGGGCGATCATCAGGACGATGAACAGCCCGGCGAGGTCCTCGGCCCGGTTGAAGCCGTAGGTGTACTTCCGCGTGGCGACCCGACGGGACAGCACGAACGCGATCCACAGCGGCACCGCGGTCAGGGCGTCGGAGAGGTTGTGGATCGTGTCGGCCAGCAGCGCTACCGATCCGGAGAACGCGACGACGGCGGCCTGCAGCACGGTCGTTGCCAGCATGAGCACCAGGCTGATCTTCAGCGCGCGGATTCCCTCGGAGTGGGCTTCCATCGCGTCGTCGATCGAGTCGGCGGCGTCGTGGGAGTGCGGGACGAAGATCCCGTACAGGAAGCCCTTGAACCCCGTCGGGTGGGAGTGACCGTGCTCGCCGTGGTCATGGGAATGGCCATGACCGTGCGTATGCCCGTGGTCCTGGCCGTGATCACGATCCGCGTGATCGTGCGCGGACGCTCCGCTCTCCTGCTCGTGGTCAGCGTGCGGATGGGCGTGGCTGTGCTCCGTCATGCTTCTGCTCGTTCCTCGTGGTGGTGTGCCGGGACCTGCCCATTGGCGACAGAGTGCTCGGCCTGGAAGATCGCGTCGGACACCAGCTGGGAGGCGTGCTCGTTCTCCAGCCGATAGAACACCCGCTGCCCCTCCTGCCGGGTCGACACGATCCGGGCCATCCGCAGCTTCGCCAGGTGCTGCGACACCGCGGCCGGCGACTTGCCCACGCTCTCGGCGAGGTGGTTCACCGACAGCTCGTCGCTGCGACGCAGCGCGAGGACGATCCGGACTCGGGTCGCGTCGGCGAGGAGCCCGAACACCTCGACGGCAAGTTCCACGTACTGACTGTCGGGGTCGAGCCCGCATATCTGCTTATCTGCGTCCATACGCAGATTATTGCATACTCGAACGTAAGTGCGCATCGATGAGTGCCCCACGAGACGCCACCGGCCGCCCCACGTTCGGCTCGCGAGGACGACGAATTGCCCTGGCCGGCGATTCGGCGGGTCAGTTGTGATCGTTGGCGGCGAAGGCAGAGTGCAGGGTGACGACGATGACGCGGGCAGCGTCATCTCTGTCGAGCCGGCCGGCGGTGACTTCCTCGGCTGCGGCGTTCATGGTCAGGTGAGTGACCGCGAGGAGCCAGTCGACAGGCAGATCCGCACGGAAGACGCCCTCGCGCTGGCCGCGCTCGAGAAGGCCCCGCATCCGGGCTTCGGCCTTCTCGTGCATCTCGCGGATGCGGGCCGGCTGCAGCTCGCGCTGAGCCACCACGAGCACGGCGCGAATGTGCTCCAGGAGCATCCAGCTCGGGGCGATCAGGGCCTCGAACGCCTGGCCCGGATCACCGTCGAGAGGCACGTCGGCCAGGACGGCCTCGGCTCGTTCCAGGCTGTCGGCGAGGGTCGCGTCGATGAGCTCGGCACGCGTCTTGAAATGCCCATAGAGGGTCATCCGACCGACCCCCGCCTCGGCGGCGATGCCGGCGACGGAGGCATCAGGGTCCTTCCTGAGCGCATCCGGCGTCGCCGCGAGGATCTTCGCCCGATTGCGCTGGGCGTCTGCCCTCTGGTTGGCCGTCTTTCCTCGCCGCACCGGCTTCTGTTCACCAGCGCCGGCCGCGCCCTTTCCGTTCGGCATACCCACCTCTAACTCGTACGGGAATATACGAGCTAGTATAGCGGTTAGAAGTCGTACACCGATGCTTGACTTCGGCTGAGGGCCTCCCGGCCCGTGACAACCCTGTCGAGAACGAATGGACCAATGGAGCCATGAGAACGACGACGCAGAACAAGGAGGTGCGCCATGTCTGAGACGAATGCACCTGCACCCCGGACCGGGGCGAAGCAGTGGTGGGGGCTCGCGGTCCTCGTGATCCCGTCGACCCTGCTGTTCATGATGCTGACGATCTTGTTCCTGGCGGCCCCGAACATGGCTGCTGATCTGAACCCGACTAGCGCACAGCTGCTGTGGATTCTCGACATCTACGGGTTCGTCATGGCCGGATTCCTCGTCGCGATGGGCGTCCTCGGCGACCGGATCGGCAAGCGTCTGCTTATGGTGATCGGCGCGGTCCTGTTCGGAATCGTGTCCATCGCTGCGGCGTTGACGACCAGTCCCGAGCTGATGATCGCCTGGCGCGCCATCCTCGGCGTGGGAGGAGCCATGATGCTCCCGTCCACGCTGGGGCTGATCTTCGTGCTCTTCGCCGACCCGAAGGCGCGAGGCGTCGCGATCGGCGTCTTGGCCGGCGGGATCTTCGCCGGTGTCGCCCTCGGACCACTGCTGTCCGGCCTGCTGCTCGAGGTCTTCGGCTGGCAGGCGACGTTCCTGGTCGCGGTGCCCGTGATGGCGCTGGTGGCCATCGGCGCGCCGCTGCTGCTGCCTGAGCACAAGGATCCGACCGCGAAGATCGATCTGCTCAGCGCATTGCTCCTGGTCGCTTCGCTGCTGGCCATCATCTACGGCGTCAAGCGCTTCGCCACCCAGGAGCCGGCCGGCCCGTCGATCGGCCTGCTGATCGCCGGAGTACTGGTCGGGCTGTGGTTCGTGATCCGGCAGCTGCGCGCGACCCAGCCCCTGCTCGACGTCCGGCTGTTTGCCAACCGCACCGTCAGCGGAGCACTCGCGGTGTTCCTTCTTTCGGCCGCGGCGCTGGGTGGGGTGTATTCGCTGTTCACCCAGTACCTGCAGCAGGTGCAAGGGCTCTCGCCTATGCAGGCCGGACTGTCGATTTTGCCTGCCGCGGCAGTTCTCATCGTCGTCTCGACCCTCTCGCCGATGCTCGCCCGGAGGTTCCGGCCGGGCAACGTGATCGCCGTGGGCCTGCTCACCCAGGTCGTCGGCTACATCCTGTTCACCCAGCTCGACGCCGTCACCGGTCTCGCGCTGGTGATCGCGAGCTTCGTCGTCACCTACCCCGGGGTCGCGCCCTCCATGGCGCTGACCACGGACCTGGTGGTGAGCTCGGTCCCGCCGGAGAAGGCCGGCGGTGCCTCCGGGCTCGCGACGACCGTCAACGACCTGGGCATCTCACTCGGTGTCGCGGTCATCGGCAGCATCGGGATCGCCGCCTATCGCAGCCAGATCAGCGACTCCTTGCCCGATGGGCTGCCACCGGAGGCGGCGGCCGCGGCCGAGACCGGGATCGACGGGGCCATCGCCGCCGCCGGACAGCTGCCGGGCGACGTCGGAGAGGCACTGACGACCGCGGCCCAGCAGGCGTTCACCAGCGGACTGAACGCCGCTGGGATCACCTCCGCGATCATCGCCGCCCTTGCCGCGCTCATCGCCGCGATCGGTCTGCGGCACATCCGCCCCACCGGGCAGGCTCACGTCGACGCCGAGAAGGAGCCCGCTCAGGAGTCGTGACGCATCCTCGACCGTTCGTGTCCGGCGGACGGATGAGTCCGCCGGACACGAACGCCGACACCCGCCGCAGGTACACCGAGACGGCGGCTGACCCGTCCCGCGACGAGGCCGCCGAAACACGCCGAAGGAGTCCCGATGACCACGCTCAGAACCACCATCGACACTGTCCGACACTCACCGACGTTGCGGCGTGTGCTGCACTGTCTGTTCCGATGCGCCGCGTCGGGGGCATCGGACCGTCTCCCCCGGGTCACGAAGACGCCATGTCCGCGCAATTGAGGCGCAGGGCCGCGCACCCGGTAAGGTGCGCGGCCCTGATGCGTCAGTTCTCCTGGTAGGCGATCGTCGTCATCATCCCGGCTTCCCCGTGGTAGACGTTGTGGCAGTGGGTGAGCCACCGCCCGGGGTTGTCGGCGTCGAACTCGACGCGCAGCGTCGTGCCGGGCAGGACGATCGAGGTGTCCTTGCGCGGCCCGCCGCCGGGAAGCTGGTAGGTGTGCCCGTGCAGGTGCATCGGGTGCCACATCGTCGTCGAGTTCTTGAACTCGAGGGCGACCCGCTCCCCGTCGGCGATGCCGAGGGCGTCGCGCATCGGTTGGTCCATGTTCATGCGCTTGCCGTTGATCGCCCAGTCGTACTTTTCCATGCTTCCGGTCAGCTCGAGGGTGAGCGTGCGGTCGACGCCGCGCTTGGGAAGTGCGACCTCGCCGGCTGCCCTGAGGTCGGCCGCTGTGGCGGGATTTTTCGTCTGCGGCAGCGTCGTGTCCTTCGCGGGTGCGCTGCCCGATGCGGTGCGCAGGACGGCGAGGGCCTGGTCCTGCTTCCCCAGGGCCTCGGCGACGACCGCGAACGCGCCGTCGCCGGCGGTGATGATCGCGTCGTAGCGCTCCCCCATGCCGAGCACGACGCTCTCGGCCTCGAAGGCCTCGACGGGGAATCCGTCGGTGTGGGTGATCGTCAGCGGGTGCTCGCCGATCCCGAAGCGGAAGGCGGTGTCGCCGCCGGCGTTGATGATCCTCAGCCTGATCCGCTCCCCGGGCTTGGCGGTGAAGGTCTGGGGGTCGTTCGCAGGCGTGCCGTTGATCAGGTAGAGGGGGTAGTAGACGTCGCCGGCGTCGCCGCCGAGTAGCGGCGAGGTCGCGCCCATCAGGGTGTTGCCCATCCGCATCGGCCCCATGTCCATGCCGCCGTGGTCCATCATCCCCTTCTCGAGCTCGGCGAGGACCTCGTCGGGCGTCGCGGTGACGCCGTCCAGCCAGTCATCAAGAACGATCACCCATTCCTGGTCGTAGTCGCCCTTCTCGTGCGGATCGTCGATGATCAGCGGCGCATACAGGCCGCGGTCGAGCTGCACGCCGACATGCGGGTGGAACCAGAACGTGCCCGGCTCGGGCAGCGTGAACTCGTAGTCGAACGACCCACCGGGCTCGATGGGCTCCTGGGTGAGGCTCGGCACTCCGTCCATGTCGTTGCGCAGCGCCAGCCCGTGCCAGTGGACGCTGGTCGGATCGGGCAGGTCGTTGGTGAAGTCGACCTTCAGGGAGTCACCGACGTTGCCGCGCAGCGGCTTGGTCGCCGACGCTCCCCGATAGGCCCAGGTCTTGGCGGTCTTCCCTCCGAGGTCCAGGGTGACCGGCTCGGCGGTCAGCGCACGCCGCACGATCGTTCCGGTGCGGCGGCGCTTCGCCTCCGCGGAAGTGACTGCGGTGCTGCTGGACCCAATGAACGAGGTTGTCTTAGTGGCGGTGGTGCTGCATCCGGCGAAGCCGGCGGCAGTCAGCGTCAATGCGCCGACAGACAGGAACTGTCGACGATTCAGGGTGGAATGCATGGGTGATGTCCTTCTGTGTCGATGGTGAACGGGACCACGACATCGCGCCCGCGCGCTCGACGAACACGGGTGATCGGAGGCACAGAGCCGCCTGGGCCCGGAAGATGGGCCAGCGTTTTGGGACACGGTGTCGTGGCAGGCACGGCAGGGTCGTGGACCCGCCGAGGTGGCTGACTGAGGAGCGCCGCATCGGCGCTCCTCAGTGCTCACGTTCGGTAGATCGACAGCTCCAGATGCGTCAGCGCGAACCGGCGGGGCGTCTCGGACGGCGACGACGGCATGGGCGCAGAGACGAGTGTGGGCACAGCTGCGACGGACGGAACGGGGAGGGCCGGAATGCTCTGGGTCGTAGGCGCGGAGACACAGGTGGAGTCGCCGCTGTTCATGGCGTCTGCGCAGCCTCCGGAGCCGTGCACCGGACCCTGTGCTCCGGTCGCGCTCGACATGGAGGCGATAGACGTCATGCCCGTCATGCCGGGCGACTGCGAGGACGCGTGAGCCGGCGACGCCATGGGGGTCGTCGCCGCTGCCGGTCCGCCGACCAGCGCGTGCATGCCGAGGAGACCCGTGATCAGCAGCGCCGTAAGAATGATCAGCTGCAGCCAGTGCCGGCTGCGGCAGGGTTCATCGGTCGCGGTCTCCACAGCCCCAGCATACCCCGGTGGTGTATCCCCTCGACACGTGGGGATCATTCAGCGGCGAGTCCGCATCCCCTTGCGGGAATACCCGTCAGGGGTATACGGTTGCACTCACACAGGTACCCACCGGGGGTACCCAAATTGAGGAGGTTATGCGATGACTGCGAACGAGTACCAGGTGACGGGCATGACCTGCGGGCACTGCGAGATGTCGGTCCGCGAGGAGGTCAGCGAGATCTCTGGCGTCACCGATATCCAGGTCAGCGCGCAGACCGGCAAGCTCGTCGTCTCCGCCTCCGGCGAGGTCGACGATGCGAAGGTCCTGGCCGCGGTCGAGGAAGCCGGCTATACGGCGGTTCGCGTCTGATGAAGGCACCGGTCAGGCTCGCGGCCTACGGCGCTGGGCTGGTGGTGGCGTTCGGCGCGGCCTTCGGGCTCGCCGGCGTCGTCGTCCCCGACAGCGTCTTGGCCGCCTGGGCCAAGAGCAGCGACACGGGCTCGCACGGCGAGGGTCACGGGGACACGGAGGAGCAGAACATGGAGCACGCGATGAACGGCGTCTCGGCCAGCGCTGCCGGCTACGTCCTCTCTCCCGTCACGGCCCCATCAGGCACCAATGATGCCGGCAAACTGAGCTTCCGGATCCTCGATGAGGACGGGAAGCCGGTGACGGAGTACACGAGGACTCATGAGAAGGATCTTCACCTGATCGTGGTGCGCACCGACGGGACGCAGTTCCGCCACGTGCACCCGGACTTGGACGAGGCCACCGGCACCTGGTCGGTGCCGTCGTGGAACTGGGACGAGGCAGGAACCTACCGCGTCTACGCCGACTTCACCCCCGCCGGGAAGGACGCCGAGGGCGTCACGCTCACCCGTGCCGTCGAGGTCGCCGGCGACTACGCCCCGGTCGAGGCGACGGTCTCGCGCACCGACGAGGTCGACGGGTACACCGTCACCCTGGACGGAGAATTAAACGCCGGGAGCACGAGCGACCTGACGGCCACCGTCGAGCGCAACGGCAAGCCGGTCACCGCGCTCGAGCCGTACCTCGGCGCATTTGGCCACCTGGTCGCGTTGCGCGAGGGTGACCTGGCCTACCTGCACGTGCACCCCGCCGGCGACGAACCCCAAGCGGGGTCGACCGGAGGACCAGACGTCAGCTTCGCCGCCGAGGTCCCCACCGCCGGCCGATACCTGCTGTACCTGGACTTCCAGATCGACGGCAAGGTCCGCACCGCACAGTTCGTGGTCGACGCCGGGCACGGCGACGGCACCCAGGCAGACGACGAATCACACTCGGGCGGCCACTGATCCCCAAAGGGCCAGTCCGTCGACGAAGAAGCAACAGGAAAGGACACGCGGTGAGCACCCAAGCTGCAGCGAACACCCAAGCGCCGCTAGTCGCGGACGCCGGCATCGAGCTCGAGATTGGCGGGATGACCTGCGCCTCCTGCGCGAACCGGATCGAGCGTAAGCTCAATAAGCTCGACGGTGTCTCCGCCACGGTCAACTACGCCACCGAGAAGGCCAAGGTCACCG
Source organism: Brevibacterium rongguiense (assembly GCF_009857845.1). Taxonomy (GTDB): domain Bacteria; phylum Actinomycetota; class Actinomycetes; order Actinomycetales; family Brevibacteriaceae; genus Brevibacterium; species Brevibacterium rongguiense. The sequence goes on along the minus strand of NZ_WWEQ01000003.1, from coordinate 89,925 downwards.
TGCCCGACGGGTACGACCCCGCCCTGCTGGTCGCCGAGGTCGAGAAGACCGGCTACACCGCTGCCATGCCCAAGCCCAAGGACGCGACGCCGTCGGGCCCGACCACGGACGATGGTGAGGCTCCCGACTCCGAGCTGACATCGCTCAAGCACCGCCTCATCGGCGCAATCGTGCTCACCGTCCCGGTGATCGCCATGGCCATGGTTCCTGCGCTCCAGTTCACCTACTGGCAGTGGGCCTCCCTGGCCCTGGCCGCACCGGTGATCGTCTGGGCGGCCTGGCCGTTCCACAAGGCAGCGTGGACCAACCTGCGCCACGGCACCGCGACCATGGACACCCTCATCTCCATGGGCACGACCGCGGCGTTCCTGTGGTCGCTCTACGCCCTGTTCCTCGGCACCGCCGGGACGCCAGGCATGACGCATCCCTTCGAGTTCACCATCGCTCCCTCCGACGGCGCGGGCAACATCTACCTCGAAGCCGCGGCCGGGGTGACGATGTTCATCCTCGCCGGCCGCTACTTCGAGAAGCGCTCCAAGCGCCAGGCCGGTGCCGCGCTGCGCGCCCTGCTCGAGCTCGGCGCGAAGGAAGTCTCGGTTCTGCGCAATGGGGCCGAGGTCAAGATCCCGACCTCCGATCTGGCCGTCGGCGACGAGTTCGTCGTCCGCCCAGGTGAGAAGATCGCCACCGACGGCACCGTCGCCTCCGGAACGTCGGCCGTGGACGCGTCCATGCTCACCGGAGAGTCCGTGCCAGTCGAGGTCGTCGCCGGCGACCCGGTCACGGGCGCGACCGTCAACGCCGGCGGCCGCCTGGTCATCCGCGCGACCCGCGTCGGGTCGGACACCCAACTGGCACAGATGGCCAAGCTCGTCGAGGACGCCCAGACTGGCAAGGCCGCGGTCCAGCGCCTGGCCGACCGGATCTCTGGCGTGTTCGTTCCGATCGTCATCGCCATCTCGGTCATCGCCCTCGGCGCGTGGCTCGGTGCCGGGTTCCCCGTCTCCGCCGCCTTCACCGCAGCGGTCGCGGTCCTCGTCATCGCCTGCCCCTGCGCCCTCGGCCTGGCCACTCCCACCGCCCTGCTGGTCGGCACCGGTCGCGGCGCGCAGATGGGCGTGCTGATCAAGGGTCCCGAGGTTCTCGAATCCACCCGCAAGGTCGACACTATCGTCCTCGACAAGACCGGCACCGTCACCACCGGCAAGATGACCCTGGTCGAGGCGATCACCGAGCCCGGCGTCGACCGCGCCGAGCTGCTCCGCCTGGCAGGCGCTCTGGAGGACGCCTCCGAGCACCCCATCGCCCAGGCCATCGCCAAGGGCGCGGTCCAGGAGATCGGGCAGCTGCCCACTCCCGAGGACTTCGCGAACATCGAGGGCAAGGGCGTCCAGGGAGTCGTCGACGGCCGCGGCGTGCTCGTCGGCCGGGAGTCCCTGCTGGCCGACTGGTCGCAGCACCTCTCCTCCGACGTCGCCGCCGCCAAGGCCGCAGCCGAGGACGAGGGCAAGACCGTCGTCGCCGTCGGCTGGGACGGACAGGCCCGCGGAATCCTCGTCGTCGCCGACGCCGTCAAGCCCACCAGCGCCGAGGCGATCCAGGGCCTGAAAGACCTGGGCCTCACCCCGGTCCTGCTCACCGGCGACAACGAGGCCGCGGCCAAGCGGATCGCCGCCGAGGTCGGCATCGAAAAGGTCATCGCCGAGGTCCTGCCCAAGGACAAGGTGGATGTCGTTACCCGCCTCCAGGACGCGGGCAAGGTCATCGCGATGGTCGGCGACGGCGTCAACGACGCCCCCGCCCTCGCCCAGGCCGACCTTGGCCTGGCGATGGGCACCGGCACCGACGTCGCCATCGAGGCCTCCGACATCACCCTCGTGCGGGGCGACTTGCGGGCCGCGGTCGACGCGATCCGGCTCTCCCGCAGGACCCTGGGCACGATCAAGTCGAACCTGTTCTGGGCCTTCGCCTACAACGTCGCGGCCATTCCGGTCGCGGCGCTGGGCATGCTCAACCCCATGCTCGCAGGCGCGGCGATGGCGTTCTCCAGCGTCTTCGTCGTCGGCAACAGCCTCCGCCTGCGCGGGTTCCGCAGCGTCGCCAAGCAGTGACGCCGCAGAACCAACCATCATCCGAACACACGAAAGGGATCCACCGAGAATGAGAATCGAAGACCAGGCACCCACCAGCTGCTGCAGCACCTCCCCCGCAACCGAGACATCCGCAGCCGAGGCACCGGTCAGCGCAGGATCCGGCTGCTGCGGCACGACCGGCGCAGAGAACCACGCCGCGAATTCCGGCCATCGCGAAAACCTTCTCGTCGAAGGAAGCGACGACATGACCACCTGCCCCGTCATGGTCGGCAATCCGGTCAACAAACAGGACGCCGAAGAAAAGGGCCTCTTCCGTGACTACGACGGGCAGCGCTACTGGCTCTGCTGCCCAGGCTGCGGACCGACCTTCGACTCCGATCCAGCCAAGTACGCCGCCAACATGGCCTGATCCTTCGATGCCCCGGGGCTGCAGTATTACTACTGCTGCCCGGGGCGACTGGATCGAAGCTGAGCGATTCCACGCCCACCGATCGATATTTGACCTATACCCCATAGGGGTATAATGTTGATCGGACTACAATGAATGGATAGGAGACTTTATGCGCAAGCGCCTCATGACCACCGTCGCCGCAGGAGTGCTCGGCGGAGCACTCGTGCTCTCCGGCTGCAGCACCGGAGGAGACCAGGACCAAGCGACCCCCTCGTCGACCAGCCAGCACGAGGGCCACGGAAGCAGTGGCAGCAGTTCTGACAGCGGCGGGATGGAGCATCCGATGGACGGCGGCCCCGCCCCCGAGGGCATCGAGAAGGCCGCGTCGCCGAAGTATCCGGTCGGCACCGAGGTCAAGCTCACCGCCGATCACATGGAGGGCATGGACGGCGCACCGGCCACGATCGCCGGGGCCTACGACACCTATACCTACGCGGTGAACTTCACGCCCACCACCGGCGGGGATCCGGTCAAGGATCACAAGTGGGTCGTGCAGGAGGAGATCAAGGATGCCGGAGACCAGCGAGTGGCCGACGGCACCGAGGTCACGCTGGAAGCGGAGCACATGGAGGGCATGAAGGGCGCGAAGGCGACCATCGCCTCCTCCACCGACGAGACCGTCTACATGGTCGACTATGAGTCCGACGGCATGAAGATGACCAACCACAAGTGGGTCGTCGAGAGCGAGATCAAGCCGGCCTCCTGAGCCGGCCGCCGCGGGCCCTGAAGGGTCCGCGGCGAGACACGACCCGATCGAAGGGAAGACCGGGGAAGAACGAGGGGAAGCGAAGAGCAATGACGGACCCGACCACGCATCACCATCACCACGGCGACGTCGCCGACGAGACCACCGAGTCCGGCCACGTTGACGACTCGCATGCCGAGCACGAAGGCCACACCATGGAACACGGCGACCATGCCGGGCACGGCGATCACGGCAGTGGCCATGGTGGTCATGCGGGCCACGGCGACCACGTCGGCCAGTTCCGTCGACTGTTCTGGATCAACCTCGTCATCGCCATCCCGGTGGTCGCGTTCTCTCCCATGTTCGCCATGCTGCTGGGCTACTCGGTGCCCGGCTGGGCGGGCTGGGTCGCCGCAGTGCTCGGCACCGTCATGTACGCCTGGGGCGGCACCCCGTTCCTCACCGGTGCCGTCAGCGAGCTGAAGAGCCGCCAGCCCGGGATGATGCTGCTGATCGCGCTCGGGATCACCGTCGCGTTCCTCGCCTCCTGGGCCGCCACTCTCGGGCTCGTCCATCACGAGCTCGAGTTCTGGTGGGAGCTGGCGTTGCTGATCGTCATCATGTTGCTGGGCCACTGGATCGAGATGCGCTCCCTGGCCCAGACCACTTCGGCGCTGGACTCCCTGGCCGCGCTGCTGCCCGATGAGGCCGAGCGGATCGAGGGCGACGACGTCGTCAAGGTCGACCCGGCCGAGCTGCGCGTCGGCGATGTCGTGATCGTCCGCCCCGGTGGCAGCGTCCCCGCCGACGGCATCGTCGTCGACGGCCGCGCCGACATGGACGAGTCCATGATCACCGGCGAGTCACGCCCCGTCGCCCGCGGCGAGGGCGAGAACGTCACCGCCGGCACCGTCGCCACCGACTCCGGCCTGCGGGTGGAGATCACCGCCACGGGCGACGACACGGCGCTGGCGGGCATCAACCGGCTCGTCGCTGAGGCGCAGGGCTCTTCCTCCCGTGCACAGCGCATCGCCGACCGCGCCGCTGCCCTGCTGTTCTGGTTCGCCCTCGTAGCCGCCCTGATCACCGCAACAGTCTGGACCCTCTTCGGACTGCCCGACGACGCGGTCATCCGCACCATCACCGTCCTCGTCATCGCCTGCCCCCACGCTCTGGGCCTGGCGATCCCACTGGTCGTCTCCATCGCCACCGAGCGCGCCGCCCGCGGCGGCGTCCTGGTCAAGGACCGCCTCGCCCTGGAGTCCATGCGCCAAGTCGACGCGGTCCTCTTCGACAAGACCGGCACCCTGACCAAGGGCGAGCCCACCGTCACCGGCGTCGAACCGACCGCAGGCATGGATGCCGACCAGGTGCTCGCCCTGGCCGCATCCGCCGAGGCCGACAGCGAGCACCCCCTCGCCCAGGCCATCGTTACCGCCGCCAAGGAGAAGAGCCTCACCCTCGAGCCGTCCAGCGGATTCACCTCTTCCCCCGCGGTCGGCGTCACTGCGACGGTGGCCGACCAGGAGATCCGCGTCGGCGGACCCCGGCTGCTCGAAGAGACCGGGCAGGACGAGGTCGACACGGCAGACGCGTGGCGGGCAGAGGGCGCGATCATCCTGCACGTCCTCCGTGATGGCAAGGTGATCGGTGGCCTCAAGCTCGCCGACGAGGTTCGCCCAGAGTCCCGCGATGCCGTCGACGCCCTCCATGAGCTCGGCGTCGAGGTCGTCATGATCACCGGTGACGCCGAAGCGGTGGCGAACGAGGTCGGCCAGGAACTCGGCATCGACCGCGTCTTCGCCGGCGTTCGTCCCGAGGACAAGTCCGCGAAAGTCGCCGCGCTCCAGCACGAGGGCAAGAAGGTCGCCATGGTCGGCGACGGCGTCAACGACGCCCCCGCGCTGGCCCAGGCCGATGTCGGCATCGCCATCGGAGCCGGCACCGACGTCGCCATCGCCTCGGCCGGGGTCATTCTCGCCAGCTCCGACCCGCGCAGCGTCTTGTCGGTGATCCAGCTGTCGAGGGCCGCCTACCGGAAGATGAAGCAGAACCTGTGGTGGGCCGCCGGCTACAACCTCATCTCCGTCCCGCTCGCGGCCGGCGTCCTCGCACCCGTCGGGTTCGTCCTGCCGATGTCGGTCGGCGCGATCCTGATGTCGATCTCCACCGTCGTTGTCGCCCTCAACGCCCAGCTGCTGCGGCGCATCGACCTCACCCCCGAAGCCAGCACCCGCTCCGTCCTGGAGCGCCAGAAGTGAAGGACACAACCATGGCCAACGACACTGCCACCGACAGCACCGAGATCAGGACCGACACCGGGACCCACCAGCACGGCTACATCAGCGACAAGGACCGCTACCGCAACCGCATGAAGCGCATCGAAGGCCAGGCCCGGGGGATTACGAAGATGATCGACGACGAGAAGTACTGCATCGATATCCTCACCCAGGTCTCCGCCCTCACCCGGGCCCTGCAGGGTGTGGCGACCGGCCTGCTCGATGACCACCTCAAGCACTGCGTCCTCGACGCCGCCAAGCAAGGCGATGAGGACGCGGCTATCGCCAAGATCCAGGAAGCCAGCGACGCCATCAACCGCCTCGTCCGCTCCTAACACCTTGGGATTTCGCTCCGCGCAGGCGTGAGCTGAGCATCGTCCCGCCTTCGGTCCCGGGGCGGGACGGAGGCGGAGATCGGGCCTGACGACATGACCAACATCTACCCGAGAGAAGAGCTCGATATGACCCCTACCCTTGCCGCACCAATCCGACCCTCCAGAAGCCGGCAGGGACTCGGCGCGACCATAACCGCGCTGGCAGCCAGCGCCGTCCTCCTGCTCAGCGGCTGCGCCGGTGCTGACCCATCCCCTTCCGCAGGATCCGATCAGTCTCTGGTAGCCCACCACGGCCTCGATGGCCTGGACGCCCGGGAAATCATCAAGCGTCTTGACACGATGCCGGTCATAGACCGCTCAACCGAACTCATGGCTTCGATCGAGCCCGACCAACTCGTCCTCACCGACGATCAGAACAACCAAACCACTCTGCCGATGCCAGAGGACGACTTCTACGTCTCTATCGCCCCGTATCTCGAGCAGACCCACGAGTGCTACTTCCACAGCCTCACTACCTGTCTCGGCGAGCTCGCCAACACTGACGTCGATGTCACAGTGGTCAACACGACGTCGGGCGAGACCATCCTCGAAGATTCGCTCACGACTTACGACAACGGATTCATCGGACTCTGGCTGCCCCGCGGTATTGATGCGACGCTCACGGTCAGCACCGAAGACCGCACCGCGAAACAGGGCATCTCGACCCGCCTCGACGACCCTACCTGCTTAACCACTCTCCAACTGACGTGACGCCCGGATGCTGAAGACGCCGAGGAAGTGCGGATCACCGACGATCAGAGAGCCCCGCCTTCACGAACACCATCCGGTCGACGTGTAGCCGGCATCGACATCCTTCAAAATGGATGCATGTCTAATCAAGCAGTGCCTAGTACCGGCCGACCATCGACATCCTCGCCGCCGCCAAGGCGCTCATTGCTTGACCGTCGGAGTGCGGCAGCCCTCCGAGGACTCCTGCCGACCCGTTGAGGCGCGAGGGCAGCTTCGACTACGAAACCTACGCGGACGCGTCGGCAGCCGGCACGAGTTCCGGCACCAGCAGCGGCACGAACCGGACGAACACGACCATGGCGACGAGCTCGACGAGCGTCTGGGTGACCACGACCAGCGGTGCCAGGTCAAACGCCGCGGGCAACGCGAGCACCAGCGGGAGCACGACGAGCGAGTTCCGAGTCGCGCCGCTGAACACGACGGCGCGCCTGCCGGGCACGTCGAGGCCCGCCGCGCGGCTGACCAGCATCCCCACCGGCACCATGACGGCCGCGAAGAGGACGAAGACCGGCACCGCCAGGAGCAGGGAGCCGGACCGGGCGCTCACCCCGGCGACCTGCGAGGCGACCACGACCGCCAGGGTGGCGACCATCAGCGGCACCATCGCGCCCATGACGATCTCTTCGACCCTGCGCCCGATGCGCCATCGGGCGGCGGCGAGCTGCGTGAGCGCGGCGGCGACCAGCGGCAGGGCGATGATCAGGACGAAGGCCTCGACGAAGGGACCGAACTCGACGGAGCCGACGAACTCCGCGTCGATGAAGATCCACAGGTACAGCGGCAGCAGGAGCATCTGGGCGATCATCAGCAGCGGGGCCGCCGCCAGGAGGCGCTCCTCGTCGCCGCCCGCGAGGCCGGAAAAGACGATGACGTAGTCGATACACGGGGTCAGCAGCACGAACAGCACCCCGACGAACAGCGCCTGGTCGCCGGCGACGATCCGCGACAGCGGCCAGACGACCAGCGGCACCAGGACGAAGTTGACGACGAGGACCGTCGTGAGGAAGCGCCAGTCCTTGAATGCCCGGCCGAGCCTGCCGAACGCGATGCTGAGGAACGTGGCGTAGAGCAGAAGCGCCAGCACCGGGTGAATCGCGTGCTCTGCCGGGTGGGCGATCGTGGGCCGGGACAGTCGACGACGGCCCCGAGGGCCAGTCCCGCGACGTAGAGCGCGACCTGGTGCCTAACCATCCATTCCATACTCGCGCGCATGGGTCTCCTTCTCTGTCGGGCTGGGCGCATGCACTGCGCCGTTTTAAACGCTAGACCTTGAACCCGGGTTGAAGGTCAAGCCGGAGCGCCCTATGGTCGGAACATGAAGATCTCCGAGGTCTCCGAGCGCACCGGGGTGCCTGCGAGCACGCTGCGTTACTACGAGCGCCTCGGCATTCTCGCAGCGGACCGGAGCCCGAACGGGTACCGGGACTTCGACGAGGGCCACCTCGAGCGGCTGGACTTCATCACCGCGGCGAAGCGGCTCGGCCTCGAGCTGCCCGAGATTCGCCGGCTCATCGAGCTCGTCGACGACGGGACCTGCACGGGGGTGAAGGCAACGCTGCAGCCGCTGCTGGCCGAGCAGATCGCTGCCGTTGAGCAACAGCTTCGGTCACTGACACGGCTGCAGGACCAGCTGCGGCAGGCGCGGGACCACGTCGACGGCTGCCCCGACAGTGACGAGCCCTGCCGGTCGGAGTGCGCATTCAGGGCCTTCGCCGGAACGGCTGCCCAGCAGGGCTGATCGCACGGGCTGGCCAATCGGTCAGCAAACACTGTATGGTCAGTACATGCTGACCATTGCTTCACGCGTCGACGTCATGAACCGCCTCGGCCGCGCCATGTCCGACCCGACACGCTCACGGATCTTGCTGTCCCTCCTCGATGAGCCTGGGCACCCGGCAAGACTCGCCCGGGAGCTCGAGCTAACGCGCACGAATGTGTCGAACCATCTGTCCTGCCTGCGGGGCTGCGGGATCGTCGTCGCCGAGCCCGAGGGCCGGCAGACCCGCTACGAGATCGCCGACCCGCACATCGCCGCAGCCCTGACCGCGCTCGTGGACGTGACGCTGGCGGTGGACGAGAGCGCACCGTGCTTGGACCCGGAGTGCTCGGTGCCCGGCTGCTGCGACGCCGACGGGGCTGTGCGATGAACGATGAGTGCTGCGGCGTCGACGAGCCGCGCCATCCGAGGGCGGAAAACCGCCGCTCGTCCCTGCAGCCGATCGGCACGGACGCACCCAGGGCATCGGGCGATGCCTGCTGCGGGCCAGAGACCGTCCCGGCTGCGGTACACGACGACGGCGACGCCTGCTGCGGGCCAGACCCGGCGCGGAGCCCATCGGAACCTGGCGCGGAACCGGAGTCCCGCCCGCCGTGGTGGAGGGACCTCGCCCTGCTCCCCTCAGCGGTCGCCGGCCTGTTCCTCGTCGCCGGGTACGCGCTGGACTGGTCCGACCTGGACGTCGCCGCGCTGGTGACCCAGTGGATCGCGCTGCTGGCCGGCGCGTGGACGTTCGTGCCCGGCGCGGTGCGCCGCCTGATCCGTGGACGGCTCGGCGTCGGCCTGCTGATGACGATCGCCGCGGTCGGCGCGGTGCTGCTCGGCCACGTCGCCGAAGCCGCCGCCCTGGCTTTCCTGTTCTCCCTGGCCGAGACCCTGGAGGATCGGGCGATGGACCGCGCCAAGGAGGGACTGCGCGCGCTGCTCTCGCTGGTCCCGCAGACCGCCCGCGTCTCCCGCATGGGCGGAGTCGCGACCGTGCCGGTGGCCGACCTCCGCGAACTCGACCTGCTCGTGATCGGAGCCGGTGAGCATGTCCCGACCGATGGCGTGGTCGCCGAGGGCCGCTCGAGCGTCGACGCCTCCGCCGTGACCGGGGAGTCGATCCCCGTGGAGGTAGGACCGGGCGACCCCGTGCCAGCAGGCGCGGTGAACGGGTCCGGGTCCCTGCTGGTCGAGGCGACCGCAGACGGACGGGACAACTCGCTGACACAGATCGTCGCCCTGGTCGAGCAGGCCCACGCCCGCAAGGGAGAGCGCGCCCGGCTGGCCGACCGGATCGCCCGTCCCCTCGTCCCTGCCGTCCTCGTCGCCGCGGCCCTGGTCGCGCTGCTCGGGCTCGTCGTCGGCGACCCGTGGACCTGGGTCGAACGGGCCCTCGTCGTCCTCGTCGCGGCGTCGCCGTGCGCGATGGCGATCGCCGTGCCGGTCACCGTCATCAGCGCGATCGGGTCCGCCTCAAGGTTCGGCGTCGTCATCAAGTCCGGGGCCGCCTTCGAGCAGTTCGGCACCATCCGCACGGTCGCCTTCGACAAGACCGGCACCCTCACCCAGGGCCAGCCGCAGGTGACCGAGACCCGCACCGCGCCGGGCGGCAGCCAACAGGACGTCCTCGCGTGGGCGGCGGCCCTCGAGGCGACCAGCACCCATCCCCTGGCGGCGGCGATCACAGCGGCCGCGCCGGACTCCCCGGCGGCGAGCGAGGTGGCCGAGGACGCCGGGCACGGCATCGCCGGCCGGGTCACCGGCCGTTTCGTCAGGGTCGGCAGTCCACGCTGGATCGCCCCGGCCGGCCTGCGGACCGACGCCGACGAGCTGGCCGAAATGGGCATGACGGTCGTCGTGGTGGAAGCCGACGGTGAGGTCGTCGGCCTGATCGGCGTGCGCGACGAACTCCGCCCCGAGGCCACCGAGACCGTGCGCATGCTCCACGACCAGGGAATCGGCACGGTCATGCTCACCGGCGACGACGCCCGCACCGCCCGCGCCCTGGCCGCCCAGGCCTGCATCGACGACGTCCGCGCCGAACTGCTGCCAGCCGACAAGGCGGAGGCGATCACAGGTCTGGCCGCAGCGCGGCCGACGGCGATGGTCGGTGACGGCATCAACGACTCCCCCGCGCTGGCCACCGCGACCGTGGGCATCGCGATGGGAGCCACCGGTTCCGCGGCCGCGGTGGAATCCGCCGACATCGCCTTCACCGGCCACGATCTGCGCCTGATCCCCGCCGCGTTCGCGCATGCTCGCAGAGGCCGGCGCATCATGACGGCCAACATCGTCCTCGCGCTGGCGATCATCGTCGTCCTGTTCCCGCTCGCCCTCTTCGGGGTGCTCGGCCTGGCCGGAGTCGTCCTCGTCCACGAGGTTGCCGAGGTCGTCGTCATCCTCAATGGCGTACGCGCCGCGCGCAGGCCCATCGCGGCGAGCCGAGGGCTGCCTGCAGCCTCGGACCTCCAGCCGGCGCACGGGACGAAGGCGAACCGATGACCATCGAGGCCCAGCGCTTCGGGAGACGCCCGAACCGGGAGCCGCTCGAGGAGACCCGACGCCGACGGAAAGGACCACGACCATGAAGATCACGCTCCAGTACTTCGACGGCTGCCCGAACTGGGAGATCCTCGACTCCAAGATTGCCGAAGCCCTCGACGGGCGATCTGGCGCGGAGGTCGTCCACCAACGGGTCGAGACACCCGAGGACGCCTCGCGCCTCGGCTTCCACGGCTCCCCGACCGTACTGATCGACGGCGTCGACCCGTTCGCCGAAGACAGTGCGCCGGTCGGCCTCGCGTGCCGCATGTATCGGACTCCCGACGGGCGGGCCGGGTCGCCGACCGTCGCGCAGTTGCGCACGGCCATCCGTGGGGCCTCGCGGGACGTTCGCGAGAGCGCCCTGCAGGGTCTGCCGAACGCGGTGCTCATCGCCTGCACGCTCACGCCGGACGCCGGCAAGGAGCAGGTCGAGAAATGGCGGGCCTTCGACGACGGATATCTCCTCGACGTCGAACGCGGCGACGCCCGGATCATCGTCCACTACGCGAAAGCCGACGACTCCGTCCAGCGTCTTCACGACCTCGTGGCGGTCAAGAGCGCCTGCTGTTCGTTCGTCGACTGGTCGATCGACGAGAGCCACGCCGACCTGCGCCTCGTCGTCACCGGCAGCGCGGAGCAGCTCGCGGCCCTCGACGTCGGGTAAGCGTGCACTTCCGCCCAGTCGCCTCACTCCCCCGGGGCGCGGCAGGTCAGTCCGACTCTGCCCCTGGGCCGGGCTTTTCACGTCGATGCAGGACGATCCAGCGGCCGAGCAGGCCGACGGCGAACATGGCCAGTCCAGCGATGATCGACTGCCAGGGCAGGGTCGCGATCAGGACCAGGCAGCCGAGGACGCCGAGGACGTTGAGCCAGCGTGGCCAGCGGCGGTCGGACGGCGGCTGGGTGAATGCGGCGGTGTTGGCGATGCCGTAGTAGATGAGCACGCCGAAGGAGGAGAATCCGATCACGCCGCGCAGGTCGGTGGTCAGCACCAGGACGGACACGACGACGGCGAGGGCGATCTCGGCGTGGTGGGGCACCTTGTGACGGGGGTGGACCGCCGACAGCCAGAACGGCAGATCGCGATGCCGGGCCATGGCCAGGCTGGTGCGGCCGATGCCGGCGATCAGCGCCAGCAGCGCCCCGAGGCTGGCGACCGCGCCGCCGATCCGGACCACCGGGCCCAGCCCGCCGACCCCGGCTGCTTGCACGGCTGTGGTCAGGGGTGCTGTCGCGGCGGCGATCTTGTCCGGCCCGGCGGCGAGCAGGACGCTCACGCCGACGACCAGGTAGATGATCACCACGATGATCAGGGCGATGGGGATGGCGCGCGGGATGGTGCGCTGCGGGTCGCGGACCTCCTCGCCCATGGTCGCGATCCGGGCGTAGCCGGCGAAGGCGAAGAACAACAGCCCGGCCGACTGTAGGATCCCGTACGGCCCGCCGACGGTCAACGCCGGCCAGCCGCCCAGGTTCGTCGGCGAGGGTTGGCCGACGGCGAAGATGCCGACCACCAGCACCGCCAGCGCGACCAGGGTGATGGCGACCAGGATCCGGGTCAGGCCGGCGGTCTTGCTCACCCCGCGGTAGTTCAACGCGGCCAGTCCGACGATGCCGGCCACCGCCACCAACCGCTGGGCCCACCAGGGGCCGGGCACGGCGTAGGTGGCAAAGGTCAGCGCCATCGCCGCGCAGGAGGCGGTCTTGCCGACCACGAAGCCCCAGCCAGCGGTGAACCCGAACCAGTGACCGATGCGCTCTCGGCCATAGATGTAGGTGCCTCCCGAGGTCGGGTAGACCGCGGCGAGCTGGGCCGAGGCGGTGGCGTTGCAGTAGGCGATCACCGCCGCGATTCCCAAGCCGATCAGCAGGCCGGTGCCGGCCGCCTGGGCCGCCGGCCCGAAGGCGGCGAAGATGCCGGCACCGATCATCGACCCGAGCCCGATGATCACCGCGTCGCCGGTGCCCAGGCGTCGATCCAACTGCGGAGTCGGTTCACTCATCAGGTGTCATCCCATCGGGAGCGTCGGGGGTTTCGGTGTGGAGGATTTCGCGCGCGAGTTCGGTCAGGGCCTGGCGTTCGTCGGCCAATACGGCCCGGCCGGCGTCGGTGATCTGGTACAGCCGCCGGTTGCGCCCCTCCACCGTGGTCTGCCGCGAGGTCAGCAGCCCCTGGTCTTCCAAGCGATGCAGGGTCGGGTACAGGGTGCCGGGGCTGATCTGATATCCGTGATGGCCGAGCTCCTCGGCCATCCATGCGCCGTGGATCTCGCCCTCGGCGGCGTGATGCAGGATGTGCATCCGCACCGCGCCCCGGATGAACTCACTCATCGGCGGCACCGAGATCGAGGGTGAAGTCCAGGCTCGAGGGCTCGTCGGTGCCGGTCAGCGCCGACGCGCCGATGTGGACCCACACTCGATAGCTGCCTTCGGGGTCGAGGGCGACGTTGTTGCCGTAGTGCAGACCGGCCGTGCCCTTGCGGGGCCGGGCCACCGGCACCAGCCCCAGCCCCGTGAACTCCGGTCTATCGTCATCGTCGCCGTCGAGGCGGATGACGTCGACGGCGACGTCGAGGTACGGCACCGGATACCCGGTGTCGACGTCGTAGATGTGTGCGTCGAGGTTGAACAGATCCGCCGGTGGATCTGCCGGGCCGGGCTCGGCCGCGATGTTCTCCACCACTTCGTCCGCCCGGCCGGCGAACACGGCACCGCCGCCCGCATTGGCCGGCTGCTGCCAGTCCTCGGCGTCGAACATCCGGGCGATCGGCCCGACGGCCACATCCACCCGCAACCGGCCGAAGGTTCGCGTCTCCGGCGATCCCCATACATGCATCGCAGTCCCCTTCCCTGATCTATCGGATGCCGATATCGTAGACCGATATTGAAGGCCCAGTCAACGAGAGGAAGCCAGTCATGTCTGATCCGACACAGTTGGCCGAGCACGACCCCCGCCGCCACACCAGCCAGGTCCGCGAGCGGCTGTCAGAGGTGACCGCACACCTGTGTCAGAACGTCACCAAGATCGACGACTCTTGGGCCCAGGCGCTGTTCGAGACCACCGCCGAAGCCCTGGCCGGCCTGGAGAAGGCATATATCGACTTCGAATTCCGCGACGAACCCGCCTGGCGATCCTGATTCCTGAATCGGCCGGGACCGGCGCTTCCCTAGGCCGACGCCGCCCGGCAGGGAACTCGATCCAGCGGCGATGTCCTGCGGTGGCAGGTAGCTGCTCACCTCTGGAGGTCCGAAGTTGCCCACTGCATCGAAGCCTGTCAACATAGAAGCATGTCGAATCAAGCGGCGTTCGCCGCACCTCCCGTGACCCGACGGCTCTCAACCCTCGACAGGTGGCTGCCGGCCTGGATCGGACTCGCCATGGTCGCAGGCCTCCTGCTCGGCCGCCTGGTGCCCGGCGTCTCCGACGTGCTCGCCCGGCTCGAGATCGCCGGCATCTCAGTGCCGATCGCACTCGGCCTGCTGGTGATGATGTACCCGGTCCTGGCCAAGGTCCGCTACGACAAGGTCGCCGCGGTCACCGGCGACAAGAAGCTCCTCATCTCCTCTCTAGTGCTCAATTGGCTCGCCGGGCCGGCGATCATGTTCGCCCTGGCCTGGCTGCTCCTGCCCGACCTTCCCGAATACCGCACCGGGCTCATCATCGTCGGTCTGGCCCGGTGCATCGCCATGGTCGTGATCTGGAACGACCTGGCCTGCGGCGACCGCGAGGCGACCGCGGTGCTGGTGGCGATCAACTCGGTCTTCCAAGTCGTCATGTTCTCCGTCCTCGGCTGGTTCTACCTCAGCGTCCTGCCGAGCTGGCTCGGCCTGGACACACAAGGGCTCGAGGTGTCGATGGGCCAGATCGCCCTCAACGTCCTCGTCTTCCTCGGATTACCCCTGATCGCGGGATTCGCCTCGCGCTGGATCGGCGAGAAGCGCAAGGGCCGGGACTGGTACGAGGAGAAGTTCGTCCCGAAGATCGGGCCGTGGGCGCTCTACGGGCTGCTGTTCACCATCGTGCTGCTGTTCGCCCTCCAGGGTGAGCAGATCACGAGCCGGCCGCTGGACGTCGTCCGGATCGCCCTGCCGCTGTTGGTGTACTTCGCCGTCATGTGGTTCGCGGGCCTGCTGTTGGGCAAGGGCATCGGCCTCGGCTATGCACGGTCGACCACACTTGCATTTACCGCGGCGGGCAACAACTTCGAGCTCGCCATCGCCGTCGCGATCGGCACCTTCGGTGCGGCCTCTGGCCAGGCTCTGGCCGGCGTCGTCGGACCGCTCATCGAGGTGCCCGTCCTCGTCGGCCTCGTCTACGTCTCCCTCTGGGCCGCCAAGGCGTGGTTCCGCACCGATCCCTATAACCAGGAGGTACGAACGTCATGACCGACATCGCGCTGACGCCAGCCGCCCCCGATGAAGACTGCCCACCCCAGGTGCCGCCGATCTCAACAGCCCTCGGCCAGGAGGTTGCCGCGACTCTCGCGGGCACACTCAAGGCCCTCGCCGACCCATTGCGTCTGCGGATGCTCTCGGCAATCGCTGCCGATCCTCGCGGAGAGTCGTGCGTGTGCGATCTCGCCGACCTCGCCGAGGTCTCACAGCCGACCGTCTCCCACCACCTCAAGGTCCTCCGGACAGTGGGGCTGCTCAATTCCGAGCGCCGTGGGACTTGGGTCTGGTACAGCATCGCGCCAGGGAAGAGTGCCGCCGTCGCCGCCTTGCTCGAGGGGTTCGCGCCCGCGGCCGTTGCCCCCAGCGTGGAACCGGAGACGACGGCCGACGCGGAGCTGGAGAGCATGGACGAGCACATCAGGCGTCTGGCCGCCGACCTCGCGGACGCGACGTCACAGCTGCCGCGGGAGACCGTCACCAGCATCGTCCGGGAATCGTACACGGCGCTGGCCCGGTCGGCGAAGATCACACGCTACCTGGTGCCCCTGACCGAGCGCTTCGCCCGGCAGCGACTGGCCGACCTCACCCGCAACCGAGCAACCGCACCGCCTCAGGTGCTGTTTGTCTGCGTCGCCAACGCAGGTCGTTCCCAGCTGGCCGCGGCGCTGACCCGCAGCCTGTCCGAGGGCAGGGTCATCGCCCGGTCCGCCGGCTCGACCCCGGCGACGGGCATCCACCCGCACGTGCGCGACCTCGTCGCCGACATCGACCGCGAGGCCGCCGACGAGGCGTTCCCCAAGCCGCTCACCGACGACGCCATTCGCGCTGCCGATGTCGTGGTGACCATGGGCTGCGGCGACGCCTGCCCCATCGTCCCCGGAGTCCGGTACGAAGACTGGGCTGTCGGCGACCCGGCACTGGCATCGCCGGAGGGACTCGCCGCTATACGCGACGACATCGCTGCACGCGTCAGCCGGCTCCTCGCCACCTTCACCACCGAATGAACGAGAGAAGCACAGACATGAGCGATCAAACACCCTCCGTCCTGTTCGTCTGCGTCCACAACGCCGGCCGCTCCCAGATGGCCGCCGGTTGGCTGCGCCACCTCGCCGCGGACCGCATCGAGGTCCGCTCGGCAGGGTCAATGCCCGCCGAGCAGATCAACCCGGTCGCTGTAGAGGCCATGGCTGAAGAGGGGATCGATATCATCGCCGAGGAGCCCAAGGTCCTCACCACCGAGGCCGTGCAGGACTCCGACGTCGTCATCACGATGGGCTGCGGTGACGCCTGCCCGTTCTTCCCCGGCAAGCGCTACGAGGATTGGAAGCTCGACGATCCCGCTGGCCAGGGCATCGAGGCGGTGCGCCCGATCCGCGACGAAATCAGGTCCCGGATCGAGACGCTCACTTCAGAGCTGCTCGGCCAGGACCCGGCGCTGGCGTGAGTGACGTCGTCGTCATCGGAGGAGGCCAGGCCGGACTCGCCGCAGGATACTTCCTCCGCCGCGCCGGCCTGGACTTCGTCATCCTCGACGAACAGGAACGACCGGGCGGGGCCTGGCAGCACGGCTGGCAATCGCTCAGGATGTTCTCCCCAGCCCAGTACAGTCCTCTACCCGGATGGCCGATGCCTGCCCAGACCGGCGAGGTGTTCCCCACCGCGAGCCACGTCGTAGACTACCTCGAACGATACGAGGAGCGCTACGAGTTGCCTGTGCGCCGTTCGGTCGGCGTCACAAGCGTCCACCGGGAGCACGAGCGTTGGACCGTGGACACGGACGCGGGCTCTCTGAAGGCCGCTGCGGTGATCAGTGCCACCGGCACGTGGCAGAGCCCCTACCTGCCGTACGTCCCCGGTCAGGACACGTTCTCCGGCAGGCAGCTGCACACCGTCGACTACGACTCGCCCGACATGTTCGCCGGCCAACGGGTCGTGGTCGTCGGAGGAGGGAACTCCGCCGCACAGATCCTCGCCGAGGTCTCCACGGTCGCCGAAACGCTGTGGGTCACGCGGCACCCACCGCGATTCATGCCAGACGATGTCGACGGCAGAGTGCTCTTCGACGTCGCTACCGCCCGCGAGGCAGCCCGTCGCTCTGGCCGGGACCACGACGGTGTGTCCGGACTTGGAGACATCGTCATGGTGCCTCCCGTGCAGGCCGCTCGAGATCGCGGCGTCCTGGACCGTTCGCCCATGTTCGACCGCCTCAGCCCGACGGGAGTCTCCTGGAACGACGGCCGCGAGCACGAGTGCGATGCGATCATCTGGAGCACCGGCTTCCGCCCTCACCTAGGCCACCTGAGCGGGCTCGGACTGACGCGCGAGCACGGCCATCCCGCCACCGACAGTACTCGGAGCATTGACCACCGCGGGCTGCATTTGCTCGGCTATGGCGACTGGACCGGATTCGCCTCCGCCACCATCATCGGCGCGGCTCGCACCGCCAAGCCCGCCGTCGCCGAGATCGGCGCTCGGATGGCTAGGGCTTAACGCTGATGTCGGACGTATCGATGGCGCAGATGATATTGACGTCTATCGATGCGTCGCGTAGATTCTATATAGATCATCATCGAATCAAGGAGTGGCAGATGGACTGCTGGGAACACGAAACGGCCGGCCAGGGTCCTGTCCCCGCCGTCGCATTCTGCCGGCACTGCGGCGCGGCGCTGTGCCGGGATCATGCGACAGTCTGTACGGACGAACGCGTTCGCCAGAACGGCATGGGATCGCCCACGCGCCTGCTGCCTGACGGCCGGAAGATCTGCTGCTCGACCTGCCGCGAAGCTTTCGTCGAGTCCGTCCCCGTGCACCGAGCGGAGCAACGCCTGCGCGATCTGGCAACCACCGGGCCAGAGTCCGCAACCGCGTCGTGCTGACGCGGCTGGCGCGCCTCTGTTGATGAGTGGTGGGCATAAACGCCATCCACTGGTCCCTCGACAATGACGAGCCGCTGGCATGCGGGGACTGCTCGGCCGCGATGACATCGCGGCCCGTGCCCGCGAGCTCCTGGTGGCTCTTAACATCGACTGAACAAAGGTAGACATCGTGATCGAGAAGAAGCCGTCCATCCTATTCGTCTGCGTCAAGAACGCAGGCAAGTCGCAGATGGCCGCCGCACTCATGCGCCAGGTCGCCGGCAACTCCGTCCGGGTGCACTCGGCGGGCACCTCCCCCGGGACGGGGCTCAATGCCCTGTCCGCTGCCTCTGTCGCCGAGGTCGGGGCGAGCATGGCCGACGAGCACCCGAAGCCGATCGATCCCACTATGTTGCAGACTGCGGACCGCGTCGTCGTAATCGGCGACGAGGCTGTCGTCGAGCCCGTGCCGGGGATGGCCGGGACTATCGAGAAATGGACGATCGACGAGCCCTCGGCGCGAGGGATCGAGGGCGAGGAACGAATGCGCCTGGTCCGCGACGAGCTCGCCGAGAAGGTGCGCCAACTTGTCGGCGAACTCGCTGCAGGGCCCGTGGCCTGAGCTGGGTCAGGCCGCTCGCGAGGACGCGACGCCCGCCGAACGCGGGGTCCCCGTGGACGAGCTGGCGACCATGAGCACGGTCCCCACCGCGGCAACCGCGGCCAGGACCGCAAACCCGGTTGCGTAGCTACCGGTGACCTCGGCAAGGACCGCACCGGCCCCGGGAGCCAAGGCGGTGGCCAGCAGGACCGGGAGGCCGAGGACGCCGGAGAGGCGGCCGTATCCGCGCGCGCCCCACCGGTCGGTGACCGCGGTCGCCTGAAGCAGCGTCGCGATGCCGCGCCCGACCCCGGCGGTCATCGACGCCGCGACCAGCAGACCGACCGGCCCGGGGACCACAGCGAGCACCGCGGTGCTGACGGTGACGAGGCCGAACACGGTCGCGGTGCGCACGGTCAGCGAGGCATGCCGGGCAAGAGCGGTGTAGACGAGCCGACCGGCGACCTGACCGAGTCCGCCGAGGCCGAGCACCCAGGCGGCGGCCTGAGGACTCAGGCCGCGCTCGAGCATAAGAGGCACCAGAGCCAGCAACGCAGCGTACATGGCCAAGGCGACCAAAGTCAGTCCAGCGGCAAGCCACCGGAACCGTGAGTCCCGGACGACGCCGGCAGCGTAGGCCTTCTCGGCCTCTGGCTCCTCCGCGTCGGCATGCACCGGGTGGGGCCAGGGGCGTCGCAGCACGAGCGAGTGGATCGGGACGGTGAGGGCCGCCAGCACGACCGCCGCCCAGAAGTACGTGCCTCGCCATCCCAGCTGTTCATACGCAACTGCGGTCAACGGCGCGAAGACCGTGCTCGCCAGTCCGGCCACCAGCGTCAGCGTGGTCAGCGCGCCGAGCCGGCCGGCAGCGAACCAGCCGGTGATCGCGGCGAAGGCCGGCGGATAGAGGACTCCGGCCATGGCGACTCCGGCCAGCGCCCAGCCGACGATGAACACCAGCAGGTTCGTCGACGCGGCGATCACCACCAGCGACACGACGCCGAGACCCGAGCCA
The DNA here is from genome assembly GCF_009857845.1 of Brevibacterium rongguiense. Classification (GTDB taxonomy): domain Bacteria; phylum Actinomycetota; class Actinomycetes; order Actinomycetales; family Brevibacteriaceae; genus Brevibacterium; species Brevibacterium rongguiense. Next base: position 70,121 of record NZ_WWEQ01000003.1, on the reverse strand, counting down.
GCGGTCATGACGAGACGGGGTCCGTGCCGATCGATGAAGCGCCCGACCGGCACCCCGGCCAACGCCGACACGGCCAGGGCCACAGAGAACGCCGAGGTGACGGCCACCGGCGACCAGCCGGTATCCACGCTGATCCGCGGAGCCAGGACCGGGAAAGCGTAGTAGAGCAAGCCCCACGAGACGATCTCGGTCACGCACAGCGCAGCCAGCACCATTGCCCGCCCAGGCTGCACAGCAGCCTCAGCCAACGACGACGCCTCGCAGTTGCCTGGCCAGGGCATCGACGACGTAACCCGCGTCGCGGTGGACTCCACGCAGGGTGTTCGACGAGAACGAGCGCTGGAACTCCAGGCCCAGGAAGGCTAGGCCGGGCCGCACGGTCGAGACGCCGCGATCGTGCCTCGGCGCGCCGGACTCGTCGAGGACGCCGAGGGATCGCAGGTACGGCAGGTGCGGCCGATAGCCGGTCGCGAAGACCACCGAGTCCACGCGCTCCCGCGAGCCGCCAGGCCACACGACGCCGTCCGGGACGTACTCCGCGAACATCGGTCGCTCGTCTGGATGCGCTGCCTCGAGCGCCGCCCTGTACTTTCCGGCGTCGATGACCGGTGTGCCTGTGATAATCCTGTTCAGGACCGACGGCGGCAGGAGGTCGGCGCGGGTGAGTCGCAACCACCAGTGCAGGTCACGCCCGGCGATGACCTGCGGCGCGTACCGGACCCGGTCCCGCACCGCCAGCGAGGCCTGGGCGTGGTCGGCGAGCTCGTGGGCGATCTGGACGGCGGAGTTGCCCGCCCCGACGACCACGACCCGCTGACCGGCGAACTCCTCGGGCGACCGGTAGTCGGCCACGTGCAGGACCCGGCCCCGGAATGCCTCCCTGCCTGGGATCGTCGGCACGTAGGGGCTGGCAAACGAACCCGAGGCAGCGATGAGCGCGTCCCCAACCAGGCGGCTCCCGTCGGCCAGATCCACGGCAAAGCCCGGGCCGTCGGCGGCGACCTCGGTGACGCGGGCACCAGTGCGGACCTCGACGCCCAGCCACTCTGCGTAGCTGCGCAAGTAGTCGGCGACCTCGTCGCGTCCCGGGTACCCGTCGGGGTCGCCGGGGAACGGGTGACCCGGGAAGGCGCTGTACCGGCGCGGAGAGAACAGCCGCAGGCTGTCGTAGTAGCGCGGCCACGACCCGACTGGCTCGTCACCGGCCTCGAGCACCACCGGCTCCCAGCCTCGGTCGCGCCCGGCACGGGCCGCGGCGAGGCCGGACTGCCCGCCGCCCACGATCAGCAGGCGACCGCGGCTCATCCGTCGGTCCTCGTGCCGATCTGGACCAGCTGGGGCGCGGGTGTGCAGCACCCGCCCGACGTCGCCTGCTCCGGGGCGTCGAACAGGCCGGACCCGCCGCACACGCCGGTGTCGGGCAGCTCCAGCTCGACACGGTCAGCCGCCTCGTGATCCCCGGCGAGCTCGGCGACGACGCTGCGGACCTGCTCGTATCCGGTCATCGCCAGGAACGTCGGCGCGCGGCCGTAGGACTTCGCGCCGACGATGTAGAAGCCCGGCTCCGGGTGGGCGAGGTCAGCGGCTCCCGTGGCGCGCACTGAGCCGCAGGAGTGAAGGTTCGGGTCGACTTCAGTGGCGACCTTCGTCGGAGCCTGCAGGCGGACGTCGAGGTCGAGGCGGACCTCGGAGAGGAACGACAGGTTCGGTCGGAAGCCCGTCGCGACGACCACTCGGTCCGCGGGCTCGAGCCGCCGCCCGTCTTCGCCCACCAAGACTGCCCGACCATCCTCGACGAGGACCCGCTCGACGCGGAACCCGGTGACGAGGTCGACGTAGCCGTCCTCGACGGCCTTCTTCGCCCGCTGGCCCAGGTCACCGCGCTCGGGCAACTTGTCAGCCGACCCGCCACCGAAGGCGTTGCCGACGGTACCGCGGCGCAGCGCCCAGGTCACCCGGGTGCCTGGCTCGCGGCGGACCACTGCCGCGAGGTCGCCGATTGCTGTCGCGGCCGAGTGGCCGCTGCCGACCACGACGACGTGCTTGCCAGCCAGTTCGGCGGCCTCGTCGCGGCTCGGCGTGCGGTGATCAAGCAGGCCGGCTTCGACGGCGGCGTGTTCGCCGAGGGCGGGCAGTCCCTCCGCGCCCGCCGGGCTCGGGGCCCGCCAGGTCCCGGAGGCGTCGACGACGGCCTGGGCTTCGAGCCTCTCTTCTTCGCCGTCAGCGCGGCGGACGTGGACGACGAACGGCTGCTCCGCGCGGCCGGCGTCGACGGAAAGGTCGCGGCCCTTACGGCCCACGCCGACGACGCGGTAGCCGTACCGGACACGGTCGCTCAGAGTCTCGGCCAGCGGCGTCAGGTACTCCTCGACCCACTGGGCCCCGGTCGGGTAGCCGGTCTCGGGCGCGCTCCAACCGGTCGGCTCGAGCAGCCGGCGCGACGCTGGGTCAATGAGTTCAGACCATGGCGAGAACAGGCGGACGTGGCCCCACTCGGCCACGGCCGACGCTGGACCGTCGCCCGACTCCAGAACCAGGGACTCCAGGCCTCGCTCGAGCAGATGAGCGGCGGCGGCCAGGCCCTGCGGACCGGCTCCGATGATGACGACGGGATTCACTTCAACCTCCATGTATTGATGTTCTTCGATGGGTCGAGCTTGCCTTACGTATCGACAGATGTCAATGCGTGAGGCAGAATGGAGGCATGAGCACTCCCCCAGCCATCGAATCCGCGGCCGACGTCGCGCCCTGCTGCGTCCTCGGCGAGACGATCGACGACACGGTCGCCCAGGATCTCGCCAGGGTGTTCAAGGCCCTCGGCGACCCCACCCGGGTCAAGCTCATGTCCCTCATTGCCGGAAGCAGCGCGGGCGAGATGTGCGTCTGCGATCTCACCGAGCCCGTCGGGCTATCACAGCCGACCGTCTCCCACCACATGAAGCTGCTCGTCGAGGCCGGCCTCGTCGAGCGCGAGCAGCGCGGCCGCTGGGCCTACTACCGGCCCACCATCGACACTCTCGCCGCCGCAGCCAAGGCGCTCATCACCTGATGGAAGGCGTGTCGACCAGGCCCATGACGCCGACCGACTGGCCCGCCGTCGAGGCCATCTACCAAGCAGGCATCGCGTCCGGGCACGCCACCTTCGAGACCGAACCGCCGCCTGACTGGTACACGTTCGCGTCGAGCAAGCGCCCGGACCTCATGCTCGTCGCCGTCGGCGGTGACGACTGCGTCCTCGGCTGGGCCGCAGCCGGCCCCGTCTCGACCCGCGCCGTCTACCGAGGTGTCGTCGAGCACTCGGTGTACGTCGATCCCGACGCGGCCGGATGTGGCGTCGGTTCACGGCTCCTCGCCGACTTCCTCGGCGTCGCCGACCGATCAGGCGTCTGGACGCTCCAGTCCTCGGTCTTCCCCGAGAACGCAACCAGCCTCAGGCTCCACCAGAGAGCTGGCTTCAGGGTTGTCGGACGGCGCGAGCTCATCGGGCTGATGCCGTGCGGACCTCTTGCCGGTCAGTGGCGGGACACCGTGCTCATCGAGAGACGTGTCCCCAAGTCTGGCTGAGTTCTTCCCTGACAAGGCAAAGAAATCGCATCGCAACGCCTGAACCAAGGCGACAGCCTGCGGAAACCACGTCGCAGCGACCGCGTCGACCAGGACCAGCCTGTGCTACCTTGAGAGCACTACATCCCCCACGCCTCTCCACGATGCGCACTTGGGGGATTTTCTCTGCCCATGTTTGCAAGTTCAGACCTGTCGGTGCTGAGCCTTATCGAGCTCCGCCAGCACCCGGCTTGGATTCTTGATGAGGTCGAACAGGCTGCTTACCCGGCGCGCCCACCGCGCTGGGTCGTCACCCTCAGCAAACGCGGCAGCCGAGGCGAATTGGTCATGGAGGTTGACCGGTAATCGGTCAGCCAGCTCCGTACCGAGCTCGCCAGCGAGGCCGGCTCGAGGAGACGAAGGCCGCAAGAATCTGCCCAGCTTCCCGGTCGCTGGGACCGGTTTGTCCGATGCACCCTCAAGGGCTGTGACGGCGTCAATCACCCAGTCGGCCTTCCAGGAATCCGAGAGCGGCACGGCGACCCGCTGGACCCCGGCGATCGCATCTCGTCCCAGCGCCAGGGAGAGCCCTCCGGGGTCCTCGTGGTAGTTGAGGTACCGGGTGACGTCGACTCCTGGAGGACAGACCTCGGCGAGGACGACGTCGCCGAGCCAGTTGCTGGGATCGACGATCCAGCCCTCCCGCTCGGTGACAGATGGCTTCAGGTGCACTCGGTAGAGGTAGAACTGGCTGCCGTGGTCAGCCTGGTCGCGCATTCGCCGCAGCATGTTGTGGACCGCGGCCTCGTACGTGCCGACATGGAGCGCCTTCGCCTGCTGCCTCGCGGCCCACGCGGCGACCCTCTCGTCGCCGCCCATCATCCTTCGGATCCCAGGCGTCAGGTCCGCCGCCGGGTCGAACTCGCTTGTCGGCCAGTCCGGCTGCGTGCTCGTGTGGTACCAGGAGAACTGAGCGACTTGGTCGTCGTTCAGGGCCGGGTCGCCAGCATCGACCGTCACGCGTGGTGCGTCCTCGTGCTCGCACGTCAAGCCGCAACCGGGTACTTCTCTCCGCTCTGCTCCCAGCGGTCGATCCAGTCCAGGTCGACGACGAAACAATGGCCGCAGCCGGTACACAGCATGCGCCGATCGCGCCAGAAGTTGATGAATCGTTCCATGGCTCCATTGTCTCGGCAAATCTCGTGGAGCCGTGGGACCCAGGACGGCACGAATCTCTCGTAGCTATGGAAAGTGTGCGAGGATCTCGTCCGGCCAGTCGTAGTCGTGCCGGGCACAACCGCCGAAGCTAGCGTTTCCGTTGGCAGCGCGGGCAAAAATGGCTCGAGCGGTTCCTGAACTTCTCCCGTACGATTGGAGTACCGCAACGGTTGCACGGGTGACCTTCCCGCCCATAGACATTCAACGCATAACGTCCCGACTCCCCGTTCACGTGGACGTAGAGCGCATCGAAGCTCGTGCCGCCGGCGTCCAAGGCCGCGGCCATGACCGACCGCGCCGCCTCGAGGACCGCGCGCAGGCGGGCCGGTCGCAGTCGCGCGGCGAGCGCCGCGGGGTGGACGCCGGCTGCGTGGAGCGCCTCGTCGGCGTAGATGTTGCCGATCCCGCTCACCACGCCCTGGTCGAGCAGCACCGCCTTGACGGGGCTGCGCCGCAGGCCCATGACGCGCGCGGTCGCCGCGACATCGAAGCCCTCCTCGAACGGGTCCGGGGCGATCTCCGCCGCCGAGGCGCCCACCGGCCGCCGCTCGGCCGAGCCCCAGTGCGCGCGCCCGTACACGAGCGGCTCGATGCCCACGTGTCCGAAGATCCGCTGGTCGACGAAGCGCAGTTCGACCCGCTCCTCGGCGGCGGGGCCCTGCCCGGGCGGCTCCGGAGGGGCGAGCTCGAAGACCGCGCGGGTGTGGCGGTGCAGCGGCTCATCGGGAGTGTGGATGCGCAGCTGGCCGCTCATGCCCAGGTGCAGCGCGAGCGCGCGCTGCCCATCGGACAGCGGCACCCACAGGAACTTGCCGCGGCGCTCGGGCGCCAGCAGGCCGGCGCCATCGACCTCGGCGGCGAGCACCCGGCCGGCGCCGGCGGGGATGTCGCGCTGGGAGGTGGTGCCCAGGATCCGCTCGTCGAGCACGCGCACGCCTTCCACGCGCGCGCCCGTCACCCAGCGCGCCAGGCCGCGGCGGACGGATTCGACCTCGGGCAGCTCGGGCACGGCTCAGGGGCGCCGGTAGTCCGGGAACTGCGCCCGGATGGCGCCCACGGCGGCCTTGGCGGCCTGCGCCTCGGCGCCCTTCTTCGATGACCCGGCACCGGAGCCCCACTCCCGCTCCCCCAGCAGGGCGACGGCGGTGAAGACGCGCGCGTGGTCGGGGCCAGCGGCGGTGAGCTCGTAGGTGACGGTCCCCAGGGCAAGGTCCGCGGCGGCCTCCTGGAGCGTGGTCTTGTAGTCCATCCCGGCGCCCAGCGTCACGGCCTGGACGAGCATGTCGTCGATGAGGCGGTGGACGAGCGCGAACGCGGCCTCGCGGCCGCAGGAGACGTAGGCGGAGCCGATGAGCGCCTCGACGGTGTCCGCGAGGATCGAGTCCTTGTCCCGGCCCCCGGTGGACTCCTCGCCCTTGCCCAGCAGCAGGAACTGCCCGATCCCGGTGCGCCGGGCGATCTGCGCGAGCGCCTTCGTGTTGACCACGGCGGCGCGCATCTTGGCCAGGCGACCCTCGGGCAGCTGCGGGTTGTCGTAGAACAGCGACTCGGTGCTCACCAGCTGGAGCACGGAGTCCCCCAGGAACTCGAGGCGCTCGTTGGTGGGGATGCCGCCCTGCTCGAACGCGTAGGAGCGGTGTGTGAGCGCAAGACGAAGCGTCTCGGGGTCGATGTCGACCCCGAGACGCTCGGTGAGTTCACGCAGGCTCTGCGCTGACACGTGAGGCTTGCTCAGGCGTCGGCGACCTTGCGGCCCTTGTACTCGAGGAACAGCGGGGTGCCCGCGGAATCCTCGACGACCTTGGCCTGGTGCGGGCGCGAGTACACGACGCGGCCGTTCTCGACGGTCTTGACCAGGGTCGGAACCTGGGCCTTCCACTGCGAACGGCGGTGGCGGGTGTTGCTGCGCGACAGCTTGCGCTTGGGAACAGCCACGACTAGCTCTCCTTCTCTTCTTCCAACAGACTTCTCAGTGCGGACCAGCGCGGATCGGAATCCTCCTCAGGTTCGAGGTCCTCGCCCACGGTGTAGTTGAACTCCCCGTGATCCGGCTGCGCGAGCGGCCGGAACGGCAGAGCCATGACCACCGCGTCCCGTATGGCGGGATCGAGGTCCAGTGTGCCGTGCTCGACGGCATACGAGTCCTCGTCCTCCGGCTCCCGTTCGTACACGTAGAGCTCGTTGATCGCCACGTCGAGCGGCAGTTCGAGGTGCTCCAGGGTACGTGCGTCTTCGCCCTCCGCGGTTGCCCGCACGCTGCCGGAGACGTAGATGCCCTCGACGACGCTTTCGAGCTGGAGGCTCAGATGCAGGGGCGAGCCAGCAGGCACCCCGATCATTTCGATCCGCAGGTCCTCCGGGGCGGGCACCGACTCGTCGAGCTTCGTCCACTCACCCGGCTTGTCCAGCAGGTTCATGGCGCGGAGGTCGAGGATCAGGGGATTGCTTCCCTTCACCCGTCTCACCTCTTCTCGACATCGGCCAGCCGGTCACTGCCCCGAATTGACACGCAAACAACCACCTTAGCCGCTCCCGGGCCCGGGCGCCAACCGCGCACCCGGGCCCGAGGTGTGACGGTGGGCGCGCTCACGCGCGCGGCTCGCCGCTCTCGCCCGCGGGGCCTCCCTCGCCCGCGGGGCCATCGCCGACCGCGCCGCGCGCGCTGGCCCACGTCGCCGCGCTCGAGGCGAGCAGCAGGCCACCGGACATCGCGAAGATCGAGCCGGTGGCGAACACCGCGCTCATCGCCGATGCCAGCGAGGGCAGCACGACCTGGCTCAGCCGGTTGCCGGCCAGCCGGATCGACATGACCGCCCCGCGGTTGGCGGCATCGGCCAGGTGGGACACCCAGCCCATCGTGAGCGGCTGGGTGAGCCCGAACGCGAAGCCGCTGATGACCATGAGCACCGCGAGCACGGGCACCGTCACCCACACCGGGAAGAGCAGCAGGCAGATGCCGGCCGCCGCCGAGGACAGCCACAGCAGCGTCGTCAGCCGCACCCGGGCCATGAGCGCGCCCATCGCGGTGCGCGCCACGATCGTGGCCAGCGTGCGCACCGTGAGCAGCAGCGTCACCGCCTGCACACCCACCCCGTGGGCCTGCCCGAGCACGGGCAGGTAGGCGCTCATGAGGTCGATGGCCGCCAGCGTCGCCATCGAGGCGAGGATCGCGGGCTTCATGCCCCGGATGCGCAGCAGGGCCAGCGGGGAGCGGGCGGCGGCGCGCGCCTCGGCGCGGGCGATGCGCGGGCCGGCCGGGCGGGCCATGACGCCGAGCATCGCGGGGATGGCGAGCGCGGCGAGGCCCGCCATCACCCACATGCCGCGCACCGCGTCCGGGTGGCCGCCCGTGCCCGCGGCGAAGCCCGCGATCGGCATGCCCACCGTCTGTCCGATCGACACGCCCAGGGTGAGCGTGCCGAAGCGGGCCGTGACGTCCGCGGGCTCGAAGCTCAGCGGGATGAGCGCCTGCCCGGCCACCGTCATGAGCAGCTGGCCCAGGCCCACGGCCATCGCGGCGCCCATGAGCACGGGCAGGGCGCCCGCGAGCGCCGCGGCGACGATGCCGCCCACCGACAGCAGGGTGCCGGCCCACATGATGGGGATCGCATAGCCGCGGTCCACCCGCCGGCCCACGGGGATGGCCAGCAGCAGCGGGGCCAGCGAGTACACGGCGGTGAGCAGCCCCACCGCGACGCTGCCGCCGCCCATGTCGAGCGTGCGGTAGCTCATGAGGACCTTCGACGCGTTGTAGACCCCGTGCAGCGCGATCGTGTGCGCGACGAGGGCTGCGAACCACGCCGGCCTCATCGGGCGTCCATCGCCTCCAGCACGGCCGCGGGGACGAGCCCGGAGATGTCGCCGCCCAGCGCGTGGACCTCGCGGATGAGCGAGGAGGACACGTGCTCGAAGCGCGGATCGCCCGGCACGAAGAGGGTCTCGAGGTCTGTCAGGTGGCGGTTCATGAGCGCCATGGGCAGCTCGTAGGCGAAGTCGGTGCCCGAGCGCAGCCCCTTGAGCACGGCGCTCGCGCCGATGTCGCGGCAGTAGTCGACGAGCAGGCCGCCGGCCACGTCGTCGATCGCGATGTTGTCGGCCCCCGCGGTGCACTCGTCCTCCGCGAGCCCCGCCCGGATGAGTGCGATGCGCTCGTCGACGGGGAAGTGGCCGGTCTTGGCGGGATTGTGGACGACGGCGACGACGACCTCATCGAACAGCGCGGCGGCGCGGGCGACGATGTCGATGTGGCCCACCGTGACGGGATCGTACGAACCGGGGCAGACGACCTTCATGCGCCCATCGTAGCCGGGCGCGCCGCCCGCCTAGCGCGCACGCTCGAACAGGTAGACGGCAGTCTCCCCGTAGGACTTCGTGTCGTAGAGCGCGAGCCCGGCGCCCGCGGCATCGGGCTCCGGCGAGCGCGCCGAGCGCTCGAGGACGAGGAGCGAGGCGTCGTCGGCCAGCAGCACGGCGGCGGCCGCCAGCACCGCGGACACCTGGGCCTCGGGCAGCGGATACGGCGGATCGGCGAGCACGAGGTCGAAGGCGCGCCCCTCCTGGGCGAGCGCGGCCAGGGCGGGCAGCGCGGCCTGGACGCGCACCTCGGCGGCAGTCCCCTCCCCCAGCGCCGCCACGTTGGCCGCGATGACGCGGGCGGGGCCCGCGGCGCGCTCGACGAAGACGGCGCGCGCGGCCCCGCGGCTGAGCGCCTCGAGGCCCAGCGCGCCGGAGCCGGCGAAGACGTCGAGGACCTGCGCGCCGGCGAGCATGCCGAGCGATTCGAGCGAGCCGAAGAGCGATTCGCGCACCCGGTCCGAGGTGGGCCGCGTGCCGTCGCCCGGCGGCGTGCGCAGCGGGCGGGAGGCGTGGCGGCCTGCGACGATGCGCACTAGGCCCGCCTTCTCCGGGCGCGGGCGCTCACGACGTCTCCATCCAGTCGGAGTCGTCGCGCACGAGCAGCCGGTCGATGTAGGCCCGCAGCGCGCGGTGGCGGTCCAGCTCCGGATCCTCGTCGACGAGGCGGTGCGCGGCGGTGCGGGCGGCGAGCACAATCGGCTCGTCGCGGATGACGGAGAGGTAGCGCAGCGAGGTCCGCGCGCCCCACTGCGAGCGGCCGAGCACATCGCCCTCGCGGCGCTGCTCGACGTCGTAGTCGGCCAGCGCGAAGCCGTCGAGCGTGCCCGCCACCGTGGCCAGCCGCTCGGCGGACTCGTGGGCCTCGGGCCGGTTCGTGGCGAAGAAGCACACGGCGTCGTCGCCGGCGCGCCCCACGCGCCCGCGCAGCTGGTGGAGCTGGGCGATGCCGAAGCGGTCGGCGTCCATGATGACCATCGTGCGGGCATTGGGCACGTCGACGCCCACCTCGATGACGGTCGTCGCGACGAGCACGTCGAACTCGCCGTGGGCGAAGCGGGACATGATGACGTCCTTCTCCCCCTGCTCGAGCCGGCCGTGGAGGACCTCGATGCGGGCCCCGCGCAGCGCGGGCAGGGCGGCGATGCGCTCGGCGAGGTCGGCCACGCCCACCGCCTCCGGCACGGGCTCGCCCGTCTCCGGGTCGGTGAGCGCCTCCTGCGTCTCGATGCGCGAGGCGACGACGAAGGCCTGCTGGCCGGCGGCGACCCGCTCGCCGACGACCTCCCACATCCGCGCGGCCCAGTGGGGGTGGTCGGCAAGCGAGACGACGTGGCTGGCGATGGCGCGCGGGCCGCCGGGCAGCTCGCGCAGCACGGAGACGTCGAGGTCGCCGAACACGGTCATCGCCACGGTGCGCGGGATGGGGGTGGCGGTCATGACGAGGGTGTGGGGCACGGCCCCGCTGCCCTTGGCCCGCAGCTGCTCGCGCTGGCGCACCCCGAAGCGGTGCTGCTCGTCGACGACGACGAGGCCCAGGTCGTGGAAGATCGTCGAGTCGCTCAGCAGGGCGTGGGTGCCCACGACGATGTCGATCTCGCCCGCGACGAGGTCGAGGGCGATCTTCCGGCGCTCCTTGGCCGGCGTGGAGCCGGTGAGCAGCGCCAGCCGCACCCCGCTGGGGTTGGCGAACAGGGAGCCGTCCTCCGCGAGCGGGCCCAGCATGGCCGACAGCGACCGGAAGTGCTGGCCGGCGAGCACCTCGGTGGGGGCCAGGAGCGCTGCCTGCTTGCCGGAGTCGACGGCCTGGAGCATGGCGCGCAGGGCCACGAGCGTCTTGCCCGAGCCCACATCGCCGTGCAGCAGGCGGTTCATGGGCGAGGTGGAGGCGAGGTCCTTCGAGATCTCCGTGCCCGCCCGCCGCTGCGAGGCGGTGAGCTCGAACGGCAGCGACTCGTCGAACGCGCGCAGCTGGCCGCCGGCCTCGCCGGGCAGGGCCACCGCCGGCTCGAGCTCCGTGCGCACGCGGCGGGTGCGCAGCTCCGCCTGGAGGGCGAACGCCTCCTCGAACTTGAACCGCTCGAGGGCCTGCTCGGGCTCCCGCTCGCCCATGGGCCGGTGGACGTACTCGAGCGCCTGGCGGTAGTCCGGCAGGCCGTGGGCCAGGCGCACATCGGCCGGCAGCGGATCGGCGAGGGCCTCCGGGGGCGCGGAGTCGAGCAGCACGCGGATGAGGCGCTGGATGCGCTGGGTGGAGATCTGGGCGGAGGCCCGGTAGATGGGGATGGGGTGGGAGATCTCGTCGAGGTCCGGCGCCTCGCCCGCGGCCTGGTTGAGCAGCACGGGGTTGCTCAGCTGGAGCTGGCCGCGGTACAGGCTGGCCTTGCCCGTGAGCGCCACCCACTGCTCCGGCAGGAGCTTGGCCTCCAACCACGGCTGGTTGAAGAACGTCGCGGTGATCGTGCCCATCCCGTCGCTGAGCGTGACGGTCGTGAGCTTGCCGCGGCGGTTGCGCATGTGCCGCGAGCTCACGCCCACCACCCAGGCCAGCACAACGGCCGTGGACTCCGGCTCGAGGTCGCGGATGGGGGTGGGCTGGCCGGGGTAGATGTAGCGGCGCGGGAAGTAGCGCAGCGCGTCCTCGAGCGAGTACAGCCCGAGCTTCTCCAGCGCCCTGACGTCGCGCTTGGCGGTGATGAGGTCCGCCAGCTGGGGCGGCCGAGGCGCGGGCCCGGTCTCGCTCATGGTGCCCCGCCGCTCACTCGACGCCGATGCTCGCGCCGTAGGCGGGGTCGTCGCCGGCGACGAGGTCGACCGACGCGTCCGGGTGGGCCGCGCGGATGCGCCCCCGGGCGGCCTCGAGGGCGCCGGCGGGGGCCTGGGCGCCGCCGATGACGGTGATGAGCTCCCCGCCGGGGGCCATGAGGAGGTCCGCGAGGGCGGCGAGCGCGCTGCCGAGGTCGTCCTCGAGCGCGCGGGTGCGCCCGGCCACCCGCAGCAGCCACGCGTCCGAGTCGTGCATGACGGGCCCGGCCATCGAGCGGCGGGCGCGGACGAGCTCGCCGCCGCGGACGTTCGCGGCGGCCGCCGCCATCTCCTCGGCGGCGGCCTCGGCCGGCAGCTGGGGGTCGTAGACCGCGAGCGCGGCCAGTGCCGCGACGGGCCCGTCGACGGCGACGATCCTGGCGGCGGGGCCGCGCGGCTCCGCGCCGTCGAAGACCGCGTGGGCCAGCCGCGCATCGGCCTGCGAGGAGGCGAGCACGACCTGCTCGGTGCCGGCGGCCGCCGCGTCGTCGCGCAGCCCGGTGAGCACCGTGCGGGCCTGGGCATCGCCGGCGGCCACGGCCGTCGCCTCGGCCAGGGCCGCGGGCAGCAGGAGCCCGGGGGCGCGGGTGAGGACGAGCACCTCGGCCTCCCGGTGCACCCCGCCCGCGACCGTGAGGTCCTCGGCGCGCAGCTGGAGGATCGGCAGGGGCGCCATCGCCGCGAGAGCGCGCTCGGCCGCGGCCTCGTCCGGGACGTGGACGTGGACCTTGGGCCAGGAGACGACGACCGAGGTGCCGCCGGCCTTCGCAAGCGCCCGCTTGACCGGCCGGGAGCGGTCGCGGGGGCCGCCCAGGAGGTACACGAGCTCGATCCCGGCCTCCGCGCTGACCTGGGGCACGGCGGCGGGCCCGTCCGCGCGCACGTGCGCGGCGGCGCTCACGGCCTCGAGGTCGTGGCCGGTGACCGTGAGGTAGAGGAGGTCGAAGAGCTCGACAATGCCGGTGGAGCCCGCGTCGACGACGGAGGCGTCGGAGAGCACGTCGAGCTGGCCGGTGGTCTCCGCGACCGCGGTGCGCGAGCGGGCGCGCACGGCGGCGATCTGTGCGAGGAGGTCCGCGCCGTCGTCGGCCTGCTCGCGCGCCTCCTCGGCCATGGCGTGGAGGACCGTGAGCATGGTCCCGTGGACGGGGTCGGCGATCGCGTCGTTGGCGCGCGCGGCGGCGAGCTCGAGGGCGCCGGCGAACGCGGGGGCGTCGAGGACGGTGATGTCCTCGAGCGCATCGGCGACGCCGCGCAGCGCGACGGAGAGGATGAGGCCGGAGTTGCCGCGGGCCCCGCGCAGAGCGCCCGTGGCCATGGCGCCCACGACCTCCGGGAGCGTGACCGAGCCGGACAGGCCCTCGACGGCGCGGTACGCGCTGCGCACCGTGTGGTACATGTTCGAGCCGGTGTCGCCGTCCGGGACGGGGAACACGTTGAGCGAGTCGATGCCGCTGCGCTCGCGGCGCATCCGCTCGACCGTGCGCCGGGCCCAGCGGGCCGCCAGGCGCCCGTTGAGGCGCACCGGATCCGTGCTCACCCGTTCTCCCTGAAATGGCTGAAGGACTTCAGGCCCACGGGGCGCCCGGCCAGGTACACGCCGGAATCGCCCGCACTGCAGGCCGCGATCGGCTCCCACCCTACCGGAGTGCCCCGCTGCGGCGGGCCGGGCGTGGGGGCCGCGCCGGCGGCGATGATGCCGTGGTCCTCGCCGCCGGCGAGCGCCCAGCCCCGGGCGCGCTCGCGGTGGGCTGCGGCGTCCCCGGCCGGGTTCAGGGCCCGGGCCGCGGGCAGCAGGGGGCGCGCCAGGCGGTCGAGGGCGGCGGGGTCGAGGTCGATGCGCACGCCCGAGGCGCGGGCCATGCGGCCCAGGTCCCCGGCCAGCCCGTCGGAGACGTCGATGGCCGCCCGGGCCCAGCCGCGCAGCGCGCGGGCCGATGCGTAGTCCGGGCGGGGGGCGAGCTGGGCCTCGATGAGCTCGGCGCAGCCCGCGGGGGCGCTCGCTGCCCGGAAGCCCGCGAACAGCAGGTCGAGGCCGGCTTCGGCGCGGCCCACCGTGCCCGCCAGGACGACGGCGTCTCCGGGGCGCGCCGCGCTGCGCAGCCAGGGCCGGGCGGAGCCGGCGGGTGCACCGGTGCCGGCCGGGGCGGGCAGCGTGCCGAGCGCGGTGATGGCCAGGGTGAGGACGGCCGAGCCGGACAGGTCGCCGCCCAGGATGCCCGTGCCGGCGCGCGCGCACTCGGCGGCCAGCCCGTCGTAGATCGCCTCGATCGTCTCGATGGGCGTGTCCGCGGGGGCGGCCAGGGAGACGAGGAGCCCGTGGGGATCGGCGCCCATGGCCGCGATGTCCGCGAGGTTCTGGGCGGCCGCCTTGCGGCCGAGGGCCCGCGGGTCGAGCCACTCCGCGAGGAAGTCCTCGCCCTCGACGAGCATGTCCGCGGTGCTGACGAGCGGGCCCGCGGGCGTGCTCACGGCTGCGTCGTCGCCGGGGCCGACCGCCGTGCCGGCGGGCGCGGCGACCCGGGCGAGGATGCGCCGCAGCACCTCGTCCTCACCCAGCGCGCCGAGCGTGCGCGCCCGGTCCTGCGCCTGCGCCGCCTCGGTGTGCTCCATACTTTCCCGCCCTCCGCTGCTGTGCCGCTGGGCCCGCGGCCCTTCGTCCAGTATGCCCGGGCTCGGGGTCTACGCTGGTCGCATGCGCCTTCCCACGCTCCTCACCGCCGTGAGCGGCCTGTGCGCCGTGGCGCTGAGCGGCTGCGCGGGAACCCTCATCGTGGAGCCCGCCCCCAGCGCCGCGGCGCCGGACTGCGCCACCGTCATGCTGCGCCTGCCCGACCGCATCGACGACCTCGCCCAGCGCAAGACCTCCGCGCAGGCCACCACCGCGTGGGGCGACCCGGCCGGCGCTGTGCTGCGCTGCGGGATGGAGCCCCCGGCACCCACGACGAAGCCGTGCGTGAGCGTCAGCGGGGTCGACTGGATCTCGCTGGAGCAGAGCGAGGAGTCGTGGAAGTTCGTGAGCTTCGGCCGTGACCCCGCCGTCGAGGTCCTCGTCGACCCGCGCAAGGCCTCCGGGGCCAATGTGCTCAACGCCGTCTCCCCCGCCGTTGCGGCGCTGCACCAGCAGGACAAGTGCCAGTCCGCCGAGGACATCGGCGAGGACGGGACTCCCGTCCGCGGCTAGGTGCGATGCCCGGGTGGGACAGCGGGGTGAGGCGCGCGGGCGGCTCAGCGGGCGTCGCGCAGCGCGATGTCGAGCAGCTCGGCGACCAGCTGCTCGAAGCCCACCCCGGAGGCCGCGAACATGAGCGGGTAGCCGGAGGTCGGGGTGAAGCCGGGCAGCGTGTTGAGCTCGTTGACGAGCACCTCGCCCGCGGGGGTGACGAACGTGTCGACGCGGGCCAGGCCCGTGCAGTCGAACGCGCGGAACGTCCGCCGCGCGACGTCCTGGACCCGCGCGGTGGTCTCCGGGTCGATGTCGGCCGGGCACACGACCTCGGCGCCGTCGGCATCGAGGTACTTGGCCTCGAAGTCGTAGAACGCGTGGTCGCCCTTGACGATGATCTCCGCCGGCAGCGAGGTGCGCAGCTGCGCGTCCACGCGCCCGCCCAGCACCGAGCACTCGATCTCCCGGCCGTCGATGCCGGGCTCCACGATGACCTTGTCGTCGTGGGCGAGTGCCTCGGCCATGGCGGCGGGCAGCTGCTCGCCGGACTCGATGCGGCTGATGCCCACGCTCGAGCCGGCGCGGGCGGGCTTGACGAAGGCCGGGAAGCCCTGCTCGCTGACCCGCTGCGCTGCGACTTCGGGGTCGGTCGCCCACTGCGCGGCGGTGAGCGTCTCCCATGGGCAGGCGGGGATGCCCGCCCCGGCGAGGACCACCTTCATGAAGTGCTTGTCCATGCTCACGGCCGAGGGGAGCACGCCCCCGCCCACGAACGGGGTGTCCATGAGCTCGAAGAGGCCCTGGACCGTCCCGTCCTCACCGTGCTTGCCGTGGAGGACGGGGAAGAACGCGTCGACCCGGCCGAGCTCTCGCACGGTGCCGTCGGCCAGGCGCTCGCGCAGCGGGGAGTGCGCCCCGGAGGGCGCGACGAGGATCTCCGTGCCGTCGTCGACGACCTCCGGCATGCGCTGCGGATCGAACGCGAAGTCCGCCCAGTCCTCGACGCGGCGCCACGTGCCCTCCTGGGTGATGCCGATGGGCAGCACCCGGAAGCGCTCGCGGTGGATCGCGCCGATCACGGCCTTGGCCCCCACGCAGCTCACGGCGTGCTCGGAGGACCGGCCGCCGAAGAGCACGGCCACGAGCGGGAGCTCGTCCTCCCGCGGCGCGGGTCCGCCTGGGGCTGCGGGCTGCGGGGCTGCGGAGCGGGCGGGGGCGGGCTGCGGAGCGGAGCTGGTCATGCTGGGAAGACTACTTGGCCTCGGACGTGGTTTCGATCCAGGCTCGCCCGATGCCCTTGAAGAACACGTTGAAGCCCACGTAGGCCGGGCTCGCGGACTCGTCGAGGCCCAGCGGCTCGCTGAGCGCGTGGACGATGAAGAAGTACCGGTGGGGGCCGTGGCCCTCCGGCGGCGCGGCGCCCACGAAGCGCGGCTCGCCGGTGTCGTTGCGCACCATGTAGGCGCCGTCGGGCAGCGCGTTCGCGTCCGGGTTGCCGGCATCCGCGGGCAGCTCGGTGACGTCGGCGGGCAGATCCGCGAGCGTCCAGTGCCAGAAGCCGGAGCCGGTGGGGGCGTCGGGGTCGAAGGCCGTGACGACGAAGGCCTTCGTCTCCGGCGGGAAGCCCGACCACGACAGCTGCGGCGAGCGGTCCTGGCCGCCCTCCACGCCCATCGCGCCGGAGCACTGCGCGAGGCCCAGCTCCTGGCCCTGCGCGATGTCCGTGCTCACCAGGTCGAAGCGGGGGACGTCCTGCAGGTTCCAGAACGGGGAATTCGGCTGTTCGGTCATGATGCCTCCTGACGTGGTGGATCCGTGCTGCCCACCCTAGCGGCTGCCGGGGCAGGCGGCAGGGGGCTCGGGCGGCCTCAGCGCTCGAGGCCCTCGTGCTTGCGCTTGCGCGAGAGGAGGACCCCGGCGAGCTCGCCCACGTCGAGCGTGCCGTCGATGACCGCGCTGACCGCCTGCGTGATGGGCAGCTCCACGCCGTGGGCCTCCCCCAGCGCCAGCACGGCGGGGCTGGACTTCACGCCCTCGGCCACCTGCCGGGTGCGCTCGGTGGCCTCCTCGACGCTGAGCCCCTCGCCCAGCAGGCGGCCGAACGAGCGGTTGCGCGACAGGGGCGACGCGCAGGTCGCCACGAGGTCGCCCAGCCCGGCGAGGCCGGAGAGCGTCTGGGCGTCGGCGCCCATCGCCATCGCCAGCCGGCTGGTCTCCGCGAGCCCGCGGGTGATGATCGAGGCCTTCGAGTTGTCGCCCAGGCCCTGCCCGTCGGCGATCCCCACCGACAGCGCGATGATGTTCTTCACGGCCCCGCCCAGCTCGACGCCCACGACGTCGGCGTTCGTGTAGGGCCGGAAGTAGGCGTTGGCGGTGAGGTCGGCCACCGCCTCGGCGGTGGCGAGGCTGGCGGAGGCCACGACGGTGGCGGTGGGCTGGCGGTCGGCGATCTCGCGGGCGAGGTTGGGCCCGGACACCACGGCGATGCGCTCGGGGCTGGCCCCGGCGGCATCGGCGATGACCTCGCTCATGCGCATGCCGGTGGAGCGCTCGACGCCCTTCATGAGGCTCACGAGCACGGCGTCGGCGGGGATGAGGCCCGCCCACGCCTCGAGGTTGTCCCGCAGGCTCTGCGCGGGCACGGCGAGCACGACGGTGTCCGCCCCCGCCAGCGCCGCGGCCGGGTCCGCGGTCGCGGTGATCGCCTTGTTGAGGACGAGTCCGGGCAGGTAGCGCGCGTTCGTGTGCTCCTCGGCGATCTCCCGGGCGACCTCGGGACGCCTGGCCCACAGGGTGACCGGGTGGCCCGCGTCGGCCACCACCTGGGCGAACGTGGTGCCCCACGAGCCCGCGCCCATCACTGCCGTCGTCATCGGGCCTCCTCGTCCGTGGGGTTCGCATCCCGCGCGGCATCCGCGGCGGGCTCGTGCTGTGCCGGCTCGCCCAGGTCCGCGCGGTACCGCTCGGGCAGCGGCAGGCCGCGCAGCTGGGCGAGCTCGGCGGCGATGGCGGCCGTGATGCGGTGGGACAGGGCCGTCATCGCCGCGGGGCCGGTGCCGAAGCCGCGCGGGTCGATGGGGGCGCCGTAGCGCACGGTCAGCGGCTGACGGGGGGCGGGCTTGGGCACCTTCGCCCCGCGCGGGTAGCTCGTCTCCAGCCCCCAGTGGGCCACGGGGACGACGGGCACGCCGGTCTGCAGTGCGAGCCGGGCGGCGCCGGAGCGGGCTGGCTGCGGCCACAGCTCGGGATCCTTCGTCAGCGTGCCCTGCGGGTAGATGACGACGGTGGCGCCCGCCTCGAGCGCCTGCCGCGCGTAGACGAGCGAATCTCCGGCCCGGGCGGAGCCGCGCAGCACGGGGATCTGGCCGATTCTGCGCAGCACGGCGCCCAGCGCCCCGGTGAAGAGCTGGGACTTCGCCAGGTAGTGGGGCATGTGGCCGCGGCCCTTGAGCGCGAGGCCCACGAGGATGGGGTCGAGGTAGTTCGCGTGGTAGGCGGCGATGATGACGGGCCCGTGCGCCGGCAGGTGCTCGGTGCCCTCCTCGACGATCCGGCCGCAGGCCCGGAACAGCACGCGCACGGGGGCTGCGACGGCGGAGCCGGCGCGGCTCATCGAGCGCAGGGAGGCCGCGGAGAAGTCGATGCGGTGGGCGGCCTGGGGGTCGCCGCTCATGCCTGGGCCACCTGGGCGCCCAGGCCCGCGAGCTTGTCCATGAAGTCCTCGTAGCCGCGGTTGATGAGCTCGATGCCGCTCACGTGGGAGGTGCCCTCGGCGCTGAGCGCCGCGATGAGGTGGGAGAACCCGCCGCGCAGGTCCGGCACCTCGATGTCCGCGCCGTGCAGCGGCGTGGGCCCGGAGATGACCGCGGAGTGGAGGAAGTTGCGGCGCCCGAACCGGCAGGGGGTGCCGCCCAGGCACTCGCGGTAGGACTGGATGGTCGCGCCCATGCGGCGCAGCGCGCCGGTGAAGCCGAAGCGGTTCTCGTAGACCGTCTCGTGGATGATCGACAGACCCTGGGCCTGGGTGAGCGCCACGACGAGGGGCTGCTGCCAGTCGGTCATGAAGCCGGGGTGGACGTCGGTCTCGAGGACGACGGAGGACAGCCGGCCGCCGGGGTGGCGGAAGCGGATGCCCTCCTCCTCGACGGAGAAGGCGCCGCCGATCTTGCGGAAGATGTTGAGGAACGCGATCATGTCCGGCTGCGCGGCGTTCTCCACGAAGATGTCCCCGCCGGTGGCCAGCGCCGCCGAGGCCCAGGAGGCCGCCTCGATGCGATCGGGCAGCGCGCGGTGGACGTAGCCGTCCAACGAGTCGACGCCCTCGATGCGGATGACGCGGTCCGTGTCCACGGCGATGATCGCGCCCATCTTCTGGAGGATGGCCACGAGGTCCATGATCTCCGGCTCGACCGCCGCGTTCTTCAGCTCGGTCGTGCCCTCAGCGCGCACCGCGGTCAGCAGCACCTGCTCGGTGGTACCGACGGAGGGGTAGGGCAGCTTGACCTTCGTGCCGCGCAGGCGCCGCGGCGCCTCGAGCTTGATGCCGCCGGCGGTCTTCTCCACCTCCGCGCCGAAGCTGCGCAGCACGTCGAGGTGGAAGTTGATGGGCCGGTCGCCGATCTTGCAGCCGCCCAGGTCCGGGATGAACGCGCGGCCCAGGCGGTGCAGCAGGGGCCCGCAGAAGAGGATGGGCACGCGCGAGGAGCCCGCGTGGGCGTCGATGTCGACGATGGAGCCCTGCTCGACGTTGGCGGGGTCCATGAGCAGCTCGCCGTCGGGCCGGTCGCCGTCGGGCCGCGACTCGACGGCCACGCCGTGCAGGCCGAGCAGGCCGGTGACGACGTCGACGTCGCTGATGCGCGGCACGCTGCGCAGGACGGAGGGCGTGTCGCCCAGCAGCGAGGCCACCATCGCCTTCGGCACGAGGTTCTTCGCGCCGCGGACGCGCACCGTGCCGGTCAGCGGAGCCCCGCCGTGGACATCGAGCATTTCTCTCCTCAGGTCGCGTTTCGTGCCATAGCGATGCTAGCCGACCCGCGCCCGAGGCGCCCTCAGGCGGGCGCCGGCACCGCCCCCGGGGCGGGGCTCAGACGCGCGCCGGGAGGGTCTTCGGCTTGAACGCGGGACGCGTGGCCTCGAAGCGGGAGATGGCGGCCTCGTCGCGCAGCGTGAGGCTGATGTCGTCGAGGCCCTCGAGCAGGCGCCAGCGGGTGAAGTCGTCGATCTGGAACGGCACGGTGAGCGTGTCGCACGTGACCGTGCGCGACTCGAGGTCGACGGTGATCTGGGCGCCGGGGTGGTTGTCGAGGATCTTCCAGATGAGCTCGATGTCGGACTGTTCCACCTGGGCGGCGATGAGGCCGTTCTTGCCCGAGTTGCCGCGGAAGATGTCCGCGAAGCGGGAGGACAGGACCGCGGCGAACCCGTAGTCCTTGAGCGCCCACACCGCGTGCTCGCGCGACGAGCCGGTGCCGAAGTCGGAGCCGGCCACGAGCACCGAGCCCTCCCGGAAGGGCTCCTGGTTGAGGACGAACTCGGGGTCCTTGCGCCAGCGGGCGAACAGCGCGTCCTCGAACCCGGTGCGGGTGACGCGCTTGAGGTAGACGGCCGGGATGATCTGGTCCGTGTCGACGTTCGAGCGGCGCAGCGGGACGCCGGTGCCGGTGTGCGTGGAGATCTTGTCCATGGGGTGCTCCTTGCCTGTGGTGCGGGCTCAGTCGAGGTCGGCGGGCGAGGACAGGGTGCCGCGCACCGCGGTGGCTGCGGCCACGAGGGGGCTGACGAGGTGGGTTCGCCCGCCCTTGCCCTGGCGGCCCTCGAAGTTGCGGTTCGAGGTCGAGGCGCAGCGCTCGCCGTCGGAGAGCTGGTCCGGGTTCATGCCCAGGCACATCGAGCAGCCGGCGAAGCGCCATTCGGCGCCGAAGTCCACGAATTCCTTGTCCAGCCCCTCGGCCTCCGCGGCGAGCCGGACCTTCGCCGAGCCGGGGACGACCATCATCCGCACGTTCGGGTCCTTCGTCCGCCCGCGGATGACCTCCGCGGCCGAGCGCAGGTCCTCGAGCCGGCCGTTCGTGCACGAGCCCAGGAACACGGTGTCCACGGCGATGTCGCGCAGCGGCATGCCGGGCGTCAGCCCCATGTAGGCGAGCGCGGACTCGGCGGAGGCGCGCTCGTTCTCGTCGACGATCTGGGCGGGGTCCGGGACGCTCGCGCTCAGCGGCAGGCCCTGGCCTGGGTTCGTGCCCCACGTGACGAAGGGCTCCAGGTCCGCGGCCTCGAGGACCACCTCGGCGTCGAATTCCGCGTCGTCGTCCGAGCGCAGCGTCTTCCAGTACTCGACGGCCGCGTCCCAGTCCTCACCCTGCGGTGCGTGCGGGCGGCCCTTGACGTAGTCGAACGTCGTCTGGTCCGGGGCGACCATGCCGGCGCGCGCGCCCGCCTCGATCGACATGTTGCAGATCGTCATCCGCGCCTCCATGGAGAGGCTGCGGATCGCCTCGCCGCGGTATTCGAGCACGTAGCCCTGCCCGCCGCCGGTGCCGATCTTGGCGATGACCGCCAGGATGATGTCCTTGGCCGAGGACCCTGCGGGCAGTTCGCCGTCGACCGTGATCGCCATCGTCTTGAACGGCTTGAGGCTGAGCGTCTGGGTGGCGAGGACGTGCTCGACCTCCGAGGTGCCGATGCCCATGGCGATCGAGCCGAAAGCGCCGTGGGTGGAGGTGTGCGAGTCGCCGCAGACCACCGTCATGCCCGGCTGCGTGAGCCCCAGCTGCGGGCCCACCACGTGGACGATGCCCTGGTCCGCATCGCCCAGGGAGTGCAGCCGGATGCCGAACTCCTGCGCGTTGCGGCGCAGGGTCTCGATCTGGGTGCGCGAGGTGAGGTCCGCGATCGGCTTGTCGATGTCGACGGTGGGCGTGTTGTGGTCCTCGGTGGCGATCGTGAGGTCCGGGCGGCGGACGGGGCGGCCGGCCAGGCGGAGCCCCTCGAAGGCCTGCGGGCTCGTGACCTCGTGCACAAGATGGAGGTCGATGTAGATGAGATCCGGCTCGCCGTCCTCCCCGAGCGCTACGATGTGATCGTTCCACACCTTCTCCGCCAGAGTCCTGCCCATGGCTCGATCCTCCTTGCCTGCACTGCTGTATCAGTCCGCTGCAGCCGCGGAGCGCGGGTGGCGCCGGGCGGCTGTGCGAGCGACTTTACCGCCGCGTTCTGCCATTCGGACTTGCATCTTAGATGCTGAGATTGCACAATGGGCCCCATGAGCTCTCCAGATAACGGCAGCGGAGTCGGCGTCATCGACAAGGCCGCACTCGTCCTGTCCGCCCTCGAGGCCGGCCCCGCATCGCTGGCGGAGCTCGTCAGCCTTACCGGTCTGGCCCGCCCGACGGCCCACCGCCTGGCGGTCGCCCTCGAGTTCCACCGCTTCGTCGGCCGCGACCTGCAGGGCCGCTTCATGCTGGGACCGCGGCTGTCCGAGCTGTCCTCGGCGGCCGGCGAGGACCGCCTGCTCGCCGCGGCCGGCCCCGTGCTCAGCCAGCTGCGCGATCGCACCGGCGAGTCCGCCCAGCTCTTCCGCCGCCAGGGCGACCTGCGCCTGTGCGTCGCGGCCGCCGAGCGCCCGGTGGGCCTGCGCGACTCCGTGCCGATCGGCGCGACCCTGAGCATGCGGGCCGGCTCCGCCGCCCAGGTGCTGCTGGCCTGGGAGGAGCCCGACCGGCTCCACACCGGCCTGCGCGGGGCCCGCTTCTCCGCCACCATGCTCTCCGGCGTGCGCCGCCGCGGCTGGGCCCAGTCGATCGCCGAGCGCGAGCGCGGCGTCGCCTCCGTCTCCGCCCCCGTGCGCGGCCCGAGCAACCGGGTGGTCGCGGCCGTGTCCATCTCCGGGCCCGTCGACCGGCTCACCCGCCAGCCCGGGCGCCTCCACGCCCAGTCCGTCCTCGAGGCCGCCAAGGCCCTCACCGACGCGCTCAACCGCGGATAGGCCGGCACAGCGCCCGCGGCGCTCCCCCGCCAGCCCGCACCCCACCACCCACTCACCCAAGGAGCGACATGACCCAGAACCCCCAGCAGCCCGGCTACGGCTACGACGCGAACACCGGCGGCCAGCAGTTCGGCTCGCAGCCCGCGCAGGCCTACGGCTCCCAGCAGCCGGCGCAGGGCTACGACCCGCAGCAGACGCAGGCCTATGACCCCCAGCAGACGCAGGCCTACGGTTCGCAGGCCCAGGCCTACGGCTCGCAGCCGGTGCAGGCATACGGCGCCCAGCCCGGCTACGACGCGCAGGCCCCGCAGCAGTACGGCTCCCAGGCCGCCCAGGGCTACGGCTACGACCAGCAGGCAGCCACCGGCGGCTTCGCCGCCCCGGCGCCCGCGAACGGCGGGCAGCCCGGCGGCGCGTCATTCATGAAGTCGCTGTTCGACCTGAAGTTCCGCAACTTCGTGACCGTGAAGTTCGCCTCGGTCATCTACGTCATCGGGATCATCCTGGCGGTCCTCAACTACGTGGGCTCGGTCATCTGCTCGCTCATCATGGGCGTGACGATGGCGGGGGCGTCCGCGCTGGCTTCGAGCTACTCCGGCTCCTCGGCCGGCCCCGGCACGGGCTTCGGCGTCTTCCTCGTGATCTTCACGATCATCGTGGGCGCCATCATCACGTTCTTCTCCATCATCTGCCTGCGCGTCGTCATCGAGTTCTTCGTGGCCAACATCCGCACGGCGGAGAACACGCAGGCCACGGCGGACAACACGCAGCGCTGAGCTCCGGCGGCACTCCTGCGCAGCCCGGCCGGCAGCGCACAGGGAAGCGGGCCGGGCCCGAGGCGAGTCTCGCCTCGGGCCCGGCCCGT
The DNA here is from genome assembly GCF_009857845.1 of Brevibacterium rongguiense. GTDB lineage: Bacteria > Actinomycetota > Actinomycetes > Actinomycetales > Brevibacteriaceae > Brevibacterium > Brevibacterium rongguiense. The sequence continues at coordinate 46,184 of NZ_WWEQ01000003.1, read as the reverse complement.
CTGCATCCCAGCCGGCAGGCGCGCTCAGGCCTGCGCGGTCCGGACGTCCTCGTCGACCCAGTCGAAGGTCCGCTCGACGGCCTTCTTCCACAGCCGCAGGCTGCGCGCGCGCACGTCCGGATCCATCCGCGGCTCCCAGCGGCGGCCCTCCGCCCAGTTCGCGGCGACCTCGTCCTCCCCGGCCCAGAAGCCCACGGCGATGCCGGCAGCGTAGGCCGCGCCCAGCGCCGTCGTCTCGATGACGCGCGGGCTGCTGACGGGCACGCCCAGGATGTCGGCCTGGAACTGCATGAGCAGGTCGTTGGCCACCATGCCCCCGTCGACCTTGAGCTCGGTGAGCGCAGCGGGGGCCTCCGCGTCCATCGCCTCGAGCACCTCCTGGGACTGGAAGGCGGTGGCCTCGAGCACGGCGCGCGCGATGTGGCGCCGGTCGACGAACCGGGTGAGGCCGACGATCGCCCCGCGCGCCTCGGGCCGCCAGTACGGGGCGAACAGGCCGGAGAACGCCGGGACGACGAAGCACCCGCCGTTGTCCGGCACCTGCGCCGCCAGCTCCTCGATGTCCTGCGCGTCCGCGATGAAGCCCAGGCTGTCGCGCACCCACTGGACGAGCGAGCCGGTGACGGCCACGGAGCCCTCGAGCGCATAGACGGGCGGCGCCTCGCCCAGCCGGTAGCACACGGTGGTGAGCAGGCCGCGGTCGCTGCGCACGGGCTGCGTGCCCGTGTTCATGAGCATGAAGTTGCCCGTCCCGTACGTGTTCTTCGCCTGGCCCCGCTCGAAGCACGCCTGGCCGAACGTCGCCGCCTGCTGATCGCCCAGGATGCCGGCGATGGGGGTGTCGATGAGCAGGCCGTTCTTGCGGCCGTGGCCGTAGACCTCGGACGACGAGCGGATCTCGGGCAGCATGCTCAGCGGGATGCCCATGTCGGCGGCGATGTCGGCATTCCAGTCGAGCGTGTCGAGATTCATGAGCATCGTGCGCGAGGCGTTCGTGACGTCGGTGACGTGCACGCCGCCGTCGGGGCCGCCGGTCATGTTCCACAGGCACCACGAGTCGGTGGTCCCGAAGAGCAGCTCCCCCGCCTCCGCCCGCTCGCGCGCGCCCTCCACGTGCTCGAGGATCCAGGCGGCCTTGGGCCCTGCGAAGTACGTGGCCAGGGGCAGCCCGGTGCGCTCGCGGTAGCGATCGTAGTCCGGTTCCCCGTCCGGCCCCGCGGCGGCCTGGGCCAGCCGGTCGCAGATCGCCTGGGTGCGCGTGTCCTGCCACACGATCGCGTTGTGCACCGGCTGCCCGGTGGCACGGTCCCACACGACGGTCGTCTCGCGCTGGTTCGTGATGCCCACGGCGGCCAGGGCGTGGCGGTTGATGTCGGCGCCGATGAGCGCCTCGGCGACGACGCTGCGCAGGTTCTGCCAGATCTCGGCGGGGTCGTGCTCGACCCAGCCGGGGCGGGGGAAGATCTGCTCGTGCTCGAGGCGGGCGGAGGACACGATGGCCCCGGCCCGGTCGAAGACGATGGCGCGGGTGGAGGTGGTGCCCTGGTCGATGGCCATGACGCAGCGCTGCGCGGCGGCCCCCGTGGTGTGCTCGCTCATCCGCCCATTGTGCCCTGCCCCGGGCGGGCACCGTGCGCGGCCTCCGGCGCCGTGCGCGGCCGCTGCGGGAATGCGAAAGGGCCCGCGCTCCCGTGGCTGACCACGAGGGCGCGGGCCCTTGCTTGTACTCCCGAGCAGATTCGAACTGCCGTTTCCGCCTTGAGAGGGCGGCGTCCTAGGCCCCTAGACGACGGGAGCAGGGGCGTTATGGCACGCAGGTGCGAGTCATAAGCGCTGGGATACCAGGACTCGAACCTAGACTAAGTGAACCAGAATCACTCGTGCTGCCAATTACACCATATCCCACTGCGAAGCTGGCCTTGCGGGCTGCCTCGGCAACGAGAGATAACATTACACACCGCCGCGCGCGGGCGCAAAGCGAGCGCGGGGCCCCCGCGGTGATGCTCATCACCCCCGCAGCCGGCCCGGCTCAGGCGTCGCCGGCGGCCATCGCCAGGAGCCGGTCGAGCACCGCCGCGCCCGAGGCGCGCAGCCCGTCGTGCTCGTACTCGCTCGTCACCCACGTGCGCGCGTGCGGCAGCAGCGCGGCCGTGGCCAGTGAGAACTCCCGCGGCACGTATGCATCGTCGAAGTACACCGCGGCGATGGCGGGCACGTCCGCCGTCCGCAGCGCCCCCGGATCCCACATGAGCGGCCACGGCCGCTCCGCAAGCGCCTGGGCGACCTCGGCCCACGGTGCCAGGTCGCCGCTGGCCAGGAGGCCGGGGTGGATGTGCTCGCCGGCCAGCCAGGTCGAATCGAGGCCGGCCGGGCGGGCGCGCACGGCGCCCCAGTCCGTTGCGACGCCGTTGGCCCAGCACGACTCCTGGAGCACGGCGTAGACGGGGTTGCGGGCGGAGAACGGCAGGGCGGCAGCCGCGTCGTGGCGGAAGGCCGCGGTGTCGGGGTCGAAGTCGAGGAGGTAGTGCAGGGTCTGCGCGCCGTGCGCGGTGCCGAGCACGTGGCCCAGGCTGCGGATGTGCTCGGGGCCGGCGACGATGCCGCCGGGAAGCGCGATGCCGCTCTCCGCGGCGCGCTCGGCGAGGCGCTCCAGGCGCTGCGCGTCGGCGGGGAAGCGGGCGCAGAACCCTTGCGACTTGCGCCGCATCGTCTCCCAGGTCACGCGGTAGACATGCGCGACGTCCGGGTCCGCCCCGCCGGGCCCGGCCAGGCCGTCGGCGGCCAGCCGCTCGTCGACGACGCGGGGCAGGCCGCCGGTGAAGAGGGCGAGGTCGAGCGCTGCCGGGTGGGCGGCCAGGTAGCGCAGGGCGGTGAAGCCGCCGAACGACTGCCCGAGGACCGCCCAGCGCTCGATGCCGAGCGCACGGCGCAGCGCCTCGGCGTCTTCGACGATGGCGTCGGCCCGGTAGTGGCGCAGGCGCGCGGCGACCCCGGCCGTGTCCTGCGCTCCCCCGGTGCCGTGGAACCGGCCGTCGACGCGGCCCACGGGGCTCGAGCGGCCCGTGCCGCGCTGGTCGAGCATGATGACCCGGTAGTCGCGCAGCGCGCGCGGCAGCCAGGCGGGGTGCGCGGCGGTGGGGCGGAACGCCTCGGAGCCGGGGCCGCCCTGCAGGTAGAGCAGGTAGGGCTTCGCCTCCCCCGGGGTGCCGACGATGCGGGCGAAGACCTCGAGTTCGCCGGGCTCGTCGCCGAAGTGGTCGAGCGGCACCGTGATGGCGTGCTCCTCGACGGCGAGCGCGGGCAGGCGATAGGCAGCCGTGGGCACGGATTCCTCCTCAGCGGTGCGGGCGGCTCAGCCCTCGGGCTGCGCGGCCAGGTGCGCCGCGAGCGCGCGGATGCGGGCCAGCGTCGACTCGCGGCCCAGGATCTCCATGGACTCGAACAGGGGCGGCGAGACGCGGCGGCCGGACACGGCCACGCGCAGCGGGCCGAACGCCAGGCGGGGCTTGATGCCCAGCCCGTCGACGAGGGCGGCCTGCAGTGCGTCGTGGAGGGAGTCCGTCGTCCAGTCGGCCAGCGCCTCGAGGGCCTCCAGCGACGCGGCCAGGACCTGCGGGGCGGTGTCCTTGAGCGTCTTGAGGCCGTCCTCGGTGAGCTCGAGCTCGGCATCGGGGGTGAAGAGGAAGCCCAGCATGTCCGGTGCCTCGCTCAGCAGGTTCATGCGGGTCTGGACGAGCGGGGCGGCGGCCGCGAGGATCTCCCTGTCCCGCGCCTCGGGCTCGGCGGGGACGATGCCGGCTGCGGCGAGGTACGGGATGAGCCGCTGGGCGAAGTCGTCGACGGGCAGCTCGCGGATGTGGTCCGCGTTGATGGCCGTGGCCTTCTTGAGGTCGAAGCGGGCGGGGTTGGGGTTGACGTCGGCGATGTCGAACGCCTCGACGAACTCCTGCACGCTGAAGACGTCGCGGTCGGGGCCGATCGACCAGCCCAGCAGCGCCAGGTAGTTGATGAACCCCTCGGGGATGAACCCGCGGTCGCGGTGGTGGAAGAGGTTGGACTCCGGGTCGCGCTTGGAGAGCTTCTTGTTGCCCTCCCCCATGACGTAGGGAAGGTGGCCGAACGCGGGGGTCTGCTCCGCGATGCCGATGGCCTTGAGCGCCTCGTAGAGCACGATCTGGCGCGGGGTGGAGGAGAGCAGGTCCTCACCGCGCAGCACGTGGGTGATCCCCATGAGCGCATCGTCGACCGGATTGACCAGCGTGTAGAGCGGCTGGCCGTTGGCGCGCACCACCACGAAGTCCGGCACGGTGCCCGCGCGGAACGTGATGTCGCCGCGCACGAGGTCCGTGAACGTGATGTCCTCGTCCGGCATCCGCACGCGCAGCACGGGCTCGCGGCCCTCGGCGCGGAACGCGGCGCGCTGCTCATCGGTCAGGTCGCGGTCGTAGCCGTCGTAGCCGAGCTTGGGGTCGCGGCCGGCGGCGCGGTGGCGGGCCTCGACCTCCTCGTTCGTCGAGAAGGACTCGTAGACGTGGCCGCCGGCCTTGAGCCGCGCGATGACGTCCTGGTAGGTCTCCCCGCGCTCGGACTGGCGGTAGGGCCCGTGCGGCCCGCCCACGTCGATGCCCTCGTCCCAGTCGAGGCCCAGCCACTGCATGGCCTCGATGATCTGGCCGTAGCTCTCCTCCGAGTCGCGCGCCGCGTCCGTGTCCTCGATGCGGAAGACGAACGTGCCGCCGGTGTGGCGGGCATACGCCCAGTTGAACAGCGCCGTGCGGACCATCCCGACGTGGGGGGTGCCGGTGGGCGACGGGCAGAAGCGGACTCTGACGTTCACGCGTTTCCTTACTCTGTGCGGTGGGCTGGTTGCTGTGGGCGGTGGCTGGGGCGCTGTGTACGGCGGCCGGCGGTGGAGGTGGCTGGGAAGCGGCCGCGGTGTCTGTGTGGCGGGTGGCGGTGGCTCAGGCGTCCATGACGGGGTTGACGAGGACGCCCAGGCCGTCGATCGCGACCGTCACGCGGTCACCGGATTCGATCCTGCCCACGCCCGCCGGGGTGCCGGTGAGGATGACATCGCCGGGCAGCAGGGTGATGGTCTCCGAGATGTGCTCGATGAGCTGGGGGATGTCGAAGATGAAGTCCGCGGTCGTTCCGTCCTGCTTGAGCTCATCGCCCACCCAGGAGCGGATGCGGACATCGTCCGGGTCGAGCTCCGTTTCGATCCACGGGCCCAACGGGCACGAGGTGTCGAAGCCCTTGGCCCGCGACCACTGCTTGTCCGTGCCCTGGATGTCGCGCAGCGTGACGTCGTTGGCCGCCGTGTAGCCCAGCACGAAGTCGTACGCCTTGTCCGCGCGCACCTGCTTGGCGACGCGGGAGATGATGACCGCGAGCTCGCCCTCGTAGGACACGTGCTCGCTGATGGCGGGCAGCCGGATGGGATCGCCGGGGCCGATCACCGCGGTGTTGGGCTTGAAGAAGGTGAGCGGCGAGACCGGCACCTCGTTGCCGAGCTCCTTGGCGTGGTCGGCGAAGTTGCGGCCCACGCCGATCACCTTGGAGCGCGGGATGATGGGCGCGAGCAGCCGTACGTCGTCGAAGGCCAGGCGCTCCCCGGTCGACTGGGCCGGGCTGAAGAACGGGTCGCCGTCCAACACGGCGATCTCGAGGCCCGAGGTGTCGAACCGCGCGCCCTCGCCGTCCTTGAGCTCGCCCTCGACCACTCCGTAGGCAGGTGCATCCTTGTGCACGAATCTCGCTATGCGCATGTCGTCAGTCTAGGTCGTGACCCCGGCCGGGGACGAGGGAGGCGGGCTCCCACGGGCGATATGCCCGCGGGAGCCCGCCTGCGCTCCCGCCTCAGTGCGCGCGGCTGCGGCTCAGGCCCACCCGGCCGCCGCTCTTGCTCGGGCGGCTGGGCGGTAGCGCCGTCACTTCCGGCTGCGCCTGCGGCCGGCGGTCACGGCCAGGACGCCGCCGCCGATGAGCAGCGCGGCCGCCGCCAGCGCGCCTGCGATCTCCGCACCGGTGCGCGGCAGGGGGCTGTTCGGCTGGTCGGGGCTGCCCGGCTGCGTGGGGCCGTCCCCGGGGTTCTCTCCGGGGTTGGGGCCCGGCGCCGGAGCCGACGAGGTCGACGGCGCGGGGCTCGGCTTCCGGCTGGGCTGCTTCGTCGGGGTGCTCGAAGCGCTCGGGGTGGCCGAAGCGCTACTCGTCTCCGAGGGGGTGGTCGTGTCCGTCTGCTCCGGGGTCTGCGAGTCCGAGGGGGACGGTGTGACCGAGTCCGACGGGGAGGGAGTCACCGAAGCCGATGGAGACGGAGTCGTCGAATCTGAGGGAGACGGGGAGACCGACTCCGACGGGGACGGGGAGACCGAGTCGGAGGGAGACGGCGAGGCCGAATCCGAAGGAGAGGGCGCGTCGCTGGGCGTCTCGCACGGTGTGGGTGCTGGGGCAGTAGGGGCAGGGGGCGCCTGGAGGGTGATCCCTCCGGTGTCCCCGTTGCCGGCCTCGTTCCACGCCGCGACGCGGAACTGCACCTTGTCCTCGCTGCCCGCCTTCAGCGGCTCCGGCAGCTTGACCCCGTCGCGCCCAAGCTCCGACGTCGCGGAACTGTGGTCGACGAGCTTCCAGTCGCTGGTGGGCTGATCATCGGCGTCGAGCATGCGGGCCTCGATCGAGAAGTCGCGCACTTCGGTCTGGTGATAGGGCAGCGCGCCGCTCACCGAGGCGTTCGCCCAATCAAGGTCCGCGGTCTCGTAGGTGGGCGCTGCGGGTGCCGGAGAGGTGACGCCGCACGTCGGGTCGTCGGCGTCCGCGCGGGCCGCCTTGGCGACAGCACTCGCCGGGGCGGTCTCCGCTGGGGTTTCGGACGGCACGAGGGTGCCAGAGACCTCCGTCGTCGGATTCGGAGTCTGACCGAGCATCATGACGCGATTGAGCGCCGTCTTCGAATTGCTGCCCTCCTTCGTCGTGGCAAGCACACGGCCGTTGGAGTCGAAGACCAGGCCGCGGATGTGCTCCAGACCGTAGAAGTCCTTATCGGTGAACTTCTTGACGAGCGTGCCATCCGCCTTGTACTCGTTGAAGCCGCCGTCGGCGGACCATGCCCAGACCTCCTGCGTCTTCGGATCGATGCGGGAGCCGAACATGGCCTGGCGCGTGCCGTAATCACCCTGGCCGATGTTCTGCACAAACGCGCCCTTTTCGTCGTACTCGACGATGAAGGGCGCAATGGAGTTGCCGCCCTGCCCCACCCACGACTGCGTCGAGCCGTCCATGGGCGCGACGAAGATATGTCCGGTCTTCGGGTTCACGGAAACGCCTCGGGGGTCCGCGCACCGGTGTCCTTGTCGCTGACCAGTCCCGGCGAGCCCTCGGGGAGGTCGAGGGGAATCGTGCCGACGAACGTGCCGTCCGGCTTGTACTCGATGAGCCGGTTCTTGCCCTTGCCGCTCTGGCTGGCGACGAGCATGTTTTCATTGGGACGCGTCGCGATCGACATGGGCTGGGCGGAGTTCGCATTGTCGAGCGCATCGAACTGGCCGTAGTTGTTGCCGCCGAGCGCCTTCTTGAAATCGAGGTCCTTGTCGAAGATCTTGACGGCGACCGGGTTCTGCGGGCTCGCGAGGTCATCGGAGTCCGTCACCCAGCCGTTGCCCTCTCCGTCGAACGCGATGCCGCGCGGCCCATGGAACGAATCGCCGTGGTACTCGGACTTGTCGGTCTCCGTGTCGACGCGCTTCTTCGTCCTAGCCTCGGTGCGGGCGGCGAAGAGGGCGCCCAAACCGGTGTTCTTGGTCTTCCAGTCATCGGAGATCGCTGTCTTCGCCGTGACGGCGAAATCACCGTCCACGGTGTACTGGCTGGCGCGCTGTTCGGTGCCATCGGCCTTCGCGTAGGTCACCATCTGCGGTACACCCGTCTGACAGCGGCTCGTACCCGGGAAGCCAGCCAACGCGCAGCTAAACCTGCTGGTCACCGTTTTGCCGGAATCCGACACCCACAGCGATCCGTCACTCGGGTTGATGTTCACGCCGTACGGGTAGGTCGTCTTGCCATCGGGGTTCTGCGTCTTGACGTCGCCCACGTAACCCCACTTGCCGGACCCGATGCCCTTGGAGTCGGTTTTCCCGATCGTCGTCTGCTTCACGATTTCCGGAACGGGCAATTCGCTTGCGTCATCGGCCTGTGCCGGGGAACGAGCAGTGGGACAGCGGCGAAGCCGAGGACGAGGGCGGAGGCCGCTGCGCCAGCACCGGCGGCCGCGAGCTTCTTCTGGGGGATGCGCATGAAGGGGGTCGCTTTCATGTTTGTGAGAGGATGCGCAACCTACTCTAAGCGTTCGTTAAGGGCCTCGCCAAACCGCATCGCCCCGAGCGACAAGGCGTCCTGCCCCCACCGCGAAAGGCGGTGGGGACAGGACACCTGCCACGCTCAGCGGCGCCGGCGGGCGCGCACCGCGGTAAGCACGCCACCCACGATCAGGCATCCCGCGGCAACGAGTGCCGAGGCGATGCCCTGGACACCGGTGCGCGGCAGCGGACTGCGGTCATCGGGCGGTCCGTTCGGCCCGGGCGCCGGCGGGTTGCCGGGATCGCCCGGCGAACTGCTGGCCGGGGCCGGCGGCTGAGTAGTCGGGCGTGACGTGCTCGGGGCGGATGATGCCGAGGGAGACGGAACTCCGCTCGTCGGACCGGAGGTGGGGGCGGGGCCCGTCGTCGGGGTTCCCGTCGGTGCCGTTGTCGGGCCCGGCGTGGGATCAACCGTCGGCTCGGAAGTCGGATCCGCGGTCGGGTCGACCGTTGGCGGCGTGCTTGGCTTCGTCGGTTCGGTGGTCGGCGGCGTGGGATCAATCGTCGGCGTTGGCGGCGTCGTCGGCGCCGTCGGCTCGGTGGTCGGGGACGCCGTCGGCTCCGGAGGGTCCGGCAGCTCGACCCGCGCTGTCGCCTCCGCCTTCACCTCGCGGTCTCCTGCCACTCCGGTGACGACCGCGGAATTCACGACGAATCCGGCGGATCGCTGCTCGGCCGTGACGGCAGAGTGCGCGGTGGCCGTCGCCTCCTCGCCTGGCGCCAGCTCACCCGGTTTCGCCGGATCGGGCCACTCGTAGGCAAAATCCGACATTCCCGTCAGCTGATCACCCAGCGATACCCCCAGCAACGTCGAGAAGCCTGTGTTCTTCATGGTGAACGACCAGTCGATCCGATCCCCGACCGCACCGGCAGCGCCGACGGCGAGTTTCCCGGACTTCTCCAGTGCGATGCTGTTGGGCTGAGCGGTGAGGCGGAGCTTCGCGTGGCTGCGGCAGCCTTCGAGCCCCAACGCATATGTGATGGGCGTCAGCGGTCCCTCGGTGTCGAAGGCGCGCGCAGGAGTGAAGACAATCGCGCCGTGCTCCACTGTGTACGTGCCCTCGCCATCGACCGTCAGGCTGTCCGTGTACTTCTTCGGAGCGTCGTCGCGGGGATCGAGGATCTTGAGCGTCTTGGCCGTTTCCGCATCGACCGGCTCCTCCTCGAGCGGCGGCACGGCCGACGGGTCGCTCAGCAGGACGTCGTTGTCGAGCACGTCGACCTTGACACTCGGAGCGCCCAGCCCGAACTCCGCGGAGTCGTCGGCCATGCGAATCGTGCGCTGGTTTTCGAGCCGCAGCCAATCGCCGTTGCCCGCTTCATTCCAGGCGGAGACCCGGAAATCGTAGTGCTTGGCAGGGTCAAGCCCTTCGACGGTCCAGCGTGTCTTCGTCGAGGCTTCTTTCTTCGGCACGACCGTCCAGCGGTCTGCACCGCTGGCGTCCACGTCCCCCTCCATGTGCTGTTCGACGACGTAGTCCTTGATCGGCAGTCCGCCGTTGCCGGCCTCGGTCTGCGCCTGAGCCGGTGGAGCCTGCCACGACAGCTGGGCCTGGGTGCGATCCACACTTCGGCACGCACCCCCCCTGCTTCACCGGGGCAGGAGTCTGCCCGAGAATCATGACCCGGGGCTCGAGTCCCTGCCCATCGAGCTGCCGCCCTCGTTGATCGTGAGGTACATTCGTCCGCCTTCGTCGAACGTGAGCCCGCGCACGGTGCCCATGCCCGGGAACGCCTCCGTGGCTACCCCGGCCGCCTTGGCGACGCCCCCCACCGTGTTGTTCGACGCGTTCCAGGAGCGCACGAAGCTTCCGTCCTCGTCCCACTCGACGACGCCGCTGTTGAACTGCGACCACGCGAAGACGTGTCGGTTGTGCGGATTCACCACGACATTGAACACGACCTGACCGGTGCGCAGGAAGGGCGCGGCACCCGAGGGACTCTTGAGCTTGGCGAGGAGCTTGCCGGACGCGTCCCGCTTCTCGACGTAGGGCACCTGGGTCTTCATGCCAGGGGCGTCGCGGAAATCGACGAGCCCGGTGTAGATCGAGCCGTCGACGGGATCGACCGCGACCGCATAGGGCGACCGGTAGCCCTTGTCATCGGAGTTGTCACTGCCCGCGGGCAGGTCGAGCGGGATCTGCCCCGTGGCCTGCATCGTGGTGGGGTCGAAGACGTTGAGGCGGTTTGACGTCTCCGAGGTCGTGAGGATCTTGCCATCCGGGGTCGTCGCCGCGCCGGTGCCGTAGAACGTGACGCCGGGATGGTCGCGATCGGGCCACTTCCCACCCCACCCCAAGGTCGCCTCCGGCGTGCCGTCGGCGCGCAGCACCTGGACCTTGCGGTGCGGTGCCGACTCGTCGGCCGAATTGGGGTCGCCGTTCTCCGAATTCACGATCCACGCGCGGCCGCTCTTGTCGAACGTAATGGGGCGCGGCCCGTTCGTCAGATTGGGCTTGGGCGCGGCGTACGGCTCGCTGATGACTGTGCGCTGCCCCACCGCCTGCCAGTTGGCTCCGATGCCGGCGTTGGCGCTGCCGCCGCTCAGGCCCCCGTTCCATCCCGGGTCCCAGGAGCCGTTGACGGTGTACTGCCCCTGCGCGAAGTCGCTGCCGGTCTTCGCGTACCGGAAGACGCGCGGCGTACCCCCCCTGCGAGCCGCCACCTGACCAGTAGACCTTCCCGGAGTCCGTCACCCACAGCGACCCGTCCGGCGCGAACTGCACCCCGTAGTTGTACGTGCTGCCACCCGAGCCCACCGTCTCGACGGCACCGGCGATGCCCCACCGGCCCGAGCCCACTCCCTTGCCCTTGACCTTGGCCACGGAGGTCTCCGCACCCGTGTCCTGCCGGGGTCACCGGGGGCGGCGACGGCGGCGGGCGCGAGCGTCGCGGAGGAAACGGCCGCCAGGCTCAGCGCGGCAAGCGCCGCGCCCGCGGCTCGGAACGAGGTGCGAAGGGACATGGTGACTCCGATGTCGGCGCACAGGCCCTGATGCCGGTGCGATCGCACCCCACCCTAGGCAACTCATGTGAATTCTTTCCTAATTCCATGATGCCATCGGACAATCGGAACGAATGGCTTCAGGCACACTGGTGCCATGGACATTGCACCGCTGCCCGCCGCCGCGTGGCACGCCGCCCGCGACCGGCACGCGCAGCGCGCCGACCAGCGCACCGCAGCACACCGCGCGCGCCGTCAGCGCGGCGAGGCGCACCCCGTCGAGGACTTCCTGTTCACCTACTACCCCTTCTCCCCCGGCAAGCTGGCACGTTGGCACCCGGGAGCGGGTGTCCGCGTGCGCCTCGGCGACGGGCCGGACCGCGCGGAATTCGCCCGGCGCTGGTACGCACTCGACGAGGAGCAGCAGACCGCGGCCGTAGACCTTGAGCAGTGGCGCGCCCAGCGCGGCGACGGCGCCCGCTTCATCGCGGGCCTGCTCACCGCCACCCTGCACCGGGAGGCGACGTTCGGCTGCTTCGGGCTCCACGAGTGGGCCATGGTCTACCGTCAGTCCGACGACGACCGCCGGCACGGGCAGGTGCCGCTGCGGCTGAGCCGTGCGCAGACGGACGCGGTGGTCGAGGGCCACCGCGTGCAGTGCTCCCACTTCGATGCGTTCCGCTTCTTCACCGAGCCCGCCCGCCCGCTCAACACGCTGCAGCCCACGCGCACCGGGATGGTCGCCAACGAGCAGCCCGGCTGCCTCCACGCCGGCATGGACCTGTACAAGTGGGCGATGAAGCTCGAGCCGATCGTCGCCTCGGAGACGGTGCTCGACGCATTCGACCTGGCCGTCGACATCCGCCGCCTCGACATGGAGGCCTCCCCCTACGATCTGCACGACTGGGGGCTCGAGCCCGTGCGCATCGAGACCGCCGCGGGCAAGGCGGAATACAAGCGCCGCCAGGAGGCGCTGAGCGTGCGGGCGCAGGAGATCCGCCGGCGCCTGCTCGCGGCCCTGGCCGCCGCCGGGGTGCAGGCGGCCGCGCCCCAGCCGGCGCGCGCCTGAGCCCAGCAGCGCACTGCCAAGACCAGAGCGCGCCTCTGAGACCCACCCGCATCCACGACCGAAACAGGCACCCGATCCCAGGAGGCAGCAACCATGCAGACCCCCGTCACCACCTACCTCGACGACATCTACGAGTGCTGCCTCGACAACCGCTCGGGTGAGCGGGCGGACTACATCCGCGAGCTTGCAGAGGCCGACCCGGAGCCCTTCGCGATCGCCCTGTGCACCCCCGACGGCACGCAGTACTCCGCCGGCGATGCGCTGCGCGAATTCACCATCCAGTCGATCTCGAAGCCCTTCGCCTACGCGCTGGCGCTGCGCGACCGCGGCTTCGAGGCCGTCAACGCCGCCGTGGACGTGGAGCCCTCCGGCGATGCGTTCAACGAGATCTCCCTCGACGAGCACACGGGCCGGCCGGAGAACCCCATGATCAACATCGGGGCGCTCACCACGCACGCGCTCATCGGCGGGCCCGATGCCTCCGCGGCCCAGCGCTCCGCCCTCATCGTCGAGGGCCTCTCCCAGTTCGCCGGGCGCGAGCTCACGGTGGACGAGGGCGCCTGCGCCTCCGAGCTCGAGGACGCCTGGCGCAACCTGGCGCTGGCCGCCCTCATGCGCGCCGCGGGCAAGATCGAGGACGACCCGGACGACGTGGTGCTGGGCTACACCCGCCAGTGCGCGGTGCGGGTGACGGTCCACGACCTGTCCGTCATGGGCATGACGCTGGCACGCGGCGGGGTGAACCCGCTCACCCAGGAGCGCGTCGTCAGCCCGGAGATCGCCCAGCAGGTCATGGCCGTCATGACGAGCTGCGGCATGTACGACGCGGCCGGCGACTGGCTCTCCCACGTGGGCATTCCCGCCAAGTCCGGGGTGTCCGGAGGGATCCTGGGCGCGTTGCCCGGACAGGTGGGCATCGGCACGTTCTCCCCGCGCCTCGACGCGTTCGGCAACTCGGTGCGCGGTGTCCAGGCCTTCGAGCAGATGAGCAAGGACATGGGCATGCACATGATGGCCATCCCCGCGCCCACGATCAATGCGATCGGCCAGCACTGCCGCACGCCGACGGCTCGAAGCTCGTCGCCCTCCAGGGCGTCCTCGACTTCCCCACGGCCGAGATGGCCCTGCGCCGGTTCGCCCAGATCCCGCCGGGCAGCGACGACGTCATCATCGACCTCACGCTCGTGCCCTCGATCGCCCAGGCGGGGGCGAAGATGCTGCTCACGGGCATGCGCAGCCTCACGGCCGAAGGCCACGGGATCGTCATCGTCGACCCCCACCAGCGCCTGACAGCCGGCGAGGATCAGGTCACCGGCCTGCGCCGACTCGATTCCCGCCCGCGGGGCGCGCTCACCGCGGCCGAGGCGCCGACCGGCTGAGCGCCCGCACCCGCCGCCGGGCGCGCCCGGCCGGGCGTGCAGCCGCGCTCGCGGCCCGGCCCGTTTCGGCGCCGCGCGGTTCGGCGCAGGCGTGTTCGGTATCGCGCGGTTCGGTGCCGTGTGGTTCGGTGCCGGCCTGTTCGGCGTCACCACCGGCCGCATCGTCGCCGGCCGCTTCAGCCCCGGCGTCACCGGTACCGGCGCCCCCTGCGTCGCCCGTGCGCGCACCGGGCTGAGCCAGCTGCCCGGCGATCTCCCTCGCCAGCCGGGCGTTGTCGCGGAAGACGCGCGAGTTCGTGCCCGGCCGCGCGAACGCCTCGCCCACGGACCCCGCCACGGACGGGCCCACGAGGAAGAGGTCGGGCACCGGCCGGCCATCGCCCCCGATAGCGCGCCCGCTCGGGGCGGTGACGAACTTCGCCGCGTGCCCGGCGCCTGCCTCGAGGAGCAGGGAGCCCTCCGCGAGGAGGCCGCGCAGCAGCGGGTCGGCCGCGCGCGCCGCGCTCACGGGCGCCAGCCGGGCCTCGAGGAGGGCGGGCGCGCGCAGCGCCTCGCCGTGGCCGCTGGAGCGGGCGACGAATGCGCCGTCGCCCACCTCGACGCTCATGTCCGGCCCGACGAAGCGGACGATGCCCGCCCGCACCAGCGCGAGCAGCGCCTCGAGCCGCTCGGGCGGCGGCCCCGAGGCCAGGAAGGAGAAGAGCCCGTGCAGCCGACCGTCGAAGCTGCGGATGCGGTCCTCGGGGGTGAAGATCCCCGAGCTGACGTGCTCGCGCAGCGCGAAGTACCCGGAGACGAGCGCGTGGAAGACCGCGGAGTCCTGTGAGAAGTGCGGGTCCGCCGCGCGCGCGAGCTCGGCCTCGATATGGTCCGCGATGGCCTCCCCCAGGGCGGCGGCGGAATCGGTGCGCACACCGTCCAGCGGGCGATCGAGGGCGCCCAGGTCGAATCGGTCGGCCGGCTGGGCAACCGCCCGCTCGACCAGGGCGTCCAGTGCCTCCTGCGCGGCGCGCCGCGCGGCGGCATCGCCGGCGACCAGCGCCGCAACCTGCCGATCGATGAGCGCCGTGAAGTCGTCGGCGCTCGCGCTCACCCGCTCGGGGTGGCGGCCGGCGAGTTCGATGTAGTGCGCGGCGGCCATCTCCGCCTCGAGCAGCGGCAGCGCGGAGCCCTCGACGCTGACGAAGCCGTCCTCCCCGCGCAGCGCCTCGAGCAGCTGGGCGCCGATGTAGCGCGGCGGTGCCAGGCGCATCCCCTCCGGCCGGTAGCCGAGCTTGGGCCGGTAGGGCACGCCCCGCCGGGAACCGGCCCACAGGATGGGCTCGCGGCCGCTCGGGGCGTAGGACAGGCGGCCGTCCGCACCCCGGGAGAACGTGCCACCGCGCCCGGCGGTGAGCATCATGAGCGCGTCGATGAAGGCAAGGCCCATCCCGCGCACCAGCACATCGGCGCCCGCGGGCAGCACGCGAAGGTCCACGTCAGCGGTGTAACCCGGTGCCACGTAGGTCAGGCCGCGGGCGCGCGCCGCGCGCTGGAGTGCCGTCGTGGCGGCGTCGGGCTCGACCTCCACGAAGCCCTGGGCGAGCACGAGGGCATCCGCGCTCAGGCGCAGCGGCCTGCCCTGGCCTCCCTCCTGACCGGGGTGGGCAGATTCGACCGTGACCTCCTGCCGCCCGCCCGGTGCCCTGCGGACCTGCGCGGCCGTGCCGCGGTGGACGCGCACGCTCAGCCCGTCCGGAAGCGCGGCCACCGCAGCGTCGAACGCCGCGGTGAGGTAGTCGCCCTGCCTGCGGCGCGGGGCGAACTCCCCGGCGGACAGCGTGCCCCCGGCCCACTCGTGCAGGCTGGGGCCCGGGACGGGCGCGGGCTCGAGCGTGTCGTCGGCGAAGATCGTCACGTCCTCGGCCAGCGAGTTCATCCACAGGTTGGGGTCCTGGTCGCGGCGCCAGATCCTGCCCGCCCCCGGCTCGCAGGGCTCGACGACATCGATGCGCAGGCGGGTGGGCAGCGCACCGCGATCCGCCCGGCCCAGGGCGGCCAGGGCGAGCAGCAGGCCCGTCGTCTTGGGCCCGCCTCCCACGAACACGAGGCGCGCAGGGGCCTGCGCGAGCGCAGCGCTCAACGCGGGGTCCCCTGCTCTCCGTTGCGGGGCTCGCCGTTCTGGAGCTCCGTCTCGGACCCGCCTGCCTCGGCCGGGGCACGCCCGCTTGCCTGGGCCGGGGCATTCCCGCCGCGCTCGGCACTGCCCAGCCACTCGGCCAGGCGCAGCGCGCCCGCCGCATCGGCGACGTCGACGAGTACCTCGGACAGCTCGGCCCCGGCGGTGTCCAGCTCCTGGGCGTGCAGTGCCCGCAGGACGGTGCGGTCCTCCGCGGGCGCGGCATCCCATCCGGCTGCGCCGGGCGCCTCGGCGAGCACGACGATGTCCGCCGCCTGTGCCGCGGCCTCGGCCGTCTCCGGGCCGGTCACGCGGATGAGCGTGGGGAGCGTGCCCTGCGGGGGGCGCGGGACGATCGACGGGCCGGTGATCGTGAACTCCTCGCCCACGGAATCGGTGCCGGTGAAGCGCACGTAGTGCAGCCGCTCGCGGTCGACGAACCGGCCGGTCGCCGCGTCGCGGACGATCGCATCGGGCTCCCACGAGTGCCACAGCGCCGTGACCGCCTCGGCGACCACGGGCACCTCGGCCCACGCCGCGCCGGCGGTCGCGGCGGGCCGCCGACCCACTAGCCGGGCCGCGGCCTCGCTCGTCTGGGCGATCGGCGCCCAGCCCGCGCGGCCGCGCGAATCGTGGTCGAGCGTCGCGGTGGCGGTTGCCAGGTGGAACGGCTCCGCGTGGGTCACGGGCGCCTCGGGGACGAGCACGATGGACTCGGTGGCCGGGGCGAGCCACCCGGCGACGGTCACGGCGTCGAAGCCGGACTGCCCGTCATCGCCCAGGACGAGCCACGTGACCCCCGCAGCCTCGAGGCGCCGGGCTGCCTCGCGCAGCTGCGCCAGTTGCGCGGCGGGCTCGGCCGCGGCGGCCAGGGGGATGCGCACGGCGGCGGGCGCGTGCACCGGGCGAGCGGGGCTGGGCGCGGCGGTCATCGGCTGTGCGGGTGCGGTCATGAGGCTGCCTCCTGGTGGCGGCGCGCCAGCCGGGCGGCGGGGGCGCGCAGGTCGAGTTCGGCTTCGAAGGCCGCGAGCGCGGCGTGGATGTCGTCGGCGACCTTCGGATCGGTGAGCGTGGGGCCGCCGGCGTCCGGGTCCACGTGCTTGTCGATGGCGGCGGAGAGCACGAAGCGGCCGTCCGCCACGTGGGTGGCGCCCAGCGTGACGGCCAGCGGCTTGAGCCCGTAGTCGAGCGCGAGCACGTGCGCGGGGCTGCCGCCGGTGAGGAACGGCAGCACCGGCTTGCCCGCGAACGCGTCCATGGGCAGCAGGTCGACGAACGCCTTGAGCAGCCCGGTGTACGTGGCCTTGTAGACGGGCGAGCCCAGCACGACGGCGTCCGCGCCTGCCACCCGGTCCAGGGCGGCGGCGAGCTGCGGGTGGGCGGTGTCGCCGGCGAGCAGCGCCTCGCCGGGCAGCTCGCGCGCCCGCAGCAGCGAGCCGCTGTGGCCGGTGGCCGCCAGGTGCGCGCCCGCGTGCTCGAGCAGTGCGTCCGTGCTCGACGGCGCGGCGGGGCTGCCGGAGATGATGAGGACCTCAGCCACGGGCGCCCTCCTTGCGCGGCAGCCCATCCTCGTGGGCCGCCGAGGCACGGGCCGTGCGCCGCTGCGCCTCCCAGTCCGCCTCGGGCCGGGCCGCGGGCAGGCCCAGGTTGGCGCGCAGCGTATCCCCCGGGTAGTCGTCGCGGTAGACGCCGCGCTCCTGGAGCTCCGGGACGACCCGGTCGACGAACGCGTCGAGGCCGCCCGGGGTCAGGTGCGGGATGAGGATGAAGCCGTCTGCCGCGCGGGCCTGGACGAAGCGGTTCATCTCCTCGGCGATCGTCACGGGGGAGCCCACGAACGAGTGGCGGGCGGAGACCTCGATGGCGAGCTCGCGGATCGACAGGCGTTTGGCCTCGGCGAGGGCGCGCCACTTCTCCACTGTGGGACGCGGGTCCTTGATATGGCGCACGCGGCCGCGGGCGAGGCCCTCGTTGTCGAAGTCGGGCTCGATGTCGGGCAGCGGGCCGTCGGGATCATAGGCCGTGAGGTCGCGGCCCCACGTCTGCTCGAGGAACGCGATGGCACCGGGCCCGGACACCTGCTGGCGGCGGATGTGCGCGGAGGCCTCCCGCGCCTCGGCGTCCGTGTCGCCGAGCGCGAAGGTGACGCCCGGGAAGACCTTGAGCGACTCCGGATCCCGGCCGTAGCCGCGCAGGCGCTCGTCGATGTCAGCGACGAAGGCCTGGCCGTCGGCCAGCGAGGAGTGGCGGGTGAAGATGACGTCGGCGCTGCCGGCCGCGAAGTCCCGGCCTGCGGGCGAGTCCCCCGCCTGGAAGACGACCGGGTGGACCTGCCGCGAGCGCGGCAGGGGCCAGTGCCCGGCGATGTCGAAGAAGTCGGAGCGGTAGGCGAAGTCGCCCCCGGCGGAGTCTGTGCCCGCCTCCCACAGGGTGCGCGCAGCGGAGATGAAGGACTCCGCGCGCAGGTAGCGGTCCGCGTGGGCGAGGAACCCCCCGCGGCGGAAGTTCTCGCCGGTGAACGCATCGGAGGTCGTCACCACGTTCCACGCGGCCCGGCCGGCTGACGCGTGGTCGAGCGTGGCGAGCTTGCGCGCCAAGTCGTAGGGCTCGTTGAAGGTGGCGCTGAGCGTGCCTGCCAGGCCGATGCGCTCGGTGGCCTGGGCGAGGGTGGCGAGGACGGTCACGGTCTCCGGCCGGCCGACGACGTCGAGGTCGAAGATCTCCCCCTTGTGCTCGCGCAGGCGCAGGCCCTCGGCCAGGAAGAAGAAGTCGAAGAGGCCGCGCTCGGCGGTGCGGGCGAGGTGGGTGAAGCTGTCGATCGCGATGTTCGACCCGGCCTGCGGGTCGGACCAGGCGGTCGTGTTGTTCACGCCCGGGAAGTGGGCGGCGAGGTGGACCTGGCGCTGTGTCATCGTGCTCCGATCTGTGCTGCGGTGCGGCTGGGCGGTTGCGAAGGGTCGGGACTGCGGTCGGGGTGCGACGGGACGAGGTGCGAGCGGCCGGCGGCGGGCGGCCCCGACGCGGGAGCGCCCGGCGGGGCCGCCCCGGCGGCCGTGGCGGGTCCAGCGGACGGGGGTCGTTGGGCGCGGCCGGGCACGGCGGCGAGCAGCGCGCGGGTCGTGGGCGCGGTGGGCGCGGCGAAGACCTCCTCGGTGGGGCCGGCGTCGACGACCCGCCCCTGGGCCATGACGAGGACGTCGTGGGCGATCTGGCGCACCACCGCCAGGTCGTGGCTGATGAAGACGTAGGAGAGCCCGAGTTCGCGCTGCAGTCCGGCGAGGAGCTCGAGGATCTGCGCCTGGACGGAGACGTCGAGGGCGGAGACGGGCTCGTCGAGGACGACCACCTCCGGGTCGACGGCGAGGGCACGGGCGATCGCCACCCGCTGCCGCTGGCCGCCGGAGAGCTCCCCCGGCCTCCGCCGGGCTGCGTCGGCGGGCAGTGCGACGCGCTCGAGGAGTGCGCGCACGCGCGCCGGGCGCTCGGCGCGCGTGCCGATTCCGAAGCCCGCGAGCGGCTCGGCGATCGAGTCGCCGGCGCTGCGGCGCGGATCGAGCGAGGCGCTGGGATCCTGGTGGACGAAGCGCACCCGGCGGGCCAGGCGCACCGCCTCGGCCCGGCGCCCGGTGACGGGGGCGCCGAGCAGCTCGATCTCTCCCGCGTCCGCGGGTTCGAGGCCCACCAGCAGGCGGGCCGTCGTGGACTTGCCGGAGCCGGATTCGCCGACGATGCCCAGTGTGCGCCCGCGCGGCAGCTCGAGGGACACCCCGTCGACGGCGCGCACGCTCCCACCGCCGTGGGCGAAGTCGCGCACGAGGCCTGCGGCGCGCAGCACCGGCGGTTCCTGGGGCTGCGCCGGCCCGCCGCGCGGGGCGGCGATGAGCCGGGGCGCATCGAGGCCGGGCGCCGCCGCGAGCAGCCGGCGCGTGTAGGGCTCGCGTGGGGATTCCAGCACCTGCGCGGCGGTCCCGGCCTCGACGATGCGGCCGCCGGACATGACGAGGACGTCATCGGCGCGATCGGCCGCGACCCCCAGGTCGTGGGTGATGAGGACGAGGGCCGCCCCGGCGCGCGCGGTCCGCTCGGCCAGCAGGTCGAGGACCTGGCGCTGGACCGTGACGTCGAGGGCGGAGGTGGGCTCGTCGGCGATGACGAGCCGCGGCTCGCCGGCCAGGGCGAGTGCGAGGAGGATGCGCTGGCGCTGGCCGCCGGAGAGCTCGTGCGGCCGGCGCCGCCCGTGCAGGCGCGGTTCGAGGCCGACGCCGGCCAGCGCCTCGGCGGCCCGCTCCGCGGCCTCGCGGCGCCGGGCGCCGCGGGTGCGCAGCGTGTGGGCGAGCTGGCCGGCCACGGAGCGCACCGGGTTGAGCCCGGTGCCCGCGTCCTGGGGCACGAACCCCAGCACCGAGCCGTGCACCGCGCGCCAAGCCCGCTGCCCGGCGCCGCGCATGTCGACGCCGCCCACGGTGTGGACGGCGGCCCGCACACGGGCGCCGGGGACCGAGAGTCCCGCGGCGGCGGCCGCCAGGCTGGACTTGCCGGAGCCGGACTCCCCCACGAGCGCCACGGTGCGGCCCGGCCGGGCGGTGAGCGCAGCACCGTCGACTGCGGGAGCGGGGGCCGCTGGGTAGGCCACCGTGAGGTCGGACAGCTCCAGGACGGGCGCGGGTGCGGTGCGGCTCATGCGGGCCTCCTCTGGGCTCCGATGCGGCGGGCGAGGTGGTTGACGGACAGGGCGACGGCGGCGATGGCCAGCCCGGGCAGGGCCGTGAGCCACCAGGCGCTGGCGAGGTAGTCGCGTCCCTCGGAGACGAGCAGACCCCATTCGGGCTGCGGTGGCGGGGCCCAGTAGCCCAGGAAGCTCAGCGCGGACACGGCGAGGATCGCGGTGCCGAATTCGACCGCCGCCAGGGCGAGCACGGGGCCGGCGGCGTGCGGCAGCACGTGGCGCACCACCGTGCGGACTGCACCCACGCCGTTGAGGCGGGCGGCCTCGACGAAGAGGGAGGAGCGCCAGCGCAGCACCTCCCCGTGGGCGATCCGCGCGAAGGCAGGCGCAGACGACGCGGCCACGGCCAGCGCGATGGCCACGGGCCCGAAGCCCAGCGCCGTCACGACCGCCATGGACAGCAGTAGCCCGGGGATGGACTGTGCGACGTCGACGGTGCGCATGATGAGCGATTCGGCCACGCCGCCGGCGGTTGCCGCGGTGGCGCCGGCCGCCGATCCGATGTCGAATGCGGCGAGGACCGCAAGCGCCGTGGTGCCCAGCGAGACCGCAGCGCCGTGGACGGTGCGCGTGTAGACGTCCCGGCCTAGGTGGTCGGTGCCGAACCAGTGGGCGAGGCCGGGGGCCTGCAGGCGCTCGCGCGGCTGGCCCAGCAGCGGATTGCCGGGGGCGAAGGCGCTGGGGGCGAGCGCCCAGCTGAGCGCCAGGACGAGCACGGTGGCGGCGAGGAGGGTGCCCGCACTGGGGCGGGGCAGGCGGGACAGCCACCGTGCCGGGGGCAACCGGGCCGGTGCGGTGTGGCTGCCGTGGGCGTCGGCCGCCACTGCGGCAGCGGGGATGCCGTCGGCCGCCGCCGAGGCGGGGGCCGGAGAAGCGGTGGCCGCTGGGCTGGGAACCGCCTGGCTGGAACCCGCGGTGCTGGGAGCCGTGGTGCTCATGGGCGGGCCTCCTGGAGGACGGCGGGCTGCTGGGGCGCGGTGCGCCCCCGGCTGCGGCGAAGCGGGGTGCGCCTGGCCCGCGGGTCGGCGGCGGGGCGGGTACGGGCGTCGACGAGCGGGTAGAGCAGGTCGGCCGCGAGGTTGACGAGGACGAAGACGGCCGCGCAGAGGACGACGATGCCCTGGACGGTGGGGATGTCCTGATTGGCCACGGCCGTCTGTGCGAGGCGGCCCAGGCCGTTGCGGGTGAAGACCGTCTCGACGACGACGGCCCCGCCCAGCAGCTGGCCCGCGAGCACTCCGGCGATCGAGAGCAGCGGCAGCGCGGCCACCGGCAGGGCGTGTGCGAGCAGCAGGCGGGGCCTGCTGAGCCCCGCTGCGCGGTAGGTGGTGATGAACTGCTGATCCCATGCCGATTCGAGGGCGCGGAAGAGCACCTGCGCCACGATCGCGCCGATCGGCAGGGCCAGGGTCAGCGCCGGTAGGACGACGCCGGCGAAGCCGTGGGCGCCGAGTGCCGGGATGAGCCGCAGGCGGAAGGCGACTACCTGCAGGAGCACAAGGCCCGTGAAGAACGTGGGCAGGGACGCGCCCAGACCCGGCAGGGCCGCGAGCAGGCCGCGCAGCCGCGGGCTGCGGGAAGCCGAGGCGGTCAGCGCCAGGGCGCCGCCGCCCAGCAGCGCGAACAGCAGCGTCCAGACCGCCAGCTCCACCGTGGTCGGCACGGCGGCGGCGATGAGGCTCGCGACGGGTTGGCCGGAGGTGTACGAGGTGCCCAGGTCACCGCGCACGATCCCGCCCAGCTGCACGAGGTACTGGAGGGCCAGCGGCCGGTCGAGGCCGTGCTCGGCGCGCAGGGCCGCGACCTGCTCGGGGGTTCCGGCCGCCTGCCCCGCGGCGCCCAGCATGATCGTCACCGGGTCGCCGGGCAGGGCGGACAGGATGAGGAAGCTCAGCGTGTACGCCGCCCAGAGGACGACGAGACCGTGGAGGCCGCGCCGCAGCGCGAAGAGCGCCGCGCCGCGCGCACCGGTGCCGCGCGCGCTCATGGGCGGCTCCCCTCATGAGCGGCGGCGGCCCGGGAGTCGGCAGCCTGAGGGGCGGCGGGCGCCCGCATGCTGGTGGGCGCCTGGGCGCCGGCGGCAGCAAGGCTCGTGTCGTAGAGCTGGAGCCGCGAGGAGGCGTCGAAGTCGAGGTCTCGGACGCCGGGGCGCACGGACATCACGCCCGAGAGCTCGACGAGGGGGATCGCGTGGCCTGCGGTGAGCAGCTCGGTGACGGCGCCGTCCACCTGCGCACCGCGCCTGCGCTGGTCCGGCTGGGCCGCCGAGGCGTTGAGCAGCTCCTCGACGCGGCCGGGGGCGCGCTGGTTGATGTTGCGGCCGCGGGCATCGAAGAGGGTGCGCACGATGTCCGGATCGGCACGGGTGAGGTTGGAGAACTCGAGGTCGTAGTCGCCGGCGGCGCGCGCGGCGGTGGTCTCCGCCAGCGTCGACTTCTTCAGCTGCAGGTCGATGCCGACCTCGCGCAGCTGCTGCGCGACGAGCTCGATGAACGGCGCCGTCTGCCAGTAGCGCACGCTCAGCCGCAGCGGCGTGCCGTTCCTGCTGCGCATGCCCGTGGCCGGATCGGCCCGCCAGCCGGCGCGCTCGAGCAGGGCCGCCGCGCGGGCAGGGTCGTGTGCCAGCTGTGCGGAGTGGTCGCGGTAGCCGGGCGTGGACTTCGCCAGCAGCGAGGTGGCGGGGGCCTGGTGGTGGGACAGCACGGCCGCGAGTTCGGGCCGGTCGACGGCCGCGCCGATCGCGCGCCGGACGTCGGCGTCGGCGAGGATCGCGTTCTTCTCGTTCGGCATGAGCGAGTAGACGAGCCCCGGGTTGGCACGGGCTGCGATGGTGAAGTCCGAGGCCTCGAGGGCCTCTTCGTCCTGCTGCTGCACCGCGGTGTCGACGTCGATGTCGCCGGCCGACAGGCTGCCGGTGCGCACGCTGGACTCCGGCACGATGCCGATGTCGACGCCGTCTACGTGGGCGGGGCCCACGTGCAGGGCCCGGCTCGAGGGCCAGTCGTAGCCGGCGCGGCGCTCGAGGCTCACGCCGTCGCCGGGTGTGTAGCGGCCCACTGTGAAGGGGCCGGTGCCCTCGATCCTGCCCGCGCAGCGCTGCTCCGGGCTGCGCTGGAGGGTGGCGTGGGAGTACATGCCCAAGGTCATCGTGGAGGTGGCCTGGAGGAACTGCGCATTGGGCGCGGAGAAGGCGACGGTCACGCGGTGCTCGCCGTGTGCGGTGACCTTCGACAGGCCCGCCAGGTACGTGGAGCCCAGCTGGGCCTTGGCGCTGAGCCCGGCGATCCCCTCGAGGTTCTCCTTGACCGATTCCGCGGTGAAGCGCGTTCCGTCGGAGAACCGGACGCCGTCGCGCAGGGTGAAGTCGAACGTCTTGGAATCCGCGCTCACGCGCCAGGAGGCGGCGAGCCACGGGACGATCGCCCCCGATTCGGGATCCTGATCGGTCAGCGAGTCCGTCAGCTGGCGGGCCACGGTGAGGGCCGTGTTGTTGCCCATCTGCTGGCCGTCGATGCACTGCGGGTCGGAGTCGAAGGCCAGACGTAGGCGGTTGGCACCCGCTCCGGCCTGGGCGGGGGCACCGCACCCGGCCAGCGCCATGGCGCCGGCGATGCCCGCGATGACCGTGGCGGTGAGCACGCTGCGCGCGCTGCGGGGCGGACGGCGGCGGGGACTGCGCCCAGCGGGGAGTCGGCTGCGGGGCTCTCCGGGCCGATCGGAGCGGTTGGGCGGGGTGTGCTCACCCGGCTGCGGGCGCACGGTGCGCCTGCGGTGGGGATGTGGGGGTGCGGGGGGCTCGGACATGACGGTGCACTCCTGGACTCAGGCGAGTGCTCCCGATTCACCTGGACCGCGCGGGCCTCCCCGGCAGTGTGCGGGGGCGCGCGGGGCACCCGCCCCGAACAGGGCGCGGGTGCGGCGGCCGACGAGGGCCGCGGTGCACGGGAGTCAGATGGACGGCGTCCGGCTCCGCGAAGAGCGGGGGCGAGTGCCCAGGGCTCACATTCGCGTGGTGGCGCCTGCGAGCATGAGACAGTCAAGAGCCTCGAAGCGAGCAGCCAGTGCCCAGTTCTGCGAGTTCTTGAACGGCATCATGCTCATCCTGTCCGTTGTCCGGCATGTCCGGTTCGGGCATCGCCACGATAGGTGGCCAACGCGTTCCCGCGCTCAGGTATTCCCCTACCCTAGCGACCGGGCCGCGCGCCGTGGCCGCCGGTGTCACACAGCGCAACGCGGTCCCGACGGCCCGTGGGCAGCCGGTTTGGGGTGGCATCGGACGCCCGCGGCGGCGACCAGCAGACGCCCGAGGCGTCAGCACCCGAGGCGGCGGTCACCGGGCAGTGGGCACCAGGCACCGAGCAGCCCCTGCCGGGCGGTGCGCGGGAGCTGCGCGCTGGTTCCCGCCCACCGCCTCGGCCTAGTAGCGCCGCGGGCTCCGGCCCGCCGGCTCAGAGCAGACGCGCTGCGAGGACGAGGCCGAGCACGATCATGACGGAGCCCGTTGCGATGTCGAGGAGCTGCCAGATCCTCGGGTAGCGCACGACGAGCCGGCCGAGCGCCTTGGCCCCGAAGCCGAGTGCGACGAACCACGTGATCGAGGCGCAGTAGAGGCCCACGGCGAAGATCCAGCGGCCCGGGTCGCCGTAGTTCGCGGCCATCGAGCCGAGGATGACCGTGACCTCGAAGTAGGACTGCGGATTGAGCCAGGTGAACGCGAGCAGCGCGAGGATCGCGGAGACCATCGGGTGGGTGCCGGAGCCGCGCAGCAGCCGGCCCACCGCACCGTGGCCGTGGCCGCCCTCGCCGTGTGCCGCGCAGAGGCCCTCTCCGCCGGCGTCCGGCCCGGTGGCCGGTGCGGCGGTGCCCGCTCCCCCGGTTGCTGCGGCACTCCGCTCGCGGACCAGGGTGCTGGCCCGACCGGTGGTCGCCGGGCCCGCCGTGGACTCGGCGGCGACCGGGCGCGCGCCTGCCGCCCCCTGAGCCGGGGCTGCGGCCGGGTCCGCGGCGAGCCCGGCCTCCGCCTCGGCGGCGGAGAGATCGAGGCTCTCCCGGGCGCCCTCTTCAGGGGCGCGGCGGGGGCGGAGCGCGCGCCACAGCGCGCTTGCCCCGTAGCCGGAGAGGAACACGGCGCCGACGATCGTGAGGATCGACATGAGCTGCGGAACCGCCTGGGTCAGCGAGCCCATGCCGGCCACGCCCAGCGTGACGAGCAGCATGTCGGAGACGATCGAGACGACGATGAGGGGCGCCATGCGGCGCCCTGCCGCTGCGTGCTTGATGAGGAACATCGTCTGCGCGCCGACTGCGGCGAACAGCGCGAGACCGGAGGCGAACCCGGTCAGCACAATGCTCATGGACTCCATATGACACCCCTTTTCACTGGCGAGGCTGCGGATGCGGGCGGACCCGCCCGCAGGCGATCGATGCTGTGGAAGCGGCCCGACCGGGCCACCCTTCGACACTAGGCGCGCCCTCATCCGAAGCCGATCGCATGATTCTTCGCTAAACTAAGCTCCGCTTAGGATTTGTGCCCGGGACCGCACCGGCCACACCGCTGGCCAGGGCGCTTGCACTCGCCCGGACCGCTGCGCATCGCAGACCGTGAGGAGCATCACATGCCGGACCTCAGCGGGCTCTCCGCCGCCCAGCTGCACACCTTCGCGACGGTGGTCGAGGAGGGCACGATCGAGGCCGCCGCGGCGGAGCTGGGCGTCACCGGTTCGGCCGTCTCGCAGCGGCTCAAGGCGCTCGAGGCGCACGTGGGCGCCGTGCTGCTCCAGCGCACCAAGCCGGTGGCGCTGACGGAGGTGGGTGAGATCGTCCACCGCCTGGCACTGCAGTACGCGATCGCCGCCCACGATGCGGAGGCCGCCCTCGATGCGCGCACCCACGTGCGCGGCTTCACCCGCGTCGCCATCGTCGTCAACGCCGATGCGATGGCCACGTGGATCCTCCCCGCGCTCGAGGAGGTGGCGCGCTCGCGCCGGCTGCTGCTCGACATCGTGCGCGAGGACGAGCAACAGGCCGCTGACTACCTCCAGCGCGGCATCGCCATGGCCGCCGTCAGCAGCGCTCCGGCCGGTGCGCCGGGCACCACGGCCCAGCACCTGGGCACCTGGCGCTACTGGCCGCTTGCCCACCCGCGGTTCTCCGCCGCCCACTTCCCCAGGGGGCTGACGGCCCGCGCGGTGGGGCGGGCGCCCGTCCTGCGCTACGACCCGCGCGACACGATCCCGCTCGACTTCCTGGCCCGCGAGCTCGGCGAGCCGGCGGACCCGCCCGCGCACTTCATCCCCGAGGCCCGGCAGCTCGTCCTCGGGGCTGCGCGGCAGCTGGGCTGGACGCTTGCCACGGCGCCCTTCCGGCGCCTGGTCCCGGGCAGCTCCGTCCTGCGGCCCATCCCCGGCACCGAGCCCTACGACGTCGACCTCTACTGGCACCAGTGGACGATGCACTCCCCCACGCTCGATGCGCTCGCAGGGGCCGTGCACGCCGCTGCGGCGGACAGCGAACTGCAGCGGGACTGGTGAGCGGGCGCGCGAGCGCATGAGACGAGCGCGCCCGCGCGCCGGCCGGTCATTAGAGTGCCGGGCATGCGCGCAGTCTTCTTCGAGTCCTTCGGCCAGCGCCCCCGCGTGGCGGACCTGCCCTCCCCGACCGCCCCCAGCGGGGGCGTCGTCATCGACGTCGAGGCAACGGGGCTGTGCCGCAGCGATTGGCACGCCTGGGCCGGCCACGACGATTCCGTCGCCCTGCCCCATGTGCCCGGCCACGAGCTCGTCGGCCGAATCGCGCAGGTGGGCGCTGGCGTGCGCGAGTGGCGCCGCGGCCAGCGCGTCACCACTCCGTTCGTGTGCGGGTGCGGGCGGTGTGAGCAGTGCCGCTCCGGCAATGCGCAGGTGTGCCCGAATCAGACGCAGCCCGGTTTCACCCACTTCGGCTCCTGGGCCGAGCAGGTGGTCATCCACGCCGCGGACCACAACCTCGTCGCGGTGCCGGAGGACCTGCCCGCCGAGGCCGTGGTCGGGCTGGGCTGCCGGTTCGCCACCGCGTTCCGCGGGCTGCACCACAGAGCCCGGCTCCAGCGAGGCGAGACCGCCGCCGTCGTGGGCTGCGGCGGCGTGGGGCTCTCGACCATCATGATCGCCCGGGCACTGGGGGCGCGCACGGTGGCGGTCGACGTGGCCGACGGTGCGCTCGACCTCGCCCGGCGCTTCGGCGCCGATGACACCGTCAACGCCGCCGGCCTCGCACCGCAGGAGGTCGCGGACGCGATCGTCGCGGCCGCGGGCCGCCGGCCCGCGGTGACCGTGGAGGCGCTGGGCCGGGAGGAGACGATGAACGCGGCCCTCCTGGCCGCCGCTCCCCTGGGCCGCCACGTGCAGATCGGGCTCTTCGCCCACCCGCCGGTCACCGCGATGCCCCGGGTCATCGGCCAGGAGATCGCCGTCTTCGGCAGCCACGGCATGCCCGCCGCGGACTATCCGGAGCTCGTGGACCTCGTCGCCTCGGGAGCGCTGCGGCCCGCCGACCTCGTCACGCGGACCATCGGGCTCGACGAGGTGCCCGAGGCGCTGGTGGAGCTGGGCGAGCGCACGCGGCCGGGTATGACGCTCATCCGACCGTAGGCGTAGGCGTAGGCGCAGGCCGGAGCCGCAGCCCGCGGCGGCGCCTGGGGCTGGGCTCGTGTCCGAGGCTGCCTCTTCCGCTGGGTGTGCCGGTGCGGCGGCGCCACCTGCGAATACCCCGCATCCCCGCCGGCCGCGCCGGCTGGGCATCGGATATTCTGACAGGGATACATGCCCCGCGTTCACCGTCAAGGAAGACAGAGGAGTACCGCAATGGATATGCAGACGATCATCTGGATCGTGGTCGGCATCGTTGTCGTCATCGCACTCATCGCCATCATCAGCATCGCCGCCCGCAAGGCGGCCGCCCGCAAGCGCGAGGAGCAGCGCCGCATCGATGAGGCCAACCGCAAGAAGGCAGCGGAGATGCGGGAGCAGAACAAGGAGCAGGAGCTCGACGTGCGCAAGCACGAACTCGAGCTGGAGAACCAGCGCCTCGAGACGGAGCGCACCCGCATCGAGGCCGATCGTCGCGAGCGCGAGCTGGCGGAGGAGAACGAGCGGATCGAGGCCGAGCGCCGCGCCGTGAAGGAGCGCGAGGTGAAGGCCGATGCGCTCGATCCCGATGTCGATGACAAGGGCCGCCGACGCGACGACCGCGGTGCCGCCGCTGGAGCTGCCGGGGCAGCCGAGAGCCGTCGCGGGGAGCGCCACGACGAGCGCGACGTGCGCCGCGACGACCGCGATGCCCACCGCGGTGAGTCCGTGCGCGAGCGCGCCCACGATGCCAAGGAGGGCATCAAGGGCAACAACCCCGACGCTGTGCGCGATGACCGCGGCGAGGGCGTGCGCAACGAGGGCCTCCGCGATGACCGCGACCGTGCCGGCCACGACGACGGCCGCGGCCCGGTCCGCGAGCGCGCCCACGACGCCAAGGAGGGCATCAAGGGCGACAATCCGGACGACGTGCGCGGTGCCGATGCCCGCGGCGGGTTCGGCGATGAGCGCCACGTCGCCGAGCGCGGTGAGGCGATGGGCCGCCGCGGTGACCGCGAGCCGCTGCGCGAGCGCCTCCACGATGCGAAGGAGGGCGTGAAGGGCGACAACCCGGACGGGGTGCGCCAGCGCGATGCCCTCGACGGCCCGGAGTTCGGCGAGGACGGCGGCGAGGGCTACGCCCCGCGCCACTGAGCTCAACCGGACGCCCTGAACCGCGGCGCCCGGAACCACCGGGTCGTCGCAGTGCGGCACCCCCGACGCGACGAGCGCCGGCCGAGACTCACCTCGGCCGGCGCTCGTCGCGTGTGGGGGTTACCGGGATGCTGGGCTTCGGGAACGTCGGTCCACGGCCCGCAGCGCCGCCGGTCCAGTCCACGGGCCCGCGGCGCCGCCGATCGCGGCTGCGCAGCGCACGCCGCGGCTTGTGCTCGATGCAAATGCGCTCCGGTGCCCCGCCCCCGGGGCCGGCCTCAGTCGAGGAGGCGCGCGGCGAGGAGCTCGCCAGCGGGGGCACCCTGGCCCTCGGGCAGGCGCACCCGCAGCGCGTGCGACTCGGCGCTCAGCGCATCGCCGCCCGCCGCCTCGGGGAACCGGAAGAGGGCAATGCGGTGGCCGTCGAACGCGATGAGCGCGGCCCCGTCGGTCTCCTGCACCGCGGGCAGGGCGCGCGGCCCCGAGCCACCGGCCGCGCCCGCCGGGCCGGTGCCCAGGTGCACACCCGGCGCACCGGTGCCGCGCGCCTCGGCGACGTCGTCGCGGCGCTCCTCCCCCGAGTCCTTCTGCACCCATTCATCAGCCGAGGTGTCGGACTCGACGATGCTGCGCAGCAGTTCGGCGGCGAAGACGGGGTCGGCCGTGCCGTCGTAGATCCACCGCCGGCCCAGGATCGAGTGGTCCATCTGGCTGACGAGCGCCGCCTCCAAGTCCGGCACGGGTGCCGGACGGTACGTCAGCGGCACCTGGATGAGGCGCTCGGGGCAGTCGGCGGCGCGCACGAGGTGCACCTCGGCGCCGACCTCGCCGGCGGGGTCGTCGAACCGATAGCTCGACACGAGTTCGAGCTGCGGCTGGTCGGACAGCCCCGCCCACGCCTGCTGCGGCAGCCAGCGGCTGATCGCCTCGAGCTTGGTGGGTGAGAGATCTGCTTCGTAGATGATGGCCACGGCGCCTCCTTCAGCGGGTCTGACCTCAGCCTACGCGGTGGGCAACCGCGACGCTAAGGGGCAGGGGAACCTGGGATCACACCGCGCCCGTCGACGCGCGGAATCGCCTCGATGAGGGTGCGAGTGTAGGCCGCGGCCGGCGAATGCCAGATCTGCTCCGTCTCCCCCACCTCGACGAGGCGGCCGGATTGCATGACCGCGACCCGGTCCGCGATTTCGCGCACCACCGCCAGATCGTGGCTGATGAAGAGGAGGGAGGCACCCGACTCGGCGGCGAGATCGCGCATGAGCCCGGCGATCTGCGACTGCAGAAACGCATCGAGGGAGGCAATCGGCTCATCGCCGATCAGCACCTTCGGGCCGGCCGCAAGCGCGCGCGCAATCGCGATGCGCTGGCGCTGCCCCCCGGAGAACGCGTGCGGAAAGCGGTCCGCGGCGGATGGCGGGAGGTCGACAGCGGCGAGCAGCGAGCTCAGGTTCCAGCGGTGCGCCGCATCCAGTGCCAGCGCTTCCTCGATCTGGCGGCCGATTCTGCGCCTCGGGTTGAGGGACGCGTAGGGGTTCTGGAACACCATCTGGATGCCCAGGAGTGCCCGCGGTCGCCTGCGCAGCCCCAGCCGCTCGACGCGCGCACCGTCGAAGCCGATCGCACCGGCCGCCGGCTTCTCCAGCCCGCAGATCAGCTTCGCTAGCGTCGACTTGCCGCAGCCCGACTCGCCGACCAGGCCCAATACCTCACCGCGGGCGAGATCGAGGGAGACGTCCTCGACAGCGCGGAAGCGCCCACCGCCCGGCAGGCGGTAATCGCACGTGATCCCATCGAGCTGGAGTATGGACTCGGCCATCAGCGCAGCACCTCCGATCCGGGCAGGGATTCGATCAGCGAACGAGTGTAGGCGTGCTGCGGAGCCGTGATCGTAGCCTCGCGCGGTCCCCGCTCCACGACCACGCCGTTCTGCATGACGACGATGTCGTCCGCGATCGACGAGAGGACGCCGAAATCGTGGGTGACGAGCAGCACGCCCAGGTCGAGGTCGTCGCACAGTTCGCGGAGGAGTCGGAGGACACCGGCCTGCACGGTGACGTCGAGCGCCGTCGTGGGCTCGTCGGCAATGAGGATGCGCGGTTCGCACACGATCGCCGAGGCCACGGCGATCCGCTGCAGCTGGCCACCGGAGAATTGATGAGGGTACTTCTTCAGCGCACCCACCGGGTCGGGCACGCGTGTGCGTTCGAGCGCCTCGGCGGCACGGGAGCGGGCCTGCGACCGTGAGATGCCCGTGTGGAAGCGAAGGTGATCGGTCATCTGCCGGCCGATGCTGAGCATGGGGTGCAGCGAAGCCGCGGGATCCTGGAAGATCATCGCGAGCTTGGCCCCGCGCAGACCGTTGTACTCGCGGTTGCCCAGGCCGACCAGTTCGCGGTCGTCGAATCGGATGCTGCCGGTGATGTGCGTGCCGTCGGGCACCAGGCCCATGACCGACAGCCCGGTCATGGTCTTACCGGACCCCGAGGCGCCTGCTACCCCGGTGATCGTCCCCGGGCTGATGGCAAAGGACACCTCGTCGAGCAGTCGGCGCGCCGCCGACCCTGTCCCGGCCGTCATCGACAGCCCCTCGATCTCCAACAGCGTCATGACGTCTGCTCCCCTACCGTCCTGGCGGTGCGCGGGTCGAGCGCATCGCGCAGGCTGTCGCCGATGAAATTGAACGCCATGACCACAGTGAGGATGGCAAGGCCCGGGAACAGTGCGATCCACCATGCGGAGAAGTTCGCCACCCCCTCCGACACCATCGCACCCCAGTCCGGAGTCGGGGGGACCGCCCCGAGGGAGAGGAACGACAGGCCCGCCATCGTGAGAATCGCCTCGCCGACGCTCAGCGTGCCGAGCACGAGGAGCGGAGAGGCGACGTTCGGTGCGATGTCGACAGCGAGCGAGCGCGGGGCGCTGAATCCCAGTAGCCTGCCTGCCACGACGTATTCGCTGCTGCGCGCGCTCATCACCAGCGAGCGTGCGACCCGCGCATACGAGGGCCACGAGACCAGGAGGATCGCGACGACCGCGTTCTTCAGGCCGGGGCCCAGGGCAGCCGCGATCACCATGGCGAGGATGATCGTGGGGAACGCGAAGACGAGATCGGCGAGGCGCATGATGACCTCGTCGACGAACTTTCCGAAGTAGCCGGCGACCGCTCCCAGGATCGATCCCGCGAGCATGGACGCCAGCACGACCAGCACGGCCACGGGCAGGGTCGTGCGCGCCGCGCTGAGCACGCGCGAGAGCACATCGCGGCCCAGCTCGTCTGTGCCGAGGAGATTTCCGGGACCCGGCGGCTGCAGCCGAGGAAAGGCCTGCGCGAGCGGATCCGCGGGGCAGAGGATCGGAGCGAAGAGGGCGATGAGCACCCAGACGGCGATGATGGCACCCCCCACGATGCCAAGCGGCGTGCGCAGCGCGGTCGGCACGCGCAGCCGCCATCGCGGGATGCCGCGGGCAACGGCATCCGCACCGGCTCCCGGGGCATTCCCCGGCAGTGCCGCACCGTCGGCGGTGCCGTCGGCAGGCTGTGAGCCGTGCAGTGGATTCGGGCCCGTGGTGCGCGTCTCGCGCGGGGCGCTCATCGGACCCTCACCCGGGGGTCGATGAAGCCGTAGATGAGATCGACGAGGAAGTTGATGCCGATGTAGACGATTCCGATCACCAATCCGACGCCCATGATCACCGGGAGGTCGAGCTTGGTGGCACCGCGATAGGCGTACTGGCCCAGGCCGTTCCAGGCGAACACCGTTTCCGTCAGCACCGCTCCCGAGAGCAGCGAACCGAACGCGAGGCCGACCACGGTGATGATCGGCACCAGGGCACCGCGGAAGATGTAGCCGAAGATCACCGTCCGCGGCGGCAATCCCTTGGCCCGCGCGGCGGTGACGTAGTCCAATCCCACCACGTCGAGCACGCTCGAGCGGCTGAACCGGGTGAGCAGCCCGATCGTGAAGAGGGAGAGCACAATCGAGGGCAGCACCAGGTGCGAGAGCGCGTTGACGAAGACCGGCCACTGGCCGGCTGCGAGCGCATCCACCGTGTAGAGGCCCGTGACCTTGGGCGGCGGTTGGAGCCAGGGATCCAACCGGCCGGCGCCGGGGACCGCGCGGAGCTTGAAGAAGAACACGAAGTAGGCAACCGTTGCTATCCAGAAGGTCGGGGCGGATATCCCGATCAGGCTGATCGCCCGGATCGCATGGTCGACGGCGGTGTTGCGCTTGAGCGCGCTCACCAGCCCGAGGATGAGGCCGAGCACCACGGAGATGAGGATGGCGCCGAGGCCCAGCTCGATGGATGCCGGAAATACGTTGGCGATCGACTGGGCTACCGGCTGCCGGGTCTGGTTGGAGACCCCGAGGTCGCCCTGGAGCAGGTTGCCGAGGTACGTGAAGTACTGGACGATCAGGGGCTTGTCGAGGCCGAGCTCCTGGCGGGTCCGCTCGACGATCTCCGGATTGCCAGCCGCCCGGTCGCCCAGAATCGCCTGGGCAGGATCGGCGGGCACGAGGTTGGTGAGCAGGAACGTCACCACGGTGACGCCGAAGATCAGCAGCGCGCTGATCCCCAGGCGGATGAGGATGTAGCGGGCCAGAGGCGGCAGCGGCGCGCGCCGCAGCCTCTGGCCCGCCGGTGCCTGCGCGCTCATTCGGCCTTGGCGAAGTCGAACGAGACGTCAGCGTTGGAGACGTACTTCGTGACCGACTTGTTGATTGCCACATTCGATACCGGCTGGACCACCGGGATGAACGGGCCCTGCTTGTTCAGCGCGGCGTAGAGCTTGCTGTACGAGGTGTTGCGATCGCTCGGCTCCTTGGCGGCGAGTGCCTCCTTCTGGAGCTTCTCCACCTCCGGCGCGGCTCCGGCCTCCCACTTCACGCGCTTGGCGACAGTCCCACCGGGGGTGAAGACCAGGTAGTTCGTCGGGTCCGGGAAGTCGGCACCCCAGGAGCCGATGCCCATAGCCTGCTTGCCGGAGCGGAACGCATCGAGCTGCGTCGACGACGGCGCCGGGGCCAGTTTGAGTTCGATCCCGGCTTCCTTCAGCTGTGATTGCAGGGTCTCTGCCAACTGGGACAGATTCACCCCGTTCACGGTCTGGTCGCTCGCGTAGTTGAACGTGATGGCCTCGCCCTTGTAGCCGGACTTCTTCAGATAGTCCTTCGCCTTCTCGAGATCGCGCTTGAACGCCTGGTCCTTCGGGACGTGGCCGATGAACTCGTTGGGCACCAGGCTTGCCAGCGGCTGCGCCCCCTCGCCCGCGAGCTGCTGCACCTTTTCGTAGTCGATCGCGTAGCGCACAGCATTCTGGAAATCGGCGTTCGAGGTGACGGCGCTGATGTCCTTGCTCGCCGTGTTGAAGACGTACGGGGAACGGGTCGACGGCTGGGTCGCGACGTTGACCTGCCCGGTGTCGAGGTTCTTCACCTGGTCCGAATTGAGATCGAATGCGACCTGGGCCTGGCCTGACTGCACATCCGAAAGCTGCGTTTCCCCGCCGACGTTGCGCAGGACGACGCGCTTGAATTTGGGCGCCTGCCCGCCGAAGTGCTCGTTCGCGGTGAGGACGACTTCGCTGTCTGCGTTGTAGGACTCCACCTTGTAGGCGCCGGAGCCCTGGGAGTTCGAGTCGAGGAACTGCTGTGCTTTGTCCTTCGAATCGGTGGTTCCGCCGTTTTCCTTCACCACCTTCGAGTTCACGATGCCCAGGGAGGCGTTGGGCAAGATGTACGGTAGCGCCGGATTGGGATCCTTTGACGTCAGGGTGATCGTCTTGTCGTCGACCTTCTTGACGTCGACTCCGTCCAAGAAGAACGCAGGATTTCCGCCGATGCCCTGCAGGCGCTTGTAGGAGAAGACGATGTCGTCGGCCGAGACCGGGGTGCCGTCGGAGAACTTGGCGTTCTCATCGGCCATCGTCAGCGTCATCGTCTTCTGATCGGACGACATCTTGAAGCTGCACAACCCGGTCCCGGGCTTGGAGAGGTCACCGTCCTCGAACTTCAGCGCGGTCTGATAGATCGCGTTGTCGAGCGTGGAACCGGTGAACTCGAACTGCCGGGCCGGGTCGATCGTCTGGAGGTCGAAGGAGGACTCGGCCACAAGGGTGTCGCTCGAGCCGCCGCCGCCCGAACCGCCGCCGCATGCCGTCGTGGCGAGGACCGCCGCCACGGTTCCTGCCGCCAGTCCGAACGTGCCAATTCTCCGACGCATGAGCGACCTCCGTGTATCGCAGCTTTGATGTGATATGCGCCACTATGCATGATGTGAGGAGGCTTTTTGCGCTGCTCCGCACCGCAAGACGGGCGCGGTTCGGAACGGCCTGCGCGGGGCGCGCAGATCACGGCGAGCGCAGGCGTTTGCGCTGTTCACCGCGCCCGTCGACGCGGCGGCTCAGGCCTTGCGCGTGCCCGGGGTCCAGGTGCCGTCGGCCACCTCGTAGTCGGCGAAGATCGCGGGAGCCTCGGCGCGCATGATCTCGCCCACGCGGTTGAAGACGAGGCGGATCTCCTCCTCGGCTCCCGGGGCGGTGCGCATCTCGATGACGTGGCGCAGCGTGCGCAGGTTGGCGGTGTAGACGATGCCCGTGGCCAGGCCCTCGGGCGCGAAGCGGCGCATGAACGACGTCATGTGCTTCTTGTGGGAGAAGTTCGTGCCCTCCTCGTCGAGCCCGAAGTGCTGAGCCATCCACGCCTGGTGCTGCTCCATCTGGTCGAGCAGGGCCAGGCTGCGCTCCATGAGCTCGGGATCTTCGCGCGCCCAGTCGGGGAACCAGAACGGGATGTCCTCGAGGCGCACGTAGCGCAGGGATTCCTGCGAGTAGGCGCTGCCGGCGCGGTGGCGGATGAGCTCGTGGGTGAAGACGCGGGAGACGTTGTGGAGCACGAACGTGAAGTTCGCGTGCTCGAGCACGGAGCCGTGCTGGGAGCCGATCACGTTTCCCAGGTACTGCGCGGAGTCGGTGCGCACCCGCGAGACATTCGGGTTGAGACCGGGCTCCCACGACCGGTAGCACATGCGCCCGGCGAACTCGAGCAGGTCCTCACCGTCGGGGCTGTCCTGGCCCTCGACGCGCTCACCCCACGCCTGGCCGCCCACCTGGTCGAGGTAGGCGTTGATCGACTCCCAGTCGATCTGCGGGCGGGCGATGAGTTCGACCTCGGGCGTCACGTCGCGCACGCGGGGCTCCTTCTGCTGGTTCTGCGGCTGGGTCCGGCGCCGCAGGCGGCACCATGGGTCAGTCTAGTGTCCGGGTGCTTCACCCGGCCCGCGGCCGCCGAGGCGCGGGCGGGCGGGCTGCGCACGCGCAGGCCCGTGCCTGGTCAGGCAGCGTGCTCCCGCCTGCGGCGCCGTTTCACGGCACGCGATGCGTCCACGCCTCGGTGCCGAACTTCTCCGCCACGAGCCGCTCGGCCCGCGCCTCCTCCTCTGCGCTGACGGCCCCGTCGGCAGCGCCCGTGAGGGCTCCGAAGTGCTCGCGCATCCGCTCGATGATCGCCTCGCGCGGCACACCGGTCTGGCGCCGCAGGGGGTCCACTCGCTTGTTGGCCGAGCGGATGCCCTTGTCGGAGATCTTCGCCTGTCCGATCCGCAGCACCTCGACCATCCTGTCCGCGTCGATGTCGTAGCTCATGGTGTCGTGGTGGAGCACCGCACCGTGCGTGCGCTTCTGCGCGGCCCCGCCGATCTTGCCCTGGTCGGAGGTGATGTCGTTGATGGGCTTGTAGAACGCATTGACGCCCAACGACCGGAGGGCGGAGAGCACCCACCGGTCGAGGTGCTCGTAGGACTCCTCGTAGTCGAGTCCGGCGACGAGGGAGGCCGGGCCGTAGAGGGCGAATGTCACGCAGTTGCCGCCCTCCATGAACATCGCACCGCCGCCCGTGATGCGCCGGACCACCTGGACGTCGTACTTCTCCACGCCCTCGGGTCGGATCTCATTGGCGTAGGACTGGAACGCGCCGATCACGGTCGCCCGGTCGTCCCACTCCCAGAACCGGACGGTCGGACCCCGGCGCCCCGCCTCGACCTCTTCGAGGAGGACCTGATCGAGTGCCACATTCATCTGCGTGGGGCGCACGACGTCGTGGATGAACGTCCACTCGTGGTCGTAGAACTCCGTGGCGCCGGCGACCCCGCGCGCCACGGCGTAGGCGATGTCGGCCGGGGAGAAGCCGTGCAGCTGCGCCTCGGCCATGCCGGCCTCCTGGGCGGCCAGGACGAGAGCGCTCTCCAGCCGCTCCGCGAGCTCCGCCTTCGAGGCGCGCACGGGGACCCCGACGAGGGCGGGGGCGAGCGCCCCGTAGGCCTCCTCGGGTTCTAAGAAGAAGTCCCCGGAGATCGTCAGCGCACTGATCGCGCCGTCCTCCACGGCGCCGTCGACGACGACGAGCTTGCCGCCGGGCACCTTGCGCTCGGCGTGGAAGGTCCTGGCCTGTGCGGATTCCTCGGCGTGTGTCATAAGGCCACCCTATTGCGCCGCGCA
Source organism: Brevibacterium rongguiense (assembly GCF_009857845.1). GTDB lineage: Bacteria > Actinomycetota > Actinomycetes > Actinomycetales > Brevibacteriaceae > Brevibacterium > Brevibacterium rongguiense. The sequence goes on along the minus strand of NZ_WWEQ01000003.1, from coordinate 8,304 downwards.
CCCCGTGTCGCGGTGCGGTTCGATGTGGGCCGCGCGGCCTACTCCCCCGTCAGCTCCTTCCACAGGAACCGGGCGGACAGCGCGTGGGTGCGCGCCGCCTGCCGGTTGTCGGCGGCCGCGGAGTGCCCACCCTCGGTGTCCTCGTAGAACCAGACATCGGGGATGCCCGCATCCTGCATCTTCGCCGCCATCTTGCGGGCCTGCACGGGGCCCACCCTGTCATCAGACGTCGCAGTCCAGAACAGCACCGGCGGATAGTCCGCGCGCCGGCGGTCGTCGAACAGGTGGTACGGCGAGAACGTGCGGATGAAGTCCCACTGCGCAGGCTCGCGCGGGTCCCCGTACTCGGCGATCCACGAGGTGCCTGCGCTCAGGTGGACGTAGCGGTCCATGTCGAGCAGCGGGACGCCGCACGAGATCGCGCCGAAGAGCTCGGGGAACTGGGTGAGCATATTGCCCACGAGCAGGCCGCCGTTCGACCCGCCGGAGCAGGAGAGCGCCTGCGGGGTCGTCACCCCGCGCTGGACGAGGTCGCCCGCGACGGCGGCGAAGTCCTCGTATGCGCGCTGGCGGTTCTCCCGCAGCGCCGCCGCATGCCACTGCGGACCGTATTCGCCGCCGCCGCGGATATTGGCGACGACGAAGACGCCCCGCCGGCCGGGCGCGGGACCGGACGGTCCGCGCCCATCCGGGGCGCCTGACGTTCGGCGGCTCAGCCATCCGATGCCGGTGACCGGCGCATAGCCGGGCAGGCGGCTGATCTCGAAGCCGCCGTAGCCGTCCAGGCGAACGGGGTTTCCGCCGTCGAGGGGCAAGCCCGCCTCGGAGATCTGGAAGTAGGGCACCCGCGTGCCGTCCGCGCTCGTCGCGAAGTGCTGGCCGACTTCCAGGCCATCGGCGTCGAAGAGCGCCGGAAGGCTCTTGACGGTCTCCGGCGCGTCTTCGGAGGCCAGACTGCCGCGCTTGAGCGCGGTGGGTTCGAGGAAGCCGGTCTCGATGAGCCAGTAGTCATCGGCGGTCTCCTCATCGTCGGGATCGACCGCGCCCAGGCTCACCGTCTGATTCTGCGTGGGGGCGGGCAGCTCGCGGGCGGTGAAATCGGCGCGCAGGTCGAGGACCCGGTTGACGCACTGGACGTCGCGCAGCAGGGAGAGGACCAGGAAGTTCCGGGTGATGGTCCAGCCCTGGAGCGAGGTCGCGGCGTCCGGTGCGAAGACGATGCGCGGGGCCGCGGTGCCCGCCGCGAACTCGGCGAGGCGGGCGACCGCGAGTGCCCCGGCCGGAACCGTGAACCCCGTACCCTCCCAGTCCGTCCGCGGGCGGAAGAGGATGAGCTCCCGGTCGATGTCGACGCTGATATCGGTGGGGATGTCGATCGTCGTCCAATCCGCCGCCGCGAGTGCTGCGGCGCGGTCGTCCTCGGGCAGCGGGGCGAAGCGCAGGCGCTGGTTGTGGAAGTCGATGACGTCGCCGAGCACGGCGCGCTCGAATCCCGGGGTGTGGTCGACGGCGCCGAAAGCGGTGAGGTGGTCGGCGGGCACGGACATGATCTCCGCCGCGGCGTCGAGCGCCTGGCCGCGCCGCAGCAGGCGCACGCTGGCGGGGTACGACGATGTCGTCATGGTGCCGGGGCCGAAGTCCGTGGCCACGAGGATCGCGTCGGCATCGACCCAGGAGGCACTGGTCTTCGCGGCAGGAACGTCGAACCCCCGAGGGGCGGGGACGAACTCGCGCGCCCCCAGGTCGAATTCGCGCACGGTGACGGCGTCCCCGCCGTCCGGGCTCAGGCTGATGAGCGCGCGGTCGTAGTCGGGCCGGCGCAGCTGTGCGCCGTGGAAGACCCATTCGGTGCCGTCCGCGGCTGCCAGCGCATCCACATCCAGCAGCACGTCCCACTCCGGGGCGGCGCTGCGATAGGAGTCCCAGGTGGTGCGCCGCCACAGGCCCTTGGGGTGCTCGGCATCGCGCCAGAAGTTGTAGTAGTGGTCCCCGCGCTTCGTGGCGAACGGGATCTTGTCGTCCGAGTCGAGCGCGGCGCGCATCTCCTCCGCGCTGGCCTCGAAGTCCGCATCGAAGAACGCCTCGCGCGTGCGCGCGTTCTGCTCGGCGACCCAGGCGAGCGCCCGCTCGCCCTCGATCTCCTCGAGCCACAGGTAGGGATCGGTGCTGGCACGTGCCTCATCGGCGCTGGCTTCGCTCATGCCCTCACCCTAGGCGACGGGCCTGACACGGGCCCGGCACAGGTCCGGGCCGCTCAGGCGAGCTCCTCGCCGCGGGTTTCGCGGGTGCACAGCGCCATCGCGGCCACCGCCACGACGACCAGGCCGCCCAGCAGCGCGAACGTCATGGGCAGGCCGAGCAGCGGCCACAGCAGGGAGCCGAACACCAGCGGGGCAAGGCCCGTGGCCACGCGCGAGGCGGCGGACGCCCAGCCGAATCCGGATCCGCGCAGCCGCGTGGGGTAGAGCTCGGAGACGTAGGTGTAGAGCGCGGGGATGGCGACCTGGATGAAGAAGCCGAATGCCAGGATGGCCGCCTTGGCACCCATGCTCAGCGATGCGGTGCCGGGGGCCGGGACGTGACCGGCCGAGCCTGCCCCGAGCTCGAGTGAGAACCAGACGAGGCACACGGAGGCGGCCACAGCGGAGCCGCCGAGTACCCACTTGCGCCCCACGGCCTCGACGAGCAGGGCCGCGGCGACGACGCCCAGGATGCCGATCGCCGTCATCGCACCGGTCACCAGGAAGGCGGCCTGGTCGGCCAGGCCCGCGGCGCGCAGGATCTTCGGCAGCCATGTCAGTGCCGCGTAGTACACCAGGAGGACCGCGACGAAGAGCAGCCACGAGGTCGAGGTGATGATCGGGCTGTGGCGCCAGAGTTCGACGACCTGCCCCGTGCCGGCGCGCAGCCGCTCGCGCAGTCCGGCGGCGTGGGGCATCGGCTCGACGCCCTCGTGGGTCCACTCCCGCGCCTGGGCGCCCGTGCGGGCCACCAGACGGGAGATCACGGCGTCGGCCTCGGCGGTGCGGCCGGCGGAGAGGAGGTACATGGGCGATTCGGGGATGAGGGCGCGCACGGCCACGGTCAGCAGGGCGGGCAGCACCATGACGAGCATGAGGAGGTGCCAGCTGCCGATGCTGAGCAGCCAGGCGGAGGTCAGCGCGCACAGGGTGGCGCCCACGGGCCACCAGCCGTCCATAGCGGTGAGCACGCGGCCCCGGTGCCGCGCAGGGGTGAACTCGCCCACCAGCGCGTAGTCCACCGGGATGCAGCCGCCCAGGCCGAAGCCCGCGAGGAAGCGGAAGGCGCAGAACAGCCAGATGTTCGGGGCGAGCGCGCCGGCCACCGTGAACACGGAGAACACGAGGAGGGTGAGGGTGAAGGCGCGCTTGCGGCCGATCCGGTCCGCGATGCCGCCCCAGACGAACGCTCCCACGGCCATGCCGATGAGGTTGGCGGTGGCGATCCAGGCCGCCTGGCCCACGCTCAGGCCCCATTCCCTGCTCAGGAGGGGGATGAGGAACCCGTTGAGGGCGACGTCCCAGGCGTCGAACATGAAGCCCAGGCCGCCGATCACGAAGATCGCGCCCTGCGTGTGCCACTTCCAGGGCAGCGCGGAGACGACATCGCGGGCGGTGGGCAGCGCACCGGGCGCGGCGCTGGGCGGGGCAGGTCGCATGGGGCCGCCTTCGGGTCAGGCGCGGACAGGGCGGGAACAGACGCGGAATCGTCGGGAGGGGGGCGCAGCGGAGCAGGCGCGAGCGGGTGGGGGCAGGCGCCGACAGGATCGTGGGATCGGGCGCCGGCCCGCTCCCCTCACCGCACCCCAGCTCACCGCACCCCAGCACCCGAGGCGCGGGCCGGCTGAATCGCGAGCCGGCGCCTCGGGTGCAGGACTGTGGGCCTGTGCGGGCTGAGCGGGTGTGCGGGCTTGCCAGCGGGTGCGCGGGCATGCCGCAGCGGGTGGGCAGGCGCGGTGAGCGCCGCTCAGCCGAGCGGCTCAGGCGAGCTGGACCATCCAGCCGTCGGGCGCCTCGGCGCGGCCGTACTGGATGTCGAGCAGCGCGCGGCGCAGCTTCATCGTGACCTCGCCGGGCTCATCGCCCTGCGCGATCTCGAAGTCCTCGGCGAGCACGCCGCCGATCGGGGTGATGGCCGCGGCGGTGCCGCAGGCGAAGGCCTCCGTGATGGTGCCGTTGGCCGCGCCCTCGCGCCACTCGTCGATCGTGATGGGCCGCTCCTCGGGCGTGAGGCCCAACGAGGGGGCCATGTCCAGGATGGAGCGGCGGGTGACGCCGTCGAGGATCGTGTTCGACACCGGGGGCGTGAGGAGCGCGCCTTCGCTGGTGACGAGCATGATGTTCATCCCGCCGAGCTCTTCGAGGTAGGTGTTGTGCTCCGCATCGGTGAAGAGCACCTGCTGGCACCCCTTCTGCGCGGCCTCGACCATCGCCTCGGTCGACGCGGCGTAGTTGCCGCCGCACTTCGCGAAGCCGGTGCCGCCCTTGCCCGCGCGCTTGAGGTTCTGCGACAGCCACAGCTTCACCGGCTTCACGCCGCCGGCGAAGTACGCCCCGGCGGGCGACGCGATGACGTAGTAGTCCGCCTGCTGCGTGGGCCGCAGCCCCAGGAACCGCTCCGCGGAGAACATGAAGGGGCGCAGGTAGAGGCTGACCTCGTCCGTGTCGCTCTGGGGTGTGGGCACCCAGTCGGCGTCGAGCGCGACGAGCTCGCGCAGGGAGTCCACGAAGTCGTCCTTCCCCAGCGCCGGCAGTGCCAGGCGGTGGGCGGACTTGCGCAGGCGCTCGGCGTTCTTCTCCGGCCGGAAGGTCCACACGGTGCCGTCGGCGTGGCGGTAGGCCTTGAGCCCCTCGAAGACCTCCTGTGCGTAGTGGAGCACCGCGGCAGCGGGGTCGAGCACGAGCTGCCCGTAGGGCCTGACCTCGCGGCCGTGCCAGCCCTGTTCGTCCGTGTAGCTGATGTGGGCCATGTGGTCCGTGAACTGGGTGCCGAACGCCGGCGTCTCGAGGATCTTCTCGCGCAGCGGTGCGGCGAGGGGCTGGGGGTTCTTGAGGACTTCGAATGCGGGCATGGAAAACCATCTCTTCTTGCGAATCGTGTGAGCAGCGCCACGCAGCAGTCTAGTGCCGGCCGCGGGCTGCGGGGCAGGCGGGGCGCGCGCGGCAGCGCCCGTCCCGGCGGGGCCGGACGCGTGGCCGCGCCCCCAGCATCCTCAACGGACGCGTGGCCTGTTCTGGGGGTGTCGGCGGGCCGGCCGGCCCCGGAGCCTCACAGGAACCGGCTGGCCGGCCCTTCGGGAGCGTCAGCCGATGCGCGCGGCGATCGCGTCGCCCACCTCGGACGTCGAGCGCTTGGCGCTGCCCCGCTCGGCCAGATCGGCCTCGACTGCGGCGGTGATCGACTTCGCGGCGACGTCGAGGCCCAGCTGCTCGGCCATGAGGGCACCGGACAGGATGGCCGCGGTGGGGTCCGCGATGCCCTGCCCCGCGATGTCCGGGGCGGAACCGTGAATGGGCTCGAAGAGGCTGGGGCCCGTGCCGTTGACGTTGAGGTTGCCCGACGCGGCCAGGCCGATCCCACCCGTGACGGCGGCCGCGAGGTCCGTGAGGATGTCGCCGAACAGGTTGTCCGTTACGATGACGTCGTAGCGCGCCGGATCGGTGACGAGGTAGATCGTCGAGGCGTCCGCGTGCTCGTAGTTGACCGCGACCTCCGGGTAGTCCTGGGCCACGTGCTCGACCACGCGGCGCCACAGGTGGCCGGCGTGGGCCATGACGTTCGTCTTGTGGACGTAGGTGAGCTTCTGCCGGCGCGCCCGGGCCTGCTCGAACGCGAAGCGGACCGTGCGCTCCACCCCGAACCACGTGTTGACGGAGACCTCGTTGGCCACCTCCTGGGGGGTGTTGGTGCGCAGGCTGCCCCCCTGGCCGGTGTAGGGCCCCTCGGTGCCCTCGCGGATGACGACGAAGTCGATGTCACCGGGGTCCTTCAGCGGCGAGACGGTGCCGGGGTAGGACTTCGAGGGCCGCATGTTGACGGCGTGGTCGAGGCCGAAGCGCATCTTGAGGATGATCCCGCGCTCGAGCACGCCCGACGGCGTCGTGGGGTCCCCGCACGCGCCGAAGTAGATCGCGTCGAAGCCCCGCAGCTCCTCGAGCTCGGCATCGGTGAGGGTCTCGCCCGTTTCGTGCCAGCGCTTGGCCGAGGCCTCGAAGTGCTTGGTCTCGAGCTCCGCGGCGGCACCGCTGGCCTCGATGGCTCGGTTGAGGACCTTGAGCCCCTCGGGGATGACCTCGACTCCGATGCCGTCGCCGGGCATGACTGCGATCTTGTATGCGCTCATGCGGCGAGCCTACGGCCCAGTCTCATGATGCGGTAGCCCGTCTCAGGATGCGAAGCGTCGGCCGGTGCGTCGGGCGGTTCATCGGCCTCGGGCACGACTCACCCCGGGCTCTGATGCTTCCACGAGCTTCCACGCGGTGATTTCCTCTGTGCGCATCCCTTCACGCCTCGCCTGGTGCGCGGGCCAGCGCAGGCCCCGCCTGCCGGCGGTCCGGCGGACCCGCCTGCCGCGGGTCGGCACCCGGGCAGGTCCGGGTAATGAGACGCACATCGCGACAGCCTCCCCTGCCGCGGCCCGATTCCCTAGAATCGGCCCATGCCGAATTCCATTCGCAACGAACGCGCCGCCAGCCTCCCCGCCAAGCTCTCGCGCAGCTGGCTGCTCACCAGCGCCGCCAAGCCGGAGCTGTTCGCCGACGCGCAGAAGAGCGAGGCGGACTCGGTCATCTTCGATATGGAGGCCGCCGTCCCCGAGGCACAGAAGTCCGAGGCCCGCGACAATGTCGGCGCGGCGCTGTCGGACGGAATGGTCGGCTGGGTGCGCATCAACGGCAGCACCACCGAGGAGTGGGAGGACGACCTCGAGGCGATGCACGGCCTGCCGGGGCTGCGCGGCATCATGCTGCCCAACACGGAGCAGCCGGAGCAGGTCACGCTCACCGCGATGCGCCTGGGCGCGGGCGTCCCGGTGCTCGCCCTCATCGAAACGGCCCTGGGCATCGAGGCCGCGACGAAGATCGCCTCGGCGCCGGGGACCTTCCGGCTGGCGCTGGGCACGAACGACTTCCGCAAGGACACCGGTGTCGGCGACGACCCCATCGCGCTCGCCTACGCCCGGTCCCGCCTCGTCATCGCCACGAGGGTGGGCGGCCTGCCCGGCGCGATCGATGGGCCGTCGGCCGCCGGAGCCGGCCGCCACACCGTGCACGAGGACTGCGCGTGGACCCTGAAGATGGGCATGACCGGCAAGCTCGTGCTCAATCCGTCGCAGGCGGCGATCGTGAATGACTCGCTCTCGCCCAGCGAGGACGACCAGACGTGGGCCCGCGACATGCTCGAACACCAGGACGACGCGGAGATCGTCGACGGTTCGTACCTGCCACGCCTGGCCCGCGCGAAGAAGATCGCGGCACTCGCGGACTCCTACGGACTCTGGAAGCGGTAGACACGAGCTGAATTGTTGCTCTTAGAATTCCCCTATGGCCTCCATAGAACAATGGGAATATGCGGCAGTTCCGACCATCATCAGCGGCTGGAGGAACGACACCGAGCAGTTCGAAGAATTCATGCAGCAAATCAACCTGATGGGCATGAACGGCTGGGAGATGACTACTGAGTCGGTAATTCATACAAAAGGCTACAGTGGATCGGAATACCCAATGTTGTTTTTCAAACGGCGACTTCCCGCCGAACCAAACGAGGACGGGCGATGTCAAGGCGTCGAAGCAACATGGCGCTCGCCGGCGAGCAGTCGAGCGAATGCCTCGGTGGGCGTGAGATAGCCCAGTCGGCGGCGGGGTCGATTGTTGATCTCCTCGGCGATGGTGGTGAGGTAGGGCTGGTGATCGGGGATCACCGTGCCCTTGGGCAGATACTCCCGGTAGAGCCGGTTCGTGTTCTCGTTGCTGGGCCTCTGCCAGGGCGAGTGGGGATCGGCGAAGTAGACCGGCATCGCCGTGGCCAGGGAGACCTTCGCGTGCTGGGCCATCTCGCTGCCCTGGTCCCACGCCAACGATGCCTTCATCATCTCGGGCAGGTCGTTGAAAAACTCGATGACCGCGTCAGCGGTTGGCTCGGCGTGTTTCGAGGGCAGGGCCAGCAGCCCGGTGAACCCGCTCATCCGCTCCACCAGCGTCGCCGCGCACGAGGTGCCGTTCTTCCCGATGATCAGGTCACCCTCCCAGTGCCCCGGCACCCGACGCTGGGCGGCGTCCTCACCTC
>NZ_WWEQ01000039.1 GCF_009857845.1 Brevibacterium rongguiense | reverse complement strand
GGCGGCGCCGCCCGCGGTCCTGCGCGCTGACGCCACCAGGCTACCCAAGGGCGCCGCCCGGTGCCCGTGCGGCCCGCCTCCGGGGCCGCGGGGGCGATCAGGCGCCCGCGGGCGCGCACGGCCAATTCCCCAGACTCGCCCGCTAGGGTGAGGGCATGTCCAGACCGCTGCCGAAGCCCGGGCCCGCGCCCCTGCGCGCCCGCACCGTGGAGGAGACCTCCGCGGGCGGCGTCGTCGTGGACTTCGACTCGGCCGCGCTCGAGGTCGCGATCATCGCCCGCATCAACCGCGCGGGCCGCCTCGAGTGGTGCCTGCCGAAGGGCCACCTGGAGGGCGCGGAGACCCCCGCGCAGGCGGCGCGCCGCGAGGTGGCCGAGGAGACCGGCATCGTCGGCAGCGTCATGGCCCCGCTGGGCAGCGTCGACTACTGGTTCTCCGCCGCCGGCTGCCGGATCCACAAGGTCGTCCACCACTTCCTCCTGCGCGCCGTGGGCGGCCGCCTGACCGTGGACGACGATCCGGATCACGAGGCCGTCGACGCTGCGTGGGTGCCGTTCCGCGAGCTGGGCACGCGACTGTCCTTCGCCAACGAGCGCCGGATCGTCATGGCCGCCGGCCACATGGTGGAGCGGTACGCCTCGTGACCCGCCGTTCCACCCGCCGCGCGACGCGGGCCGCCAGTGCCCTCGCCGCCGCTGCGCTCGCCGCCTCCCCCCTGCTCGTGGGCACCCCCGCCGCGGCCCAGCCCGCGGCCTCGCCGCAGGCCTCGGGCTCCTCCTCCCCCGCCGAGGCGCAGGCGGCCACCGTCGCCGTCACCGAGGTCACCCCCTGGCTGGACAAGGACGGCACGCTCACGCTCAGCGGCACCATCACCGCGCGCACGGAGGTGCGCAGCCCCCGCCTGAGCCTGGGCATCTCCCGGCGCATCCTCGACTCCCGCGACCGCATCGAGTCGTGGTCGGCCTCCCCCTCGCAGTGGCGCGAGGCCGCGGCGGCGCAGGGCACCGCGCAGCGCGACACCTCGAAGCACCCCATCGCAGTGCCGGACATGCCCGCGACGCTGGCCGCCGGCAGCACCACCCGCTTCCGCTTCACTGTCCCGGCCTCGCGCCTGGGGCTCAGCACGTCGGAGCCGCTGGCCACCTGGGGCCCGCGCGGCCTGCGCGTGGGACTGACCGGCAGCTCCGAGCGCGAGGTCACCGCGGACCCCGCCACCGCGTTCACCACCTGGTATCCGAAGCCCAGTGTCCAGCCCACCCGCCTCACGGGCCTCGTGCCGGTCACGCTCACGGCGTTCGGGCAGCGCGGCCTCATCGCCGCCGATGCCCTCGACGACGCGGTCGGCAAGAACGGCGCGCTCACCGCGGCCCTCGCCGCCGCCCGCGCCGAGCGCTCGACCGCGCTCGCCATCGATCCGCGCATCGTCGCCTCCGTCCAGGCCGCCCTGAGCGCGCGGGACGACGACGAGGACGACGATGCCTCACCGGGGGCCACGGACGCCCCGAGCGCGGCGCCCGACGACGAGCAGGACGCGGACCATCCACAGCTGCGGGCATGGTGGGAGGACTTCCGGGCCGAGGCCGCCAAGCACAGCATCGTGGCGCTGCCCTGGGGGGATGCGGATCTCACCGCCCTGAGCGCCGCGGGCCTCGACGCGCAGACGAAGACGGCCCGCGCCTCGGCCGACATCGTGCGCCGAGTCTTCCCGAAGGCGCGCACCGACATCGCCTGGCCGGCCTCAGGAGCCGCCGGGCAGCAGGGGCTGCAGACGGCCCGGCGCGCCGGGGACACCACCGCCGTCCTCGCCGACACGCAGCAGCCGGGCACCGCCTCCTACACCCAGAGCGCCCACTCGCGCCTGTCTCTGGGCGGCGAGGGCTCGGACTCCTCCGGCGGCTCCGACTCGGACTCGGAGCTCGGCACCCTCATCGTCGACACCCGCCTGAGCGCGCTCGCCGGCGGCCTCGGCGATCCGCAGACCCGCGCGGCCGCCATGAGCGAGCTCGTCGCGCAGACGGCCGCCATCACCTCCGAGCGGCCCTCCGACTCCCGCACCGTGCTCATGGCGCTGCCGCGCACGGGCGCCGATCCGTCGTGGCAGCGCGCCACGGCCCTGGCCTCCCAGCTGCCCTGGCTCAAGGGCGACTCGCTGGGTGCGCTGCTGGGCTCGAAGGCCGTGCAGCGCGGCCCCCTCGAGCAGCCCGCGGCGGATTCCGACGACGCGTCGAGCGCGTCCGCCTCTCCGGCCTCGACCGGTGCCGGGAGCACGGCGGGGGGGTCCGCAGGCTCGCAGGCGGGCGGCTTCGGCAGCACCGCCGCCGAGCGCACGGCCGAGCGCACCCGCTCCCAGGGCCTCGACGCGGACAGCCTGCGCCCCCTGGGCCGGCCGGCCGCGGAGCTCGAGCGCTACGCGGCGATCTTCACCGACCCGCAGGCCGCGCGCACCGCGGACAGCCGCATGCTGCTCACCTGCGCCTCGCTCGGCTGGCGCCTGACCGGCTCGCAGGCCGACTGCACGGCGAAGGCGAAGGAGAGCGCCCACTCGCTCACGACGGGAATCGACATCGAGCAGGGCTCCTCCGTCCTCCTCGTCACGGGTGAGAAGACCACCCTGCCCATCACCGTGGAGAACCGCACGGACCGTTCGGCCGCCATGACGGTGCGGCTGACCCCGGAGACCCCGCAGCTGCGCGCCCAGGGCTCCGAGCGCCTCGAGCTCAAGCCGGGCGAGCGCACCCGCGTCGAGGTGCCCATCGAGGGCATCGCCAACGCGGATGTGCGGGTGGGCGTCAGCCTCATCGCGGACAACGGCTTCGTCGTCCCGGGCGATTCGCACACGGTGGTGCGGGTGCGCGCGGACTGGGAGAATATCGGCACCGCCGTCGTGGGCGGCGGAGTCGGCCTCGTCTTCGTCGTCGGCCTCGTGGGCACCATCCGCCGCGGACGCCGCAAGATCCCGGCCAATCAGCTCGATGCCGCGCTCGGCCGCGTTCCGGCCGGCCCGGACGCTCCGGCGCACCCCCCGGAGCGCGATCCGGGCGCCTGAGCCGAACCCGGCCCGCGCCTCAGCGGAGGAGCCCGCACCGACCAACGCACGCACACCCGGACACAGCACCAGACTCAGAAGGAGACCACGTGGCAGGCACGAAAATCGCCTCCCTGGCCCGATCCTCGGCGATCATGACGGCGGGCACGCTCGTCTCGCGCATCCTGGGCCTGGTCAAGACGATGATGCTCGCCCTGGCCATCGGGGTGACCGCCGGCGGTGCCGCGGACGCCTTCGACGTCGCGAACAAGGTGCCGAACAACCTCTACATGCTCCTGGCCGGCGGCGTGCTCAACGCGGTGCTCGTCCCGCAGATCGTGCGCGCGGCCAAGCAGCCGGACGGCGGGCGCGACTTCACCGACCGCCTGCTCACGCTCACCGTGGGCCTGCTCTTCGCCTTCACCGCCATCGCCACGCTCTTCGCGCCGGGCTTCGTCCACCTCTACTCCTCGAACTCGTGGAGCGGGGAGAAGACCGCACTGGCCGTGGCATTCGCCTACTGGTGCCTGCCGCAGATCTTCTTCTACGGGCTCTACACGATGCTCGGCCAGGTGCTCAACGCGAAGTCCTCGTTCGGCCCCTACATGTGGGCGCCGGTGGTCAACAACCTCGTGTCCATGGCCGGCCTCGGGGCGTTCATCCTCATGTTCGGCCCCGGCCGCATGGGCCAGCACGCTGTGGGCACGTGGGATGCGCAGAAGATCACGGTGCTCGCGGGCTCGGCCACCCTGGGCGTCGTTGCCCAGGCGCTCGTGCTCCTGTGGCCGCTCTACCGGATCGGCTTCCGCTACCGCCCCCGCTTTGGCTTCCGCGGGGTGGGCCTGGGCCGGGCCGGCAAGGTCGCGGGCTGGACCTTCGGGGCCGTCCTGCTGGGCCAGCTGGGCTTCATCATCACCTCGCGCGTGGCCTCGCAGGCCTCGTCGAACGGCGCCGAGGTCTCCGCCTCGAACGCCGCGTACTCCGTGGCCTACCTCATCTTCATGCTCCCCCACTCCCTCGTCGCGGTCTCGCTCGCCACCGCCCTGTTCACGCCGCTGAGCTCCGCCGCGGCGGAGGGCGACACGCCCGCGGTCGTCCGCCAGTTCAGCACGGGCACGCGGCTCGTGGGGCTTGTGAACATGTTCTTCACGGCGGCGCTCATCGCGCTGGCCGGCCCGGTCGCCATGGTGATCGGCGGCGGCACGACGGAGCAGGCCATCGCCCTGGGCATCATCATCGTCACGATGGTCCTGGGCCTCGTGCCCTTCAGCGCGAACTATCTGCTGCAGCGCGTCTTCTACGCCTACGAGGACGCCCGCACCCCGTTCTTCGTCCAGGTCCCCCAGGTGCTCATCACCGCCGCCGGCGTCCTCGTCTCCAGCTCCCTCCCGCCGCGGCTCATCGTCGCGGGCATCGGCGCCTCGATGACGCTGGGCTACATCGTCGCGTGCGCGCTCTCCGCCATCCTCCTGCGCCGCCGGATCGGCACCCTGGGCCTGCGCGCGATCATCGGCGCGCACGTGCGGTTCGCGATCGCGGGCATCGTGGCCAGCCTCGCGGGCACCGCGCTGCTGCGCCTCGTGGGGCCCGAGGCGTGGGACACCCAGGTCTCCGCGCTCCTCACCGGCACGTGGATCGGGATCGTCATCCTGGCCCTCTACCTGGGAGTCTGCTGGGTCCTGGGAGTCACCGAGCTCCGCCAGCTGCAGGCGACGGTGAGGGCGAAGCTCAAACGATAGACTGAGCCGGATTCCGACCGGAGGTGATCGCAGTGCCCAAGCTCGACCGAGGGATGGTCATCGCCGACCGCTACGTCGTCTCCGACGTCGTCCGGCCGTGGTTTGCCGACCACCCCGCCGTCGGGTCCGTGTGCGTGGGCCTCGACGCGATCCTCGACCAGCCCGTGCTCCTCTACCTCGCGGACTCCGAGGCCGTCGCCGGCCTCCTCGACGCCGGCCGGCGCGCCTCGCTGCTCACCGACCCGCGGATCCCCGCCGTCCACGACGTCGGCTCCTCCCAGGACTTCGACTTCGTCGTGTGCGAGCGCGCCGGCGGAACTCCCCTGCCGCGCGCGCTGGCGCACGGCCCGCTGAGCCCCGCCGCGGCCACCGCCCTCGTGGGCGAGCTGGCGACCGCGCTCGCCCACGCGGCCAAGCGCGGCCTCCACCACCTCTTCCTCGGCCCGGAGTCGGTGCTCATCACCGATGACAACGACGTCGTGGTCCACGGCCTGGCGATCGACGCGGCCGCGGCGGACCGCCCGTACGGGCTGCGCCTCGACGAGCTCAGCGCGCAGGAGGCCCAGCGCACCGATGCCCTCGCGCTCATCGACATCCTCTACGCGTGCCTGACCGGCACGTGGCCCGGCTCCCAGGAGCGCGCGGGACTGCCGGCCTCCGGCATGAAGAACAGTCGGATCGTGCCCGCCCGCTCCCTGGCCGAGGGCATTCCCGGCGAACTCGAGCAGTTCGTCTCCGGGGTCGTCGCGCAGACGGAGCCCGGGCCCCGCTCGGCCAGCGAGATCGTCCGCTACCTGGGCGAGTGGGACGTCTCCGCCCTCGGCTCCATCGACCGGCGGGCCAGCCAGAGCCGCGACGAGCTCTTCGCCGGCTCCGCGGGCACCATCGCGCAGTCCGTGCGGCCCAGTGCCCCGCTCGCGCCCGTCACCGCAGCCCCCCAGGCGCGCCCCGGCGACAACGAGGGCTCCTCGAGCAGCGGCCGGCGCGCCAGCCCGGCGCAGATGCAGGCGGCCCTGGCCCGCATCGGGATGACGCGCCCGGGCGTGCACGGCGCCGCGGCCGGGGTCTCGGATGCCACGCGCAGCCCGTACGACGACCGCATGAAGATGCGCAGCGCCTCCCGGTTCCCCATCGCCCCGGCCTCCCTCCACTCCGCCTCGCAGGGAGAGCACGAGTGGCAGCCGGAGGACTCCCGCGAGGACTACAGCGCCTACGCGGCCTATGAGCGCGACGACAACCTCACCGCACCGATCCTCGACCGTGAGGCCCTGTGGGACCGCGACACCCCCTGGGGCCGGGAGGCAGCCGGCGGTGGCCCCCGCCCGGAGCCGGACGACGCCGGCCGCGCGCCCGGGCAGTCCGCGCCCGGCCCGGACGCCGCGGCCGACGGGGCTGCCGACGCCCCCGCGGACCGCCCGGCTCCGGTGCCCGCCGAGGAGGACGAGGGCGGGTGGTTCATGGGCGGCATGTTCACCACGCGCGAGGAGCGGTTCGCCGAGCAGCAGGCGGAGTACGAGCGCGAGTCCCGCCTGCGCGAGGCCGCCCTCGAGCGCGCCCGCGCGGACGAGGAGCGCGAGCGGGCGGCGCAGGAGCGCGCCCGTGCCGAGCAGGCGGCCGCCGCCGAGCAGGAGACCGCGCGCCGCCGGCGGGCGCTCAGCGCCGACGAGCGCAGCGACCTCAACGGCGATGCGGCGCACGCCACCGGCTTGCCGGCCGGAGACGGTGGCGCAGCGCCCGCCGGAGCGAACGCCCGCGGCGCAGCCGAGCACGGCGGCCGCGCCGAGCACGGGGACGCCGTGACTGCGGAGACTGCCGGCAGCGGTGCAGGCGCCGCCGGGACGACCCCGGCCGGAGCGACCGCAACCGGAGCAGGCGCCGCCGGTGCCGTGGGCCGCGCGCCCGCCGGGGAGGGCGGCGCGCGCCCGCCGGGGCGCCGCAGCCGCCTGCCCGTGATGCTCGGCGGCCTCGCGATCCTCGTGGGCCTGGGCATCGTCGCCGCCCTCTTCATCCGGCCCGGAGCGGACCGGACCGCGGCGCCGGAGCCCGCAGAGACCTCGGCGAGCGCCCCGAGCGAAACCGCGCAGGGACCCGCGCCCGCCATCGCCTCGGTCACCGCCATCGACCCGCAGGGCGACGGCAAGGAGCACAACGCGGACGCGAAGAAACTGCCCGACGGCGATGGCAC
Organism: Brevibacterium rongguiense; assembly: GCF_009857845.1. Lineage (GTDB taxonomy): Bacteria > Actinomycetota > Actinomycetes > Actinomycetales > Brevibacteriaceae > Brevibacterium > Brevibacterium rongguiense. The sequence continues at coordinate 21,790 of NZ_WWEQ01000039.1, read as the reverse complement.
CTGGTCCACCGATCGCTACAGCAGCGCGCAGTTCGGCAGCCTCAAGGACGGCCTTGGCCTGCGCATCAAGCTCGAGGAGAGTGCGGCCGTGAAGTCCGTGACGCTCGACTCGAAGCTCTCCGGCGGTTCCTTCGACATCCTCGTGGGCGATTCGGCCAAGCGCGGCGATGCGCGCCGGGTCGGCAGCGGGAAGTTCTCGAAGGCTGACGGCACGCTCACCCTCGACGAACCCGCCGAGGGCTCCTACGTGTTCGTGTGGATCACCGAGCTGCCCAAGTCCTCGACGGGCTACCGCGCGCAGCTGACCAAGGTCGCGGTGGGCTGAGCCCGGCTGCCGCACCCCGGCGCCACAGCCTCGTCCGCGGCCCCGCCCGCACCGGAATACCACTCCCCCACGCGCTGTTGGGCAGGGTGAACAGACAAGGAGAAGCATGACCGACAAGCAGCTCGTCATCATCGGCTCGGGCCCCGCGGGGTACACCGCGGCGATCTACGCCGCTCGGGCCGGCCTCGTGCCGCTCGTCATCGCGGGGTCCGTCACGGCCGGCGGTGACCTCATGACGACGACGGAGGTCGAGAACTTCCCCGGCTTCCCGGAGGGCGTCCAGGGCCCCGAGCTCATGGAGAGCATGCGCGCGCAGGCGGAGCGCTTCGGCGCCGAGGTGCTCTACGACGACGTCGAAACACTGCACATCGAGCCGCGCCGCCACCGCATCACCACCGCACTGGGCGCCGAGTACACCGCCACCGCCGTCATCCTCGCAACCGGCTCGGCCTATCGCGAGCTCGGCCTCGCGGAGGAGAAGAACCTCTCCGGACGCGGGGTGTCCTGGTGTGCGACCTGCGATGGGTTCTTCTTCAAGGACCAGGAGATCGCCGTCGTGGGCGGGGGCGACTCCGCCGTGGAGGAGGCGACGTTCCTCACGCGATTCGCCAAGAAGGTCTCCCTCATCCACCGCCGCGGCGAGCTGCGCGCCTCGAAGGCCATGCGCCAGCGGGCCGAGGCCGACCCCAAGCTCGAATTCGTCCTCGACTCCGAGGTCACGGCGATCCACGGGGCCGACAAGCTCGAGGGCCTCACCATCGCCTCCACCGCGGATGGGCAGACCCGCGAACTGCCGGTGACCGGGCTGTTCGTCGCGATCGGCTCGGATCCGCGCACAGCGCTCTTCGCCGGCCAGCTCGATCTGCGCCCCGACGGCTACCTCGTCGTCGAGGGCCGCTCCTCGCGGACGAGCGCCGAGGGAGTCTTCGGCGCCGGCGATGTCATCGATCCCGTCTACCGGCAGGCGATCACCGCGGCCGGATCCGGCTGCGTCGCCGCGACGGATGCCGAGCACTACCTGTCCGAGCTCAGCGACAGCGAACTCAACACCAAGGAGAAGTGAGATGTCCCAGGAAGTCACCGACGCCGATTTCAAGCAGCAGGTCCTCGAGGCGGACGGGCCCGTGCTCGTCGACTTCTGGGCGCCCTGGTGCGGCCCGTGCCGGATGGTCTCGCCCATCGTCGACGAGATCGCCCAGGAGCACGCGGGCAAGCTGAAGGTCGTCAAGCTCAATACGGACGACAACATGCAGACCGCGGCGCAGTACGGGATCACCTCGATCCCCGCGCTCTACGTCTTCGACAAGGGCGAGGTCGCCAAGACCATCATCGGCGCGCGGCCCAAGCCCGCGCTGGAGAAGGAACTCGCCGACTACATCGGCTGAGACCCGGCCCGTCCGGGCGAACAGGGCGTCTGCGCTAGAATCGTCGGACGCCCTGTTCGCGTTCCACGCCGTCTACAGAACATGATCTCCCTATGCCCACCTCCCTGTTCCCCACCCTGCGCCGAGGGGATTCGCACCCCGTTCTGCAGGTGACGAAGTCCCAGCTCGCGCGGCTCGGGCTTCCCGTGGGCGACGCGGAATCCGATGAATTCGATCGTACGTTCGATTCTGCGATCCGTGAGTTCCAGCAGCAGCGCGGCATCGTCTGCGACGGCGTTCTGGGGCCGGAGACCTTCAGCCAGGTCGAGCTCGCGCGCTTTCGGCTCGGCGACCGGGTGCTCAGCTTCGACCCCGTGCGCCCCATGCGCGGGGACGACGTGGCCGAGCTGCAGATGCGCTTGAGCCGACTGGGCATGTACACCGAGCGACTGGACTTCATCTTCGGTCCGCAGACCGATGCGGCGGTGCGCGATGCCCAGCAGAATCTCGGCATCCAGCCCGACGGCATCGTCGGCCCCGCTACCCTCCACGCGCTCTCCGGAGTGGTGCGCAGCGGCAGCGCGGGCACGGTCTTCGCCCTGCGCGAGCGCGTCCGCCTCACGGCGACCGGCGCCTCGCTGGCTGGGCGCGTGTTCGTCATCGAGGCCGGCACCACCCCCCGCGACTTCACCGCGCTTCACCTCTCCCAGGAGCAGGCAGACGCCGAGGCGCGGATCTCGGGAGACATCGCCCGCCGAGTGACCGGTCGGCTCACCGCCCTCGGGGCCGCTGCGATCACCGCGGACGCCCGCTCCGACCCCCGCCTGGGCGACGAGCTGGGAGCCGCTGCCGTCGTGAGCATCACCCAGGACCACAGCCCCTCCCCCGTCGCCAACGGCGTCGCCACCTATTACTTCGGCAATTCCGTCCGCGAGCAGGGCCTCTCCCCCACAGGCCGGAGGCTCAGCTCCTTCATCCAGCGCGAGCTCACAGCCCGCACCGGCTTCACCGACTGCCGTGCCCACGCCGCGAGCTGGGATTCCCTCAGCGTCCTGCGCACGCCCAAGGTCCACGTGGTCGCGGGCTATCTCAGCAACGCCGAGGATGCACGACGACTGGCCGATGACACCGTCCGGGACAGCATGGCGGAGGCGATCGTCGTCGCACTCCAGCGCCTCTACCTGCAGGGCGAAGCCGATCCGGAAACCGGTACCCTCTCCGTCACGGCAATCGCGGAGGCGACGGGGAAGACTCACCCGTAGGCCAGCTCCGCCCGTTCGCTCGGCGCTCTTTGTGCCCGTGTTTCACGTGAAACATGATGGGTGCAATCCCGACGAGCTTGCCGGACTGAGCGACCGGGCCGGGTCGGGCAACGCAGTCTGGTTGCCCAACTTAGTCGGTCTGGGAGACCTGATCGAACTAGAGGACCTGAACGACCTAGTCAACCTATTGCACCAGCCGTCCGCACCGGACCCGTGCTACGACCGTAGGCATCGCGTCTGCCCGCCGTTGGACCGGAGCAAATCCCTGTTGGCAGTTGCGTCCTCAGTGTCCACCACAAGTCGGAATGACGCGCCCGCCCGAGCAGCTCATGGTGCACCCTCAACCGTGATGCCCCAAGCTGCTTCGTGACACCAGGCCGCCGACACAGGGCCCCTCGCGACGGGCTCCGGTCGTCCGATCCCAAGCACCCAACCCAGGCACCGAACCAACTGGGATGGTCCCCTGTGTGAAACCTTCCCCCTAGTGACGTTTCACGTGAAACAGCCCGATCTACGCGGGCGGAACCTCATCGCTCTCCCGCAGCTCCAGCGGGAAACCGCATACCCTGCAGCCAGAAACGGCTGCACAGCCGTAGGAATGAGATAGGACACCTCAAACCCGAGTCGCTGTCGGAAAGTGAACATGTTAACTGCGGCCACAACAGGCATCCCGACTCGAAGTCTGGACATGACGCGAAGTCAGAATCCCTATCCTGGGCTTGCAAACAACCTGCCCGGACGTTTCACGTGAAACTTACGTTCCCCAATGAGCAGACCCGCGGCGTTTCAGTCGCCTCGCACCGTCGCACGTCGCGAGACCACCGCACCAGCCACATTCGACGTACCGCTCCTGTGCGCAACGAACACAATTCCGTTTCACGTGAAACATGTACGTGTGGCGAACTACCACCGGGGCCGTGACCGGGCAAAGCCTATCCACCACAGACCCGCACGAGCGGGCCCAGGGATATTGGAGGGGAGGGGCGCTCATGGGGTCGAACAGCGTCAACGTCAACCCGGACCGCCTGACGAAACCACCATGGAAAAGTGGTGGCTCCCAGTAAGACGCCACGCTCGGGAGAAAGAGCAATGTAGACGGAGCACGTCGCCATCACCCTTGGCCGACGGTGCTACGGCGGATACGCACCGCCCCGGTCGTGTTCCCGCCGTTGCGCTCGACTGCGAGCTCAGGCCCTCGAGACTGCCGCCGACGAACAGCGTCGACGCGTGGGGGAGGGGCATCACGTGAAACAACGCGAGTTGCCCGATACCGTTGCTTCCTGCAACAACGTGCCTCAGAACACGCGTGGGGATCACCTTTGCACGACGCAGGCCCCGCCAACAACGCACAGAATCCGGCGGCAGCGCCACGGGTGGCGGCGGAACAACACGCGGCGAGCGGAACGCGGAGGAAACGAATGTAATACGACCATCATAATTATAGACTTCGCTGAAATACACGTACTATCAGTTTCGTCACCCGCGAGATAAAACTGCCGCAACCATGCATGCCTCCATCGGGTCAATGTTTCACGTGAAACCTGCGCAGACCTGGTATCAACATTCGCCCGGTTCACCAGGATTGCACAGCGGGGCACGCGGCACACCGTAACCGCAACCAATGAACATCCGCTGTTTCCCCGGCGTAGGGCCGCAGCGATCCGACGTGCAGAAGTCCCGCGGGCGCAGCACCCGAGGTACGGGCACGCTCGCGCTCACTCGGAGCGCTGGACTCCCATTGCACCGAGGATGCGCTCGAGGTCCTCCGCATTGGCGAACTCGACGCTGATCTTGCCCTTGCGCTTGCCCATCGTGATGGCGACCCGGGTGTCCAGTCGGTCGCCGATGGAGCGAGCAACCTCGGCAAGCTCGGGGGAGACCTGTCCGGCGGCGCGTGATGCCCGCGGCTTCTCGCCGCGGTTGAGCAGCACGACGGCCTCCTCCGTGGCGCGGACCGACAGTCCCTCGGCCACCACCCGCTGGGCAAGGACCTCCATCTGCCCCGAGTCGTTGAGGCCCAGGATCGCGCGCGCATGGCCCTGCGAGATCACACCGGCCGCGACACGGCGCTGCACAAGCGCCGGCAGCCGCAGCAGCCGCAGGGTGTTGGTGATCTGGGGGCGCGAGCGTCCGATCCGTTCGGACAGCTCCTCCTGCGTGCAGGAGAAGTCGTCGAGCAGCTGCTGATACGCTGCCGCCTCCTCCAGGGGATTGAGGTCGGCGCGGTGCAGGTTCTCCAGCAGCGCGTCCCGCAGCAGGTCGTCATCGCGCACGTCGCGGATGATCGCCGGGATCTCGCTCAACCCGGCTTCCTGGCTGGCCCGGAACCGGCGCTCGCCCATGATGAGCTCGTACTGCGGCTGCCGGGCGTCGACCACGCGCACGACGATCGGCTGGAGAACACCCACCTCGCGGATCGAATGGACGAGCTCGGCGAGCGCGTCCTCATCGAAGATCGTGCGCGGCTGCCGGGGATTGGCCCGGATCTGGCCGACCGGAAGCATGCCGAACGCCGTGCCCGGTACGGAGCGCAGCTCGGGGGAGTGGTCCATCGAATCGCCACCGGGCTCCCCGGCATCGGCTGTCGGGTGCGCCTCCGCCTGCTGCTGCTCATGGACGAGCTTGTCCGCCGCGGTTCCGCGTTTGGCCGCGGGAGACGCCCCACCGGACTGCGTACCGGCACCCGCCCCGGACGTACGACCGCGTGCGCCTTCTGACGACCCCGATCGCTTCCCGGATCCCGCACCCCCCACCGCGGAGGCGGTGCCATCGGCAGCACCGGCTCCGGCATCGGCCTCGGCATCCTTCTGAGCCGCTGCCTTGGCCTGAGCCGCACCGCGGGGCGCCTTCTTGCCGGCGCTCTTCTTCGCCGCGGCGCGCCGCATGCCCTCCGAGGGGTCGCGCCTGGCGGCCCGCTGGGCGGGCTTCGCCTCGTCCGCCGCGTCGCGACCGGCGTCGGGGAAGAACACGTCCACGGGGCGCTCATCGGTGACGATATCGGGGATGAGGGCGCCGATGCCCCGGCCCAGTCCGCGCTTGCGCTCAGCCATTGTCTGCCACTCCTCGGGCTGCGATTTCCTCGGCCGCCTCACGGTATGACAGCGCACCGGACGACGAGGGCTCATAGGTGATGACGGTCTGCCGGTAGCTGGGAGCCTCGGAGATCCGCACGGAACGGGGGATGGCCACGCGCAGCACCTGCTCGGGGAAGTGCGCGCGCACATCGTTGGCGACCTCCGCACTAAGATTCGTACGCCCGTCGTACATCGTGAGCAGAATCGTCGAGATGCTGAGGTCGGGGTTGAGGTGCTTCTGGATGAGCTGGATGTTCTTGAGCAGCTGGCTCAGCCCCTCGAGCGCGTAGTACTCACACTGGATGGGGATGAGCACCTCGTTCGCGGCGACGAACGCATTGACCGTCAGCAGCCCCAGGCTGGGCGGGCAGTCGATGAGCACGTAGTCCACACGCGAGCCCTCGGACTCGCGGAGGGCGAGGTACTCCTCGAGGGCGCGCGCCAGGCGCTGCTCGCGCGCCACGAGCGAGACGAGCTCGATCTCCGCCCCGGCGAGGTCAATGGTGGCGGGCACGCACAGCAGGTGATCGAGGTCCGGGCACGGCGCCACGGTGTCCGCCATAGCGGCGTCCTCGATGATGACGTCGTAGACGCTCGCCACCTCCGTCGAGTGGTCGATGCCCAGTGCCGTGCTCGCATTGCCCTGCGGATCGATGTCGATGACGAGGACTTCGAGGCCCTGCTTCGCCAGCGCGGCCGCGATGTTGACGGTGGTCGTCGTCTTGCCGACGCCGCCCTTCTGGTTCGCGATCGTGAAGATGTGCGTCCGATCCGGCCGGGGGAAGGTGGTCGTCGCCAGGCGCTCCGCCCGCCGGTTGTCGCGCGCGATCGCGGCGCCCAGCGGAGTCGACTCGTCCATGATCGGCATGTGCACTCCGTCCTTGTGTGAACCGGAACGCGTCCGGGATTCCGAAGCCTGCTCCGGCTCTGCGATTCTACCGAACGGCACCGACGCGGCCCTCAGGGCCGCACGACCTCCACGACCCGAGTGGGCGTCTCGACGAGCGGGCTGCTCAGGGTATGCAGGACGGCGGGGGAGAGGCGCAGCCGGCGAATCGCCTTCGCCGCCTCGGCCATCTCCTGCTGCGCGCGCTCGCCCTTGAGCGCCAGCAGCCTGCCGTCCGGAGCCAGGACGGGCGCGCACCACTCGACGAGGACCTTGAGCGCCTTGACGGCTCGCGCCGTCACCGCCGTGAACACCTCGTCATCGGCGAGGTCCTCGACGCGCCCACGCACGATGCGCACGTTCTCCAGGCCGAGGTCGTGAACGACCATCGTCAGCCAGTCCACGCGCCGCTCCATGGGCTCGATGAGCGCAAACGATGCCTCGGGGACCATGAGCGCCAGGGGAATTCCCGGCAGGCCCGCGCCGGAGCCCACATCGCCCACATCGTCGCCCGGGCTGAGCAGTTCGGCGGCCAGTGCGCTGTTGAGGATGTGCCGGGACCACAGCCGTGGCACCTCGCGCGGGCCGATGAGGCCCCACTCGACGCCCGTCGTCGCCAGGTGGTGGGCGTAGCGCTCGGCGAGTCCGGCGCGCGCGCCGAAGAGCTCGAGAGCGCCCGCGGGCGGCACGGCGGGGGACTCGGCGGCTTCCATCCTGGGCTCAGGCCGGGCGGATGACGACGTGGCGGCCGTCGCCCTCGCCCTCGGACTCGGAGACGAGCCCGGCCTTGGCGACCTGGTCGTGGACGACCTTGCGCTCGAACGAGTTCATCGGCGCCATCGCCTCGGCCTCGCCGGTCTCCTGCACGCGCTCGATCGCACGATCGGCCTGCGCGGCCAGATCGTCGCGCCGGCGGCTGCGGAAGCCGTCGATGTCGAGCATGAGCCACGAGCGCTGGCCGGTTGAAGTCTGCACGGCCAGGCGCGTGAGCTCCTGCAGCGCCGAGAGCACGCGGCCGTCGCGGCCCACGAGGTCGTCGAGGCCGCCGGCCTCGTCGTCGTCGCAGACGATGGCGACCTGGGCGCGGCCGTCGACGACGTCGATGTCGATGTCGCCGTCGAGATCGGCGAGGTCGAGGAACTCCTCGAGGTAGTCCGCCGCGATATCGCCCTCTTCTTCGAGCAGCTGCGCCCGGGTGGGCTTCGCGTCCTCCGCGGTGTTCTCTTCAGTCATCGGCGACCTACTTCCTCTTCTTGTTCTTCTGACGGTTCTTGCTCACCGGCTGCTGGCGCTGGCCGCTCGCGGGCTTGGCCTCCTCGGCCATCTCGATGGGCTTGGCACCGGGCAGCGGCTCCTTGCCGCGGCGCGCACGGCGCTCCATCATCTCCTTCTCCGCCTTGGACCCCGGCGCCGGCATGTTCCGGATGACGACGTGCTGCTGGACCATCGTCCAGGTGTTGGAGACCAGCCAGTAGACGAGCACGCCGAGCGGGAAGTAGATGCCGCCGATCGCAAACACCACGGGCATGACGTAGAGCAGCATCTTCTGCTGCTGCATGAACGGGTTGTTCAGCGCCGCCTCGGACATGTTCTTCGTCATCATCTGGCGCTGGGTGAGGAACTGGGTCGCGGCCATGATGATGATGAGCAGCGCCGTGAGCACCTTGACGGCCGCGCCGTCGCTCATGAACGTCGCAGACAGCGGGATGCCGAACACGGAGGAGGCCTCGGCCTGCTGGGCGAGCTCCTGCGTGAGGCCGCCGATGGGCGCCTGCTCGCCGGTCGCGATTGCCGCGGTGGCGCGGATGACGCGGAAGAGCGAGAAGAAGATGGGCAGCTGCACGAGCAGCGGCAGGCACGAGGCGAACGGGTTCGTGCCGTGCTTCTTGAACAGCGCCTGCTGCTCCTCGGCCATCTGCTGGCGCGAGAACTGGTCCTTCTTGCCCTTGTACTTCGCCTGCAGCCGCTGGATGTCCGGCTGCAGCAGCTGCATCTTGCGCTGCGCCTTGATCTGGTAGACGAACAGGGGGATGAGCAGGGCGCGCACCACCACGGTGAGCAGGGCGATCGAGGCCACCCAGGTCCAGCCGCCGTCGGCGGGCATGCCGATCGAGGTGAGCACCTGGTGGAAGAAGGTGAGGATCCACGCCACCACCCACTCGAGCGGCAGCAGCAGCTTTCCTAGCCAGTCCATTCGACATCTCCTCGAGCCGTGACTGTGCCAGGGCCCTTAAGCATTGGGTACTCGGTCTATTGTGCCATTGCCAGCGGTGCGATCCCGCCCGTGCAGGGCGGCGCTGCGGCGGGCCAGGACGGACCCGCTCACATAGTCCACGCCGCCCCGGCTGAAGGGATTGCAGCGCAGCAGCCGCCACGCGGTCAGCGCGGTGCCCGCAATCGCCCCCTTGGCCTCATAGGCGTCGAGCGCGTACTTCGAGCAGCTCGGGTAGTAGCGGCACACGCGCCCGTAGAGCGGGGAGACCAGCAGCCGATAGGCCCGCATGAACCAGACGAACGGCATCCGGGGCGCGAGGAGCAGCGCGTGTCCAATCCTGGCCCACGCCCCGTGCGGCCACGCCGGCAGCGATGACGGCGTGTCCTCCTCGCGGGTCTTCGCGGCCCTCATCGGCCCTCCGCTCGGCCGGCGAGCTTGCGCTGCGCCTCCGGCAGCACCCGATCGAGGGCCGCCTCGAGAGCGCCGAAATCCGCCGCGGCTGCCGCCGGCAGCGCCCGCACGACGTAGAGGCCGGGGGCCAGCGCGCCCAGCCGGGCGCGCATGATCTCGCGCAGCCGGCGCTTCACGCGGTTGCGGACCACGGCGTTGCCCACGGCCTTGGAGACGACGAATCCCACGCGCACGGCGTGGGATCGGTCGGCCTTCGCGGCGTGGAGGACCAGAACGCGGGAGCCTGCCCTGACCCCGGAGCGGAATGCGCGCCGGAAGTCGTCGGCCGACCTCACCCGGTTCTGGACCGGCAGCACGGTCAGGCAGAGATGTTGGTGCGGCCCTTGCGGCGGCGGGCGGCGAGGATGCTGCGGCCGGCACGGGTGCGCATGCGCAGGCGGAAGCCGTGCGTCTTGGCGCGCTTGCGGTTATTGGGCTGGAACGTACGCTTGCTCACTTGGGTCTCTCCGGTCGGTTCGTCGGGTGCAGCGCTCGTGCGCTCTGGGACGTGCGCGCAGCGGATCCCACCCGGGGGTGTGAGGATCCGACTCGCGCTCCTGCGCCTCGAGGCCAAGGGGAAGTCGCACACACCAGCGGGCCCGCAACACAGGACACTCCACTTTAGGCGGCGCCGGGGCGGCCGGTCAATTCCCTCACCGCACCCGTGAGGGGCACCACACGGGGCGCACGGGGCCGTCTCCGGGCGTCCACACGTTATTCACAGTCCCGGGTGAACAGCCCGGTCCACAACTCACACGGGTGTGATTTCCACATGTTTGTCCACCAATGTGGATGAATCCGGGGCTGCGGGAGAAGCGCTCCACAAACTGTGGAAAACTGTGTGGAACGAAAGCGCGGGTCTGTCCACACCGGAGGGGCCCCACGGATGCACACCTGCAGGAGGACGACGTGAGCGAGGACTCGGACCGCGGCGAATTGGCGGAGACCTGGGAGCAGGTGCTGGCCAACCTCCTCGGGGACTCCGGCATCACCCGAGGCCAGAAGGGATTCCTCAGCCTGGCCGAGCCCAAGGCCCTCGTCCAGGGTCAGCTCGTCGTCCTCTCCGTGCCCAATGAGCTCACGCGCAACACGATCGAGACCCAGCTGCGCGAGCCCCTCGCCCGCGAGTTCTCCGCAGCGCTCGGCCACGACGTCGCCTTCGCCATCGCCGTCGAGGAGCAGTCCGACGTGCCGCCGCCCGCCCGCACCCAGGCCTCGGCCGCTCCCGAGGCGCCGCCGCAGTCCCAGCCACAGGCCCAGCCCCAGCCCGCCGCGGGGCCCGCCCCGGATGAGCGGCGCGCCTCGGGCGACGGCGGCCCGGAGGGCCGGGTGCCCGCCATGGCGGGGGCCGACGAGGCGTCCGCGGGTGCCCAGCTCAACCCCAAGTACACGTTCGAGACGTTCGTGATCGGCGCCTCGAACCGCTTCGCCCACGCTGCCGCGTTCGCGGTGGCGGAGGCGCCGGCGAAGGCCTACAACCCCCTCTTCATCTACGGCGACTCCGGCCTGGGCAAGACCCACCTGCTGCACGCGATCGGCCACTATGCCGCGCAGCTGTTCCCCAACATCCGCGTTCGCTACGTCTCCAGCGAGGAGTTCGTCAACGACTTCATCAACACGATCGGCTCGTCGACGACATCGAACTCGCTGCGCCCGGCCTTCCAGCGCCGCTACCGCGAGGTCGACCTGCTCATGATCGACGACATCCAGTTCCTCCAGGGCAAGGATGCCACGGTCGAGGAGTTCTTCCACACGTTCAACGCACTGCACAACGAGCACAAGCAGGTGGTCATCACCTCGGACCAGCCGCCCAAGATGCTCAAGGGCTTCGAGGAGCGGCTCCGCTCGCGCTTTGAGTGGGGCCTGCTCACCGATGTGCAGCCGCCGGACCTCGAGACCCGCATCGCGATTCTGCGCAACAAGGCGAAGGCGGAGTCGCTCGCGGTGCCCGACGACGTGCTCGAGTACATCGCCTCGCGCGTCTCGTCGAACATCCGCGAACTCGAGGGCGCGCTCATCCGGGTGACCGCCTTCGCCAATCTCAACGACCAGGTCATCGACGTGGGGCTCGCCGAGGCCGTGCTCAAGGACTTCATCACCCACGACGACACCCCGGAGATCACGGCCACGGACATCATGGGCCAGACGGCGGCGTACTTCAGCCTCACCCTCGAAGACCTCCAGGGCACCTCCCGCTCGCGCACGCTCACCACCGCGCGGCAGATCGCGATGTACCTGTGCCGCGAGCTCACCGACCTCTCCCTGCCCAAGATCGGCCAGGAGTTCGGCGGGCGCGATCACACGACGGTCATGCACGCGAACAAGAAGATTCGAACCCAGATGGCCGAGCGGCGGGCGCTCTACACCCAGGTCACCGAGCTCACAAACAGGATCAAACAACAGCATCGGCTATGATCCGCCGCGTCCACACGTGTGGACAACCCTGTGGGAAACGGCTCACATCCTGGGTACGGTGAATGAACGCACGGCGTCGCCCCGGTGGACGGGTGTGGAGGCACATCGGTGTAACTCACAATCGTCCCCTGCCCCGGGCGCCGTTCTCCACACGCCGTCCACCGGGCCCGCCGGCCGCTTGGCCGCATGAACACCCGATGACAGCGATGTGATTACACAGCTTCCACAGGTGCTAATACTTCTGCTGTACTCACATGACGAAGAAGAGGGCGCGCCGCACACTGCTCGGCCCGGGGGCTCGTCCGGGCTGCGCACGCGATTCGACTGCGCGCACTCGACCGGGAGCTCGAGGGGCTGATTCGAACATCGGCGCTCACTGCAACGGCACAGTCCATCACGGACGGCGCACTGCGCCAACGGGACACGCCGGGCATCGTGTAAAGTCGGCTGTCGTCGCATGCCCCCAGCTGCCCGCCGCCACGCGCCTGTGCGCTCCGGCGGCCCGGTCCGGTGGCCTGCGCTGCCGCTTGGAAACCTGATGACCAGGAGAGATGTGAACGCCGAAGCCCCTGTGAAGTTCAAGGTCGAGCGCGACGTCCTCGCCGACGCCGTCACCTGGGCGACGAAGTCCCTGCCGCAGCGCCCCGCGGTTCCGGTGCTCACCGGCATCCTCGTCACCGCGCAGGCCGATGGCACGGTCCAGCTCGCGGTCTTCGACTACGAGGTCTCGTCCCGGGCGGAGATCTCCGCCGAGGTCGAGGCCCCCGGCACGTTCCTCGTCTCCGGCAAGCTGCTCGCGGACATCGCCCGCGCGCTGCCGGCCCAGCCCGTCACCCTCGAGCTCAACGGCACGAAGGTCGATCTGACCTGCGGCTCGTCGCGCTTCTCCCTCATGACCATGCCGGTCGAGGACTACCCGAGCCTGCCCACCGTGCCGGACACCACCGGGGTCATCGCGTCCTCGGAGTTCCAGCACGCCGTGTCCCAGGTGGGCATCGCGACGTCGAAGGACGAGACGCTGCCGATCCTCACCGCGGTGCGCGTCGAGATCGAGGGCGACACCGTGACCCTGCTGGCGACCGACCGCTACCGCCTGGCGGTGCGCGAGTTCACGTGGAACCCGCGCCGCCCCGACGTCTCCGCCACGGCCCTGGTGCGCGGGCGCACCCTCGGCGATGCCGCGAAGGCCATGAGCGGCGACGTGGAGATCGCCCTCGCCGAGTCCGGCGGCAAGGACATGTTCGCCTTCAGCGGCAACGGCCGCGTCACCACCTCGCTGCTCGTCGAGGGCGACTACCCGAAGGTGCGCTCGCTCTTCCCCAAGGAGGTCGGGATCACCGCGGTGCTCGAGACCTCGGCGCTGCGCGAGGCCGTGCGGCGCGTCTCCCTCGTCGCGGAGCGCAACACGCCCATCAAGTTCGAGTTCGCAGACGGCTCCCTGGTGCTGCGCGCCGGTGCCGGCGACGACGCCCAGGCCACCGAGGCGCTGCAGGCGCAGATCGAGGGCGAGGACATCACGACGGGCTTCAACCCGCACTTCATCTCCGAGGGCCTCGCGCAGATCGACGCGCCGTTCGTCCGCTTCTCGCTCACCGAGCCCAAGAAGCCGGTCGTCATCACGGGGCAGTCCGCCCCCGACGGCGAGTACGACCCGTCCTACCGCTACCTGCTCATGCCCATCCTCAGGTTCTGATGTGGGTCTCGCGGCTTTCACTGCGTGACTTCCGCTCCTATGCGCTGCTCGACCTGGAGCTCGAGCCGGGGGTGACGGCGTTCGCCGCACCGAACGGGTGGGGCAAGACCAACCTCGTCGAGTCGCTGGGCTACCTGTCCTCGCTGTCCTCGCACCGTGTCTCCCAGGACCTGCCGCTCGTGCGCGCCGGCCGTGAGCAGGCCACCGTCTCCGCACTCGCCCACCGGGGCCGCCGCCAGGTCACCCTGGAGGTCACGGTCCGGGCCCGAGGCGCGAACACGGCGCGCATCAACCGCCAGGGCGTGCGCACCCGCGAGCTGCTGGGCCTGCTGCCGTGCGTCGTCTTCGCTCCCGAGGACCTGGGCCTGGTCAAGGGGGAGCCCGCGGAGCGGCGCGCCTACCTCGACGCCCTCCTCGTCACCGGCGCCCCGCGCTACGCCGCGGTCATCAGCGACTTCGACCGCGCACTGCGCCAGCGCAACGCCCTGCTCAAGTCCCTGCGCGCGCAGCCCGACGAGTCCCTCGAGGCGACGCTGGAGATCTGGGATCGGGCGTTCGCGCAGGCCGCCGCGCAGCTCGTGCTGGGCCGCCGCGCGCTGCTCGAGCGGCTGGCCGCCCCGCTCAGCGCGGACTTCGCGGTGCTGGCCGCCGGTGCCAAGGAGGAGCGGCGCAGCGCCCAGGCCGTCTACGCCTCGCGGATCGACTACGCCGGCGTGGCCGATGCCGCCGCGGCCGAGGAGGTCATCGTCGACGCGCTGGCCCGCCGGCGGCGCCCGGAGATCGAGCGCGGCCTCACCCTCGTGGGCCCGCAGCGCGACGATGTGGAGCTCACGATCGGGGGCGTGCCGGCCAAGGGCTATGCCTCCCACGGCGAGTCCTGGTCGCTGGCGCTCGGCCTGCGCCTCGCGGGCTGGCGCGTGCTCACCGGCGATTCCGACGATCCGGCGGAGCAGCCCGTGCTTGTCCTCGACGATGTCTTCGCGGAGCTCGACGCCGCCCGCCGCGAGCGGCTGGCCGAGCTCGTGGCCCCGGCGGAGCAGGTGCTCATCACGGCCGCCGTCGCCGGGGACATCCCGGCCAACCTGAGCGGACGCGTCGTCGACCTCGACGAGCTGACGGCGGCGCGCGGCGAGGACGGCGATGGCTGAGCCGGCGGGGACGCCCATCGCCGCCCTCGAGGCCCTCGACCGGGTCCGGCGCATGGGCGACGTGGCCGCGGGGCGGTACACGGGCAGCCTGCGCCGGACCGTGCGCAGCATCGCGGAGGTCTCCTATACGGGGGCCGGGGCCGATGCGCGGGACCCGAAGCCGCTGGTCGCCGAGATCCGCACGCTCACCCAGGCGCGGGGCTGGCGCGCGTCGCTGGACGTGGGCGCGCTCATGGGCCGCTGGCCGGAGCTCGTCGGCCAGGACGTCGCGGCGCACTGCGAACCGGAGACGTGCGATCCGCCGGCGCTCGTCGTCCGGGCCTCGTCCACGACCTGGGCCACCCAGCTGCGGCTCATGTCCCAGGCGCTGCTCGACCGGCTCGAGCGCGAGCTGGGGCGGCGGGTCATCGACGAGATCACGATCCTGGGCCCGGCCCAGCGGTCGTGGAAGCACGGGCGGCGCTCGGTGCGCGGGCGCGGACCCAGGGATACCTATGGTTGAGTCGCTAGCCTGAGCGGATGCCGCCGATCCTGGAGCGCATCTGCGCCGCTTCCCTCCAGCCCACCCCGGTCGACGAATCCGCGGCCTTCGCGGTGGGCCTTGCCGCCGTCGTCGCCGCGCTGCTGGTCCTGCCGCGCGCGGTCTGGGCCTACAGCGGGCTCGTCGTCACGGTCGTCCACGAGCTGGGCCACGGGCTCGCCGGGCTGCTCACCGGCCGCCGGGTCGTGGGCATCCGGATCTCCGGCGACCACGCCGGACTCACGACCTCGACGGGCACGCGCGCATCGGCGCCGTTCTCCACGTTCTTCGGGTATCCGGCGCCGGCGATCTACGGCGCCGCACTCGTGGCCGCCGCGCTGTGGGGCAGGGCGGGCACGGCCCTGGCGCTCAGCCTGCTCGTCCTCGTGGTCTCGCTCATCTTCATGCGCGGGGCGCTGACCTGGCTGACGGTGCTCATCGTGCTGGCGCTCGGGATCGGCGCGCTGGGCTGGCTGCCCGGTGCCTGGCTGAGCTCCGTGGTGGGCGGCGTGGGCGCGTACTTCCTCGTGGGCTCCCTGCGCGGCTTCGGCAACGTGCTGCGCGCCCACGCCCGCGGCCGGACGGGCGACAGCGATGCCGCGCTCATGGCCCGCGCGACCGGAGTGCCGGCGGCGGTGTGGCTCCTCCTCATGGCCCTCGTCATCGCGGCCTGCATCGCCGCGGCCGGATGGGCGTTCGCCTCGATCGTGTGAGAGCCGCGCAGGCGCTGTTGCGGGCCTGGCCATGAGATCCCCTACGGCCGAGGCTCCCCGAGCGCCGGAAATCGGCGCCTGCGGGCGGATAGGGGCGAATCCGCGTCCACAGTCACCGCCCGATTGGCGCAATCCGGGCCCCGCGCGCGGTAGAATCGCACAGGCAGGCGCCCACTGAGCAAGGAGACCCATGGCTGTTGATGACAACCCGCACTATGACGCGAGCGATATCACCGTCCTCGAAGGGCTGGAGGCGGTTCGCAAGCGGCCGGGCATGTACATCGGCTCCACCTCGGAGCGCGGCCTCCACCACCTCGTCTACGAGATCGTCGACAACAGCGTCGACGAGGCGCTGGCCGGCTACGCCTCCCACATCCGGGTGACGCTGCTGGCCGACGGCGGAGTGCGCGTCGTCGACGACGGCCGCGGCATCCCGGTGGGCCTCCACCCCTCGGAGGGCGTCTCCACCCTCCAGGTGGTGCTCACCATCCTCCACGCCGGCGGCAAGTTCGGCGGCGGCGGCTACGCGGTCTCCGGCGGCCTGCACGGCGTGGGCTCCTCGGTCGTCAACGCCCTGTCCTCCCGGCTCTTCGCGGAGGTGCACACGGAGGGCAGCGTCTGGACGCAGGACTATGTGCGCGGCGTGCCGACGGCGGAGGTCGCCCAGGGCGAGCCCGTGTCCGATACCGGGACGACCATCACGTTCTGGCCGGACGAGGAGATCTTCGAGACGGTCGCCTTCAGCTATGAGACGGTGCGCGCCCGCCTGCAGCAGACCGCGTTCCTCAACAAGGGCCTCACGCTCACCCTGCGCGACGAGCGCCGCCCGGAGGTCAACGACGACGACGTCCAGCTCCACGACGAGGACGCCGAGTTCAAGCCGCGCGAGGTGACCTACCGCTACGAGAACGGCCTGCTCGACTACGTCGAGTACCTCAACGGGCAGAAGAAGTCCGAGGCGATCAACCCGGACGTCATCGCGTTCGAGTCCGAGGACAAGGACCAGCTCATCGCCCTCGAGGTCGCGATGCAGTGGACCACCGCCTACACGGAGTCCGTCCACTCGTACGCCAATTCGGTGAACACCCACGAGGGCGGTACGCACGAGGAGGGCTTCCGCACCGCGCTGACCAGCCTCATCAATGCCTATGCGCGCGAGCAGAAGCTGCTCAAGGAGAAGGACATCAACCTCACGGGCGACGATGTCCGCGAGGGCCTGACCGCCGTCATCTCGATCAAGCTGGGCGAGCCCCAGTTCGAGGGGCAGACGAAGACGAAGCTCGGCAACTCCGAGGCCAAGACGTTCGTCCAGCGGGTGGTGCGCGATGAGCTGGGCCACTGGATGGAGTCCAACCCCAACCAGGCCAAGGATGTGGTGCGCAAGGCCATCCAGGCCTCGCAGGCCAGGCTCGCCGCCCGCAAGGCGCGCGAGGCGACCCGCCGCAAGGGCCTCCTCGAGACCTCGGGAATGCCGGGCAAGCTGCGCGACTGCCAGTCGAAGAACCCCGCGATCAGCGAGATCTTCATGGTCGAGGGCGATTCCGCCGGTGGCTCCGCCGTCCAGGGCCGGGACCCGGAGACCCAGGCGATCCTGCCCCTGCGCGGCAAGATCCTCAACGTGGAGAAGGCCCGGCTGGACCGGGCGCTGGCCAACAACGAGGTCCAGTCGATGATCACGGCGTTCGGCACCGGGATCGGCGACGAGTTCGACATGTCCCGGCTGCGGTATCACAAGATCATCCTCATGGCCGATGCCGACGTGGACGGCCAGCACATCACGACGCTGCTGCTCACGCTCATCTTCCGCTACATGAAGCCGCTGGTGGAGCAGGGCTACGTGTACCTGGCCAATCCGCCGCTCTACCGCATCAAGTGGACGAACGCGGAGGACCAGTACGCCTACACGGACGCCGAGCGCGACCGGCTGCTGGCCGAGGGCCGCGCCGCCGGGCGCCGGCTGCCCAACCAGCAGGGCATCCAGCGCTACAAGGGCCTGGGCGAGATGAACTACCACGAGCTGTGGGAGACGACGATGAATCCGGACACCCGCCTGCTCAAGCAGGTGGAGTTGGAGGACGCGATCCTCGCCGACGAGATCTTCACCGTCCTCATGGGCGAGGACGTCGACTCCCGCAAGCGCTTCATCCAGGAGAACGCGAAGGACGTGCGCTTCCTCGACGTGTGACCATCCGCCCGCGCCCCCGCCGGGGGAGCGGGCTGCGCGCGCGAGCGCACACTGACCCAGCCGCGCAGGGGCGCGGGACGAACAGCGAAAGGGCGGCACAGGCGTGGCCGACGAGACCGAGAACACCCAGCCCGAGGGCGCGGAACCGCAGGGCGGCGCGGGCGCCGCGGGCGATGTCCTCTCCCGCATCGAGCAGGTGGACCTCAACCTGGAGATGCAGCGCTCCTACCTCGACTACGCGATGAGCGTGATCGTGGGCCGCGCCCTGCCCGACGTGCGCGATGGCCTCAAGCCGGTGCACCGCCGGATCATCTACGCGATGTTCGACGACGGCTACCGGCCGGACCGCAACTTCTCCAAGTGCGCGCGCGTCGTGGGCGACGTCATGGGCCAGTATCACCCCCACGGTGACTCCGCGATCTACGATGCGCTGGTCCGCCTCGTCCAGCCGTGGGTGCTGCGCTATCCGCTCGTGGCCGGGCAGGGCAACTTCGGCTCCGCCGGCGACGACGGCGCGGCGGCCCCCCGCTACACCGAGTGCCGCATGGCCCCGCTGGCCATGGAGATGGTCCGCGATATCGAAGAGGACACGGTCGACTTCCAGGAGAACTACGACGGGCGCAACCTCGAGCCCGTCTACCTCCCCTCGCGCATCCCCAACCTGCTGGCCAACGGCTCCGCCGGCATCGCCGTGGGCATGGCGACGAACATCCCGCCGCACAACCTGCGCGAGCTCGCCGCCGGCGCTCAGTGGTTGCTCTCCCATCCCGAGGCGAGCCGCGAGGAGGCGCTCGACGCGCTCATCGGCCTCGTCAAGGGCCCCGACTTCCCGGGCGGGGCGACGATCCTCGGCCACTCCGGGATCGAGGACGCCTACCGGACCGGGCGCGGCTCGATCACCCAGCGCGCCGTCGTGGAGGTCGAGGAGATCCAGGGGCGCACCTGCCTGGTCGTCACCGAGCTGCCCTACATGGTCAACCCGGACACGCTGGCCACGAAGATCGCCTCCTACGTCAAGGACGGCAAGGTCGCCGGCATCGCCGACCTGCGCGACGAGTCCTCCGGCCGCACCGGCCAGCGCCTCGTCATCGTCCTCAAGCGCGACGCCGTGGCGAAGGTGGTGCTCAACAACCTCTACAAGCACACCTCGCTGCAGGAGAACTTCTCCGCGAACATGCTCGCGCTCGTGGACAACGTGCCGCGCACGCTCTCCCTCGACGCGTTCCTGCGCCTGTGGGTCAAGCACCAGATCACCGTCATCGTGCGCCGCACCCGCTACCGCCTGCGCAAGGCCGAGGAGCGCGCCCACATCCTGCGCGGCTACCTCAAGGCGCTCTCCGCCCTCGATGCGGTCATCGCCCTCATCCGGCGCTCGCCCAGCTCCGAGGAGGCCCGCACCGGCCTCATGGAGCTGCTCGAGGTCGACGAGATCCAGGCCAACGCGATCCTCGACCTGCAGCTGCGCCGCCTCGCGGCCCTTGAGAGGCAGAAGATCGAGGAGGAGGCCGCGCGGATCGAGCAGCTCATCAAGGAGTACAACGCGATCCTCGCCAGCGAGGACCGCCAGCGTGAGACCGTCTCCGAGGAACTGGCCGAGATCGTCGACCGCTACGGCGATGACCGCCGCACGAAGATCCTCGCCGGCTTCGACGGCGATGTGTCGATGGAGGACCTCATCCCGGAGGAGGAGGTCGTCGTCACGATCACCCGCGGGGGGTACGCCAAGCGCACCCAGTCCGCGCTCTACCGCGCCCAGCACCGGGGCGGCAAGGGCATCACGGGCGCCAAGCTGCGCGGGGACGACGTCGTCGACCACTTCTTCGTCACCTCGACGCACAACTGGCTGCTGTTCTTCACGAACACGGGGCGCGTCTACCGCGCGAAGGCCTACGAGCTGCCGGAGGGCTCGCGCGATGCGAAGGGCCAGCACGTGGCGAACCTGCTCGCGCTGCAGCCGGGCGAGACGATCGCCCAGGTGCTCTCCACCCGCGACTACGAGGCCGCCGACTACCTGGTGCTCGCCACCCGCTCGGGGCTCGTGAAGAAGACGCGCCTGTCCGAGTACGACTCGAACCGCACGGGCGGCGTCATCGCGATCAACCTGCGCGAGGACGAGCAGGGCCGGGCCGACGAGCTCGTCTCCGCCCGTCTCGTCATGGCCGATGACGACCTGCTGCTCATCTCCCGCAAGGGCATGTCGATCCGCTTCACCGCCGATGACTCGACGATCCGGCCCACCGGCCGCGCGACGTCCGGCGTCACCGGCATGAAGTTCAAGGACGACGACGAGCTGCTCGCCATGGACGTCCTCACGCCGGGCACGTTCGTCTTCGTCGTCACCGAGGGCGGCTACGCCAAGCGGACCCCCGTCGAGGAGTATCGCGTGCAGGGCCGCGGCGGCTACGGAATCAAGGTCGCCAAGGTCACCGAGCAGCGCGGAGACCTGGTGGGCGGCCTCATCGTGGGCGAGGGCGAGCAGGTCCTCGTCGTCATGGAGCGCGGCAAGGTGGTGCGCTCGGCGATCGACGAGGTGCCCGCCAAGGGCCGCAACACCATGGGCGTGGTGTTCGCCAAGCCCGGGAAGAAGGACCGTATCATTGCCGTAACCCGCGGCCCGGAGCAGATCGTCGAGGACGAGGCCGAGACCCCGGTCGACGAGCAGGCGCTTGAGGCGGCGCAGGACGTGGCCTCGGAGGCCGAGGTCGCCGAGGTCCGGGCCGTCGTCGACGAGGGCGCGGCCGAGTCGCCCGATGGGCCCGGTGCGGCGGATGGAACCGACACCCCTGAGGCTGAGGCCGGAAGCGAAGGTGAAGAGCAGCAGTGAGCGACGACGAGCAGAAGCCCGGCAAGGTCCTGCGCACCTCGGCGGGGTCCACGCGACTGACCGCCGGGGGCGCCAAGCCCTCCGACCAGGACACCGAGGGCCCCCGCCCCCAGCGCGAAGGCGAACAGGGCACCGGCGACGGTCCCGCTGCGGGCAAGCCCGGCAAGCCCAAGCGGCCGCAGTACGGCATGCGCGGCTCCCAGGGCACGGAGTCGAAATCGGCGGAGTCGAAATCGGCCGAGGCCAAGCGCGCCGGCGATTCCGAGCCCGCCCCCGCGGCGAAGTCCGCACAGCGGGCCCCCGAGGCACCGGCGGCCGGCGGCCGCGAGGCTGCGGAGGAGGCGGGCGGCAAGTCCGGCAACGCCGACGCACGCACGATCGCGATGCCGGCCGGCAGGCCGGGCGCATCCGAGGCATCGGAATCTGACGGTGGCGCCACTGCGGGCGCCGGCGCCCGCGAGGAGCGGCCAGCGGGTGCCTCGGGAGCGGAGCGCGACGGTGCGAAGAAGGGCCCGGGTGCGCCGCCGAAGAAGCAGGTGCGCATCTCCGGGCCGAACTCGAAGGCCGCGCAGGCCCAGGGATCGCAGACCGCGGTGCAGCCGCGGGTCGACGACGCCCCGGTGCGCGAAGCCGAGCCGCGCGGCTCGCAGCCGAGCGGGGCCACCGGCGCCGCGGCCGCGGGTGCCGGAGCGGGTGCCGCTGTTGGGGCCGGCGCC
>NZ_WWEQ01000038.1 GCF_009857845.1 Brevibacterium rongguiense | reverse complement strand
GCCTCGGCGGCGGGCGGCGCAGCGGCCGTGGGGGCGGCACCGTCCCCGGTGCCGGGCGCGGCCACCGGCCTGGCGCCCGCGCTGCCGAGCTTGAGGCGCACGACGGCTGCTGCGATGACGAGGCCCACGGCGTAGATGACGAACGGCACCCGCATGCCCAGGCCCGCCATGAAGCCGCCCAGCACCGGGCCTGCGATGTTGCCCAGCAGGAACGACGTGGCGTAGAGCCCGGTGCTGCGCGCGCGGGCCCGCGGCGGCGACATGCGCACGATGAGCGCCATCGCGGAGACCGTGAACATCGTCGAGCCCAGGCCGCCCAGGCCGCGGAACAGCAGGAGCTGCCAGTAGGACTGCGAGAGCGCTACGGCGAACGTCGAGGCGGCGACGATGAGGAGGCCGATGACGTAGACGGGGCGCTCGCCGAACCGGTTGACGAACCGGCCGCCCGCGGGGGCGGAGACGAGCCGGAAGAACGCGAAGGCGCTCACGACGATCGACGAGGCGGTCACGCCCAGGCCGAAGGACTCCGCGAACTGCGGCAGCACCGGCGCGACGATGCCGTAGCCGATCGCGACGATGAACGCAGCCCCTACGAGCACCCAGATGTCCGCGGGAATGGGCGGGGCGGGAGACGCCCCCCGAGTCGCGCGCGGCGTGCCGGCCTCGCGGGCCCGGCCCGCCGGGCTCACTCGCCGAACCGGCTGAGGAACTGCTCCGGATCGAGCGGGGGCCGGCTGGACTGCGCGAGCTTCTTCTTGAAGTAGTCGTCCACCGAGCCCACATAGAGCCAGCCCAGCAGCTGCTCGTCCGCGGCGAGGCCGTGGGCGGCGCGGACGGGCTCCGCATCCGTGGCCAGCCCGGAGCGCCACATGACGCCCCACCCCGCCTGCCACAGTGCGAGCTCGAGCAGGTGGGCGGCACCGGCGGCGGTGGCCAGCTGCTCCCAGGCGGGCACCTTCGGGTGCTCGGTGAGCTTCGCGACGACGGCGATGAGCAGGTCCGAGCGGAGGGGCTTGCGGTTGATCTCACCGGGCTCGCGCTGCGTGCCGGATGCTTCGTCGAGGGCCTCGCCCAGGCGCAGGCGATCGTCGCCGCGCAGGGTGATGAGGCGCCAGGGCCGCAGCGCCTTGTGGTCCGCCACGGGCGTCACGGCGGCCAGCAGCTCCTTGAGCTCCTCATCGCTGGGGGCGCCCGGGCCCACGGAGGAGATCGACCGGCGGCGGGCCATCGAGTCGAGGACGGGATCGTCGAAATGCGCCGGAGCGCTTGCGCGCGCGGTCCCGCGGGGACGGTCGGAGCCCTTGAGGCCCGGCCCGGCCGCCCGGTCGGCGCGGGCAGCAGCGTCTTCACTGGGCGCGCCGTGT
Source organism: Brevibacterium rongguiense (assembly GCF_009857845.1). Lineage (GTDB taxonomy): Bacteria > Actinomycetota > Actinomycetes > Actinomycetales > Brevibacteriaceae > Brevibacterium > Brevibacterium rongguiense. The sequence continues at coordinate 27,536 of NZ_WWEQ01000038.1, read as the reverse complement.
GCGCCGGCGGCGGCGGGGTTCGCTGGGTTCACAGTCACGCCACCCATTCTGCCCACTGCCGGCGTGCCTTGGCGACCTTCGGGTCGATGATGAACGTGCAGTAGCCGTTGCCGGGGTTGTTGTCGTAGAACTGCTGGTGGACCGGCTCGGCGGGGAAGAACTCGCCCAGCGGCTCCAGCGTCGTGACGATGGGCCGGCTGAAGAGCTCCTGCCACTTCTCGATCTGCGCGGCGAAGTACTCCTTCTCCTGCTCATCGCGGTAGAACATCGCGGAGCGGTACTGGGTGCCCACGTCGTTGCCCTGCCGGTTGAGGCTCGTGGGGTCGTGGGTGGTGAAGAAGATGCCCAGGATCACGTCCTCCGGGATGACCTCCGGGTCGAACGTCACCTGCATGGCCTCCGCGTGCCCCGTGGTGCCCGAGCACACCGAGTAGTAGTCCGGCTGCGGCGTGTGCCCGCCGGTGTAGCCGGAGACCACGCTCTCCACGCCGCGGGTCATGCTGTAGACGGCCTCGAGGCACCAGAAGCAGCCCGCGGCCAGCGTCAGAGTCTTCATGTGGGCGGCAACCGGCGGGTCCGTGCGGATATTCCGCGTGGGCCCCCAGGGGCTCGCCGCCAGGAGGGCAGGCCCGTGCCGCCGTGGAGCCTCGCCCCCGTCCGAGCTGCCCTTGGTCGAGCTGCCCTCGGCGGGCGCCGGGTCCGCCGGCTGTGCGACGATGCCGGGGGAAGCGTCCGCGGCCACCGCGGCGCAGCAGCGGCCAAGCGCCGCACGGCGTCCGGGCCGGCCCGGCCACCGCCGCCCGGAAGCCCACGCGAGGGAGACGCGACGAGGACCTCGATTGCCACCGTATGCGTGTCCGGCACGCTCGAGGAGAAGCTCGAGGCGTGCGCCGCTGCCGGGTTCGACGGTGTGGAGCTGTTCGAGCAGGACCTGGTGGTCTGCGCCCTGAGCCCGGCCCAGGTGCGCGAGCGCGCGGAGCGGCTGGGCCTGCGCCTGGACCTCTACCAGCCCTTCCCTGACCTCGAGGGAGTGGGCGAGACCGCATTCGAGACGAACCTGGACCGCCTCGAGGCGAAGCTCGCGCTCATGGACGAGCTCGGAATCGACACGCTGCTCGTGTGCTCGAACGCGGGCGAGGCGCCGGTGGCCGACGATGCCGTCTTCGCCTCCCAGCTGCGCCGGGCGGGCGACCTGGCCGCCGCGCACGGCAAGCGCATCGCCTACGAGGCACTGGCCTGGGGCACCCACGTGAGCACGTACCGGCACAGCTGGGAGCTCGTGCGGGCCGCGGACCATCCCGCTGTAGGCGTGTGCCTCGATTCGTTCCACATCCTCTCCCGCGGCGACGACCCGTCCGGCATCGAGGACATTCCGGGCGAGCGGATCTTCTTCGTCCAGCTGGCCGACGGGCGGCCGCAGGGCATGGAGGTCCTGGCCTGGTCGCGCCACCACCGCGTGTTCCCCGGTGAGGGCGCCTTCGACCTCGTCGACTTCACGGTGCGCCTGCTGCGCACCGGCTACCGCGGGCCGCTCTCCCTCGAGGTCTTCAACGATGCCTTCCGCCAGGCCGACCCCCGGATCACCGCGGTCGATGCCGCCCGCTCGCTGCGCTGGCTCCAGCAGCGCGCCCGCGCTGACGTGCGGCTCGACCCCGAGCTGCGCGCGCTGCTGAGCGGGCTCGAGGCGATCGAGCCCGTCGAGGCGCTCGACCACGTCGAGCTCGTCACCGACCGGCCCGATGCGCTGGCGGCGGTGCTCGCCGGCCTCGGGTTCGCGCTCGTGGGGCGCCACCCCCGCTCCTCGCAGCTGCTGTTCCGCGGCCCCGGTGAGTCAGCCGGCGCCGGGGCCCGAACGGCGACCGAGGCCGGGTCCGGGACCGGGACCGCGGCCGAGCCCGGGGTACCCGCTGAGACCCGACCCTCTAAGACCCCACCCGGTGAGACCCCGCCCGGTGAGGCACGCATCGTGGTCTCGCCGCGCGCGGACGCCGGCACGCGCATCGCCTCGGTGGCGGTGGTCGTCGCCGATGCGGAGCGCGCCCAGCGCCGGGCCCGGGAACTGGGCGCCGCCCCCACCCCGCGCGCCAACGGCGGCACGGGCGGTCTGCCCGGCGTGTGGGCGGGCTCGCGACGCCTGGCCTTCGTCGACCCGGGTCTGGCGGGCTGGACCCGCGGGTTCGGCGCGGCGGAGGACTCAGCGGCACGCCTGGGGTGCGGCCCCAGCGCGAGGGCGGGATTCGACCACGTGGGGTTTGCGGAATCCCGGGATGCGTTCGAGGCCACGGCGCTGCTGCTCGAATCCGCGCTGCTGCTCGAACGCGCGGCGCCCCAGGATGTGGCCACCCTCCGCGGGCTCGTGACCGCGCAGGCGCTCGAGTCGCCCCGGCGCGGCACGCGGTGGGTGCTCGACCTGCTCCCGCCCGCCCTCGGGTCCGCCGCATTCCCCGACCGCCTCGCCCTGCGCGTACCCGACGCGCTGGCCGCGGCGCGCGCCGCACGCGACGCGGGCGTCGAACCGCTGGCCATCCCGGCCAACTACTACGCGGACCTCGCCGCCCGCTTCGGCCTCTCCGAGGCGGTCCTGGGCCGCTGGCGGGAGCTCGGCATCCTCTACGTCCGCGACGCCGGGGGCGAGCTCCTGCACTTCTGCACGCCCACGATGGGCGGGCTGGCCTTCGACGTGCTCGAGCGGGTCGGGGACTATGCCGGCTGGGGCGGCGCCGATGCCGCGGTCCGCCTGGCCGCCCAGTGGGCGGGCGAGCGCGACGGCGCCCGCCCGGGTGCTCAGAACGGGTAGTCCGCGATCTCCGGCCGGACGGTGAGCCACTGGACCTCGGTGAACGTCTCGAGGTTGTTGTGCATGCCCCCGATCCGCGTGCCGTTGCCCGAGTCCTTCGTGCCGCCGAACGGCGCCGCGGACTCATCGGAGACGGTCTGCTCGTTGATGTGGACCTTGCCGGAGTCCAGCCGGTCGGCGGCCTTCATCGCCTCGCCCACGGGTCCCAGGATGCCGATCGAGAGTCCGTACTCGCAGGCGTTGGCGAGGTCCACGGCCTCGTCGAGCGTCGCGTACGACATCACCGGTGCCACGGGGCCGAAGATCTCCTCCTTCCAGGCGCGGGTGTCCGGGGTGAGGTCGGTGAGCACGGTGGGCTCGAACAGCAGGCCGCTGCGCGAGCCACCGGCGGCCACGCGCGCCCCGGAGTCGACCGCATCGTCGACGAGCTCCTGAGCGTGGGCCGCCTGCTGCTCGTCGATGAGGGGCCCGAGCGCCACCGGCTCGGTGTGCGGGTCGCCCACCGGCAGGTTCTTCGCCTTGTCCGCCAGCGCCTCGACGTAGTCGTCGAAGAGCGATTCGTGGACCAGGTGGCGCCCCGTCGTCATGCAGATCTGGCCCTGGTGCATGAAGGAGCCGAACGCAGCCGCGGAGACCGCCCTGTCGAGGTCCGCACCCGGCAGCACGATGAGCGCGTTGTTGCCGCCCAACTCCAGGTGGGCGGGCTTGAGAAGGCGGCCGGCCGCCTCGCCGATCCTCCGGCCGGCGGCGGTGGACCCGGTGAACGCGATGAGGCCCACCTCCGGGGCGTCCACCACCGCGGCTCCCACCTCGGCCCCGCCGGGCAGCGTCTGGAGCAGGCCCGCGGGCAGGCCCGCCTCCTCGAAGACGCGCTGGAGCACCACGCCGCCGCTCACCGCGGTGCGCGGGTCCGGCTTGAGCAGCACCGCGTTGCCGCAGGCCAGCGCGGGGGCCACGGCGCGAATGGAGAGGATGAGGGGGAAGTTGAACGGCGCGATGACGGAGACCACGCCCACCGGGCGCCGGCGGGCGAACGACCAGCGCGCCTCGTCGCTGAGCAGCACCTCCCCCTGCCCCAGGTGCGGCAGGCCCGAGGCATCGAAGCACTCGCTGGCCGCCGTGTGCGTCTCGAGCTGTGCCTTGGGCTCGATGGCCCCCGATTCGCGCACGATCCAGCGCTGGATCTCCGCCGCGTGCTCCTCGAAGAGCAGGCCGGCCCGGCGCAGGACGGCGGCCCTCGCCTCCGGGGGCGCGGCCGCCCATTCGCGCTGAGCGACCGCGGCGCGGCGGGCCGCGGCGTAGGCGTCGTCGGCGGTGGCCGCGCCCACGTGGCCGAGCACGTGGCCGGTGGCGGGCTCGACGACGTCGAGCACGCCGCCGCCCCCTGTCTGCCAGCCGCCCGCGGCAATCTTGTTCTCCCAGGTGGCGGGATCGAGCAGTGCCATGGTGTCTCCTCCGTAGGGGTGGGGCTGCGTTCGGTTCGGATGGTGCGCGATGTGCTGTGCGCGGCGCGCAGTGCGCTGTGCGCGGCGGGTGGAGCTCTGGGGCAGCCGCGCGTCCGCGGGGCCGTCGGAGCCTGCGGGCCCGAGCGGGGCCGTGCGGGTCGGTGCGGCTAGGGCGATACCTTCGCCACGATGACCACCGGGCCGCCCGCCTCGAGCGCCCGGCCGTAGGCCTCGCGCAGGGCCTCGCGCGTGGTGACGACCTCCGCGGGCACGCCGTACCCGCGCGCGATCGCCGCGAGGTCGAGGCCGGGCAGGTCGAGCCCCGGCGCCCGTTCGGCGCGCAGCGCGCGGGCGAAGCCGCGCAGCGCACCGTAGGAGGCGTTGTCCACGATGACGAAGACGGTGCGGGTGGCCCGCTGTGCCGCGGTGTAGAGCGCCGTAATGGCGTAGTGTGCGCTGCCGTCGCCGATGATCCCCACGACCGTGTCCTCCGGGCGCGCGAGCGCCGCTCCCACAGCGGCGGCCATGCCGAAGCCCAGGCCGCCGGAGGCCGGGAACATGTACTGCCCCGCCCGGGTGACGAGGAGCCGGTCCGGGGCGAGCACGTCGAGCGTCGTCGCCTCGTTGACGTAGGCGATGTCCGCCCGCGCCCGCTCGTTGAGCACGTCGATGACGGCCGCGCCGGTCAGCGGCGCGCCAGGCACCGCCGGCTCCTCCGGGTCCCGAGGCGCGGACCGGGCCGCGGACTCCGGTGCCGACTCCGGTCCCGGTGCCGGCTGGCGCCCGGTGCTGCCGCCGGAATGGGTGCCTACGGCCGCAGCCAACTGGGCGGTCGCCTCCGCCAGGTCGCAGACGATCGCGTCGCCGTAGGGCGCGCGCACCGCCTCACCGGGGTCGACGGTGAGCTGGAGGACGTCCGTGCCCGGTTCGAGGTAGGCGGCGGGCTCCCAGCGGTGGTAGCGCATGACGGGCGCGCCGATGACGAGCACGCCGTCGTGGTCGGCCAGTCGTGCGCGCACGGACTCGATGCCCGGCGGCAGCACTCCGCGGTAGTGCGGGTGGTCTGTGGGGAAGGGCAGCCGCGGCGCGGAGGGCGCCGTCCACACCGGGGCGCCCAGCGCCTCGGCGAGGGCCTGCGTGCGCTCCCGCGCGGCGGGGGTGTCCGCATCCGGGCCCAGCACGAGGACGGGCCGGGACCACCCGGCGAGGCGCTCGGCCAGCTCCGCGGCCAGCTCGGGGCCCAGCGCCCCAGCGCTGCGGACCCGCCGCCGCGGCAGCAGCGAATCCGAGGCGAGTGCCGGCTGCGACCAGTCGTCGTAGGGGATCGAGAGGTAGACCGGCCCAGCGGGCGCGGTGGCGGCGGCGAGCGCGGCCTGGGCGATGGCGCGCGGCACGTCCTGCGCGCTGAGCGGCTCGGCGGCCTCTTTCGTCAGCGGCCGGGTGAGCAGGGCTGCGTCCGCGTTGGCCAGCATCGCCTCCTGGCCCACAGTCGCGCGAACCTGTTGGCCCGCGATGACGACGAGGGGCGAGTGCGCGTAGTGCGCATTCGTCAGCGCGCCCATCGAGTTGCCGGTGCCGGAGGCGGCGTGCAGGTTGACGAGGACGGGCCGCCCGCTGGCCTGGGCATACCCGTCGGCCATGCCGAGCACCACCGCCTCCTGCAGGCCCAACACGTAGTCGAAGTCCTCCGGCAGGGCGGCCAGGAACGGCAGCTCGTTCGAACCGGGGTTGCCGAAGATCGTGGTGAGCCCGTGCGCGCGCAGCACCTCGACGGCCGATTCGAGGACCGTGCGGTCCGACAGTGCCGCAGCGGGCAGGGCCGCGGGGCGCACCGGCCCCGCGGAGGGTGCAGCGCCGTCGGGGCCTGCGGCCTCGCTGGCCGGGGTGAGCGGCTCCCGTTCGCTCACGGCTGCCCGGCTCGTGCCTCGGGCCCCGCACCCTCCGGCTGCGCGGACGCGTGAGCTGGCGCCTCGCCCCGGGCCTGCGCCTCGACCTCCGCGTGCAGCGCCGCGGCGGTGTTGGCCCGCGGCTTGGGGATGAAGAGGACGGCGATGAAACCCAGCACGGCGACGAGGGCGAAGAAGTAGAACCCGAACGGGTAGCCCAGGCCGGCGTTGACGAGCGAGCCGGTCACCCACGGGCCCACAATGGCGCCCAGCCGGCCCACGCCGGAGGTGAAGCCCATGCCGGTCGCGATCATGTCGCGGGGGTAGAGGTAGCCCACGAACCCGTAGACGAGCACCTGCGCGGAGAAGACGAAGACGCCGGTGACGAGGATGACGGCGTTGAGGCCCAGCTCGCTGGAGATGCGGATCGACAGGAGGGCCAGGAGCACCGCCGCGGCGCCGAACCACACGAGGATCGTGCCCTTGACCCCGCGGGAGTCGGCGACCCTGCCGCCCACGAGGAGGCCGATGATGGCGCCCACGTTGAGGACGAAGAGCATGACGAGCGAGCTGGAGATGTTGTAGCCGGCCTTCTCCATGAGCTTCGGCAGCCACGTGTTGAGGCCGTAGACGAGCAGCAGGCCCATGAAGGCTCCCGTCCACAGGCCCACGGTGATGCGGGCGCGGCCGTCCGTGAACAGGTCGCGCAGGCGGTAGGCCGGGGTGTGCGCCGCCGCGGCGCCGGCCCGTGCCGCTGCCGGGTGCGTCTCCGGCAGCTTCCAGGCCATGAACGGCAGCGAGAGGAGCCCGAGGGCGCCGCCCGCGTAGAAGAGCAGGTGCCAGTCCGTGTGCACGGCCAGCGCCCCGAGCGAGGCGAGCACGGCGCCGGCGTGATAGCCGGTCATCGTGACGGTGGAGGCATGGGCGCGGCGGCCCTGCGGCGCGGACTCCTGCATGATCGACACGGCCACGGGCATGCAGCCGCCCAGGCCCAGGCCCGCGACGAAGCGCACGAGGCCCATGAGCTCCCAGTTGGGCATGAGCGGGAAGATGAGCGTGAAGACGGAGAAGAGCGCCACGCAGGCCAGCAGCGGCAGGCGCCGGCCGAAGCGGTCGGCGATGGGCCCGATGAGCGCCGCGCCCACGCCCACACCGACGAGCGAGACGGTGGACACGAAGGTCATGTTGGCCACGGTGAGGTCCATGTGGCCGAGCTCGGGATGGGTGAGAATTGGGATCGTGGCGCCCAGCGCCACGATGTCGAAGCCTTCGAACATGACCGTCAGCCAGCACAGGGCGACGATCCAGGCGCGCGCGGCGCCGGTCTGAACGGGTGTCGTCATTGACGTGTTCTCCTCAGGCGGGCGACGCTGCCCGCCGGTTCGGGTGGTGCACGGGTGATGCGAGGGGCGCCGAGGCGGGCTCGGGGTGGCGAGCGCGGCCGCGGTTAGCGCCCCATCCTCCGTGATGCCGGTCACCCCGGGCAATGGATTATCGCTCAGTGAGAATGCGCGCGCAGCCGCCGGCGCGTTCGGCCGTGCGCCCTAGAGACTCGCCCCGGGCGGCAGGTCGAAGCCCAGCGCCTGCGCCGCGCGCTGAGCGGTCGGCTGCGGCCACAGGCGCGCCACGTGCTCGTGGGTGGCCAGCGAGCGCAGCTGGGCGCGGTCCAGGCAGAGGACGCCGTCCAGGTGATCCGTCTCGTGCGCCGCGATCCGCGCGGCCCAGCCGTGCACTTCGCGGTCGGTGGCCCGGCCCGTCGCGTCCTGCGCGCGCAGCATCAGCCGGCGCGGGCGCTCCACGACGGCCTGGTAGCCCGGCACGGACAGGCAGCCCTCGTAGAAGGCGGCTGTCTCGTGCCCCACGGCCTCGTAGCGCGGGTTGATGAGCACCTCGAATGCGGTGGGGGTGCGCTCGCGCGCCCGGGCGACGTCGTCGCGCACCTGCGCCGCGTCCTCGAGGACGGCCAGGCGCAGGCCGATGCCCACCTGCGGGGCGGCGAGGCCCACCCCGGGGGCCGCGCGCATCGTGGCGCGCATGGCGGCGATCAGGCGCGCGAGGTCGTCGTCGTCGACCTGCCCGTCGAACTCAACCGCGGGGGTGCGCAGGACGGGGTCGCCGGCCTCGACGATGGGCGCCGTGCCATCGCCTGCCTCGGCGGCGGCCAATGCGGCCTCGACCTGTGCGCGCACCGAGCGCGCAGACCGCGCACTCGGACCCGCGCCACGGCCCGGGCCCGTGCCGCCGTCCGCACCATCCGCGCCGCGCGCGCCCGCCGCGCTCACGCGCCGTCGGCCGGGATGCGCTCGACGATCCGGCGGGCCTGCTTGAGCAGCGGCTCGTCGATCATCGCGCCCTCGTACTGGAAGGCCCCGGCGGCGCCCTGCGAGGCGGCGATCGCCCCGCGCGCCCACGCGGCCTGCTCGGCGGTGGGGGCGAACGCCTCGCGGACCACCGGCACGTGGGAGGGGTGGATGGAGACCTTGCCGTCGAAGCCGGACTCCACGGCGTCCACCGCTTCCGCGCGCAGGCCGTCGAGGTCCTTGATGGCCGCCCAGATCGAGTCGAGCACGTATACACCGTGCGCCTTGCCGGCCAGCAGGGCCATCGAGCGCACCTGGGTGGCGACGGCGCGGTAGGCACCGTCCGGGCCCCGCGAGGAGCCGCCGCCCAGGTCCGCGATGAGGTCCTCGGCGCCCCACATGAGGCCCACGACGCTGTCCTGCGCGGCGACTTCCGCCGCGCCCAGCGCGCCCTTCGCCGTCTCGATGAGCGCGATGACGGAGAACCCGTCCAGTGCCCGGGGCCCGGCCGCGGACTCCGCCTTGGGCAGCATGACGTGGGTGTAGGGCAGCGCCCGCAGCGCCGCGAGGTCGGCCGCGAAGTGCTCGGAGTCCGCTCCGTTGACGCGCACGACCGTCCGGTCGGGGTCGAGCGGGGTCTCCGAGGCGGCGTTGTCGGCCAGCGCCCGGCGCGCTGCCTCCTTGTCAGCGGGCGCCACGGCGTCCTCGAGGTCGACGATGACGATATCGGCGCGCTCGGCGGCCTTGGCGTAGCGATCGGGCCGGTCACCGGGGACGAACAGCCAGGCGGGGCGGAACTCAAAGGTCATCGCGGCACTCCTTCGGGCGTGGGATTCGGCGCACGGCGCACCGAAGGCGCAGCACCGCGGTGCTGCGCCTTCGACGATAGCGCGAGTCGGCCGGGCACGGGCCGGCCGCCCGCCTTACAGGTGGACGGTCATCCAGCCGAGCACCGGCGTGGTCTGGAGGAACACGAGGAGGCAGAGGATGAGCAGCAGGCCCACGGACCAGCCGACCACCGTGCGGAGGATCTGCGATTCCTGGCCGGGCATCTCCGCGGCCGTCGCGGCGATCGCCAGGTTCTGCGGGCTGATGAGCTTGCCCACCACGCCGCCGGAGGTGTTCGCGGCCACCATGAGCGCCGGGTCGACGTGGACGTTGCCGGCGGCGGTCTGCTGCAGCTTGGCGAACAGCGCATTGGCCGAGGTGTCGGACCCGGTGACCGCCGTGCCGATCCAGCCGAGGATCGGCGAGAGGAACGGGTAGAGGACGCCCGTGCCGGCCAGCCACACGCCAATCGAGACGGTCTGGCCGGACTGGTTCATGACGTAGGCCAGGGAGAGCACGAGGATGACGGTCAGGCCCGCCCAGCGCATCCGGTAGACGGTCTTGGGGAACTCCGCGAGGCCTGCGCCGAACGTCACCGGGAAGCGGCCGCCGGAGGAGTTGAGGGCGTAGACGGCCGCGACGATGATCGCGGAGATCGCCAGCAGCGAACCGGGCGAGGACAGCCACTGGATCGAGTAGCTCGTCGACGACACGGGCTTGCCGGCCGAGTCGACGAGGACCTGCGAGAGCACGGGCCACGCCACCTTGATGTCTGTGGAGGCCAGCGCGGCGGCGACCGGCTTGATGACCTTGGCGATGGTGAAGACGACGATGACGAGCAGGTAGGGCAGCAGGGCCAGGAAGATGCGCTGGCCGCCCAGGCGCTCGGCCGGCGGGGGCTCCGGCGCGTCCAGGCGCACCCGGGCCTCCTCCGCGCCGCGCGGCTTCCACACGGCCATGAACGCCATGGCGGCGAGCAGGCCCACGAGCGAGGCGACGATGTCGGTGAGCTCGTAGGAGAAGAAGTTCGAGGCGAGGAACTGGGCGATCGCGAAGCCGAAGCCCACGACGAGGGCCAGCGGCCAGAGGTCCTTGACCGCCCGGCGGCCGTCGACGAGGAACAGCAGGATGAGCGGCACGACGCACGCGAGGATGGGCGCCTGGCGGCCCACGAGAGCGCCGATGAGGGCCGGGTCGATCTCGGTGAGCTTGCCTGCGGTGGTGATGGGCGTCGCCACCGCGCCGTAGGCGACGGGCGCGGTGTTGGCGACGAGGACGACGGCGGCCGCGCGCAGCGGCTTGACGCCCAGCGCCATGACCATGGTGGCGGTGATGGCGACGGGCGCGCCGAAGCCGGCGAGCGCCTCGAGCAGCCCGCCGAAGCAGAACGCGATCAGCATCGCCTGGACGCGCAGGTCGCCGTGGCCCACGACGTTGAAGATGGAGCGCAGGTCCTGGAAGCGCCCGGAGACTACGGTGACCTGGTAGAGCCAGATCGCCATGACGACGATCCAGAGCACGGGGTGGATGCCGAACGCGCCGCCCTCGATCGCGGACATGAGCGCGTAGCCCACCGGCATGTGGAAGGCGATGACGGCGATGATGAGCGCGACGACGAGCGCGCACAGCCCGGCCGTGTGGGCCTTGAGGCGGACGACGGCCAGCAGGATGAAGAACGTCACCAGCGGGATGAGGCCGACGAGCGCGGAGAGGGCAACGCTGCCGCCCACCGCATCGACGGCTGGAGTGAAGGTGGGCACGGCGGGCTCCTAGAGAGGACGGTCGCTGCGGGGCGATCACGGAATGGGGGCGGTGCGCGGTCTCGGCGCCACCGGCGGTCGGCGGGCAAGGGCGCCAGCGCGCTTGCCGCGGCCTGCGGTCGGCCGGGTGATGGCAGTCACGCTACCGCCCCGAGCGGGCCGGCAGCACTGCTCGGGTCAGGAGAAACGCCAGTCGTAATGAAGTCGAAACCGCAGTTTCGAGCGCTTCGAAAGCCGGTTTCCGCGGTTCGCGGCCAGGTGCCTTGCGCTTTGAGCGGGCGCGGTCAGCCCGCGGATTCGGCCCTGCCCGCGGCCTCGCGCTCGGCATGGTCCGAGGTGAAGACCATGGTCTGGCGCACCGCCTTCGCGACCACGTCGCCGTACTGATTGCGCCCGATGTGCTCGAGCGTGACGATTCCCTGCCCGGGTCGCGACTTCGACTCGCGCTTGTCGAGGATGGTCGTCTCCGCGTAGAGCGTGTCGCCGTGGAAGAGCGGCTTGGGGAAGGCGACCTCGGAGAAGCCCAGGTTGCCCACGATCGTGCCCTGCGTCAGCTGACTTACGGACAGGCCGATGAGGGTGGCCAGCGTGAACATCGAGTTCACGAGGCGCTGGCCGAACGGCTCTCCCGCAGCGAACGCGGCGTCGAGGTGGAGGGCCTGCGTATTCATGGTCACCGCCGTGAACCACGTGTTGTCCGCCTCCGTGATCGTCCGGCCGGGGGCGTGCCGGTAGACGGTGCCCACCTCCATCTCGTCGAGCCACAGTCCGCGCTGCTCGATCACCTTGCCCGTGGCCTGCTCGCCGGCGCCGTCCTGGCTTCGCGACATGTGCTGCTCCTTTGCATGGATGTCCGCTGTGGGTGGGTCTCCGCTGTGACGGCTGACCGCTGTGGGCGGTCGCCCGCCCAGCTTGGAGGCCTGGTGGGCATCGGGTGCCCGCGGAGAGCCCGCTCGCCCCGATCGTAGCCCGTCGAGCGGGCCGCGGTCAGTCGTCGAGGAGGGCGGCGGCGAACATGGGGCGCGCGGCATCGGCGCCCGGCGGATGGAAGATGCTCGCGGCGGCGTCGCGGTAGAGGCGGGCGAGCTCGCTGGCGTTGGAGAACGCGCGGCCCCCCGCACACTGGAGCGCGGCGTCTGCACAGGTGCGCGCGGCCTCGCCGGCGGCCAACCGGGCGGAGACGAGGCGCAGCGGCCAGCCGGCACCGTGGTCGGCCCGCTCGTCGAAGTCCCGGGTGTAGGCGTCGAGCTGCGCGGCCGCGCCCAGGTACGTCCGGTGGGCGTCGGCCAGCCGGACGCGGAACTCCGGCACCTCGGCCAGCGTCACACCGCGCTTGGCGGAGCTGCGCTCCCCCAGCGCCTGCGCGGCCAGGTCGAGCGCGCGCTTGGCCACCCCCGCGTAGACGGCGCCCACGAGCAGCTGGAAGTTCGCGGTGATCGCAAACGTCAGCGGGTCCGGGTTCGGCCCGTCGGGGATGCGGCGGGAGACGCGCTCGGGGCGCATGGGCGCCTCGGTGAGCACGGTGGCGCGGCTGTGGGAGGCGCGCATGCCCATCACGTCCCAGTCGTCGGAGGGCTCGATGCCGCCGGCATCGCGGTCGAGGAACCCGTAGACGATCATGGGGGCGCTCGGGTCCGAGTCGTCGCGGGCATGGACGATGAGCCGGGTCCAGGCGGGGGTCAGCGAGGTGAAGATCTTTACGCCGCTCAGCAGGTAGCCGCCGTCGTCGGTCGGCACGGCCCGGGTGTTCGAGCCCTGGAGCACCCAGTCGTTGTTGGGCTCGGAGATCCCGAACGCGAAGACCTCCCCGGCCAGTGCGTCCTCGAAGACCCAGTCGAGCGAGGTGTCACCACGCTCGTGCAGGGCGCGCACGACGCCCGTGCACATGAGGTGCATGTTCACCGCAAGCGCCGTGGCCGGCGCGGCCGTCGCCAGCCGCTGCTGGAGCCGGGCCACCTCGTTGAGCGTGAGGCCGGGGCCGCCGAACTCCGCCGGGACGAAGACGGTGAGGTAGCCCAGCTCGCGCAGGTCGGCGAGGTCATCGGCGGCAAACGAGTTCTCCGCATCGTGGCGCGCGGCGCGGGCGCGGATGGTCCGCAGCGCCTCCTCGGGCAGGTAGCGCTCGGCGATCTCGCGGAAGCGGGTCTCGCGGTCGGTCATGGGGTGCACTCCTTCGGGTTGGGCGGGGCAGGGCTGCGGAACAGGGCTCGGGGCTGCGCCTCAGGGGCTGGGCACGGGGCCGGGCTCCGGATCGGGGCAGCGGCCACGCGGAGGAGCCGAGCGGTCGGCTGCGCGCGCCTCATTCGAGCGCCCGCAGCACCACGGACCCGTTGTGCCCGCCGAAGCCGAACGAGTTCGACAGCACGGTGCCCACCGTCGTCTGCCGGGGCTCGGTCACGATGTCCCAGTCCGGGAAATCGGGATCGTCGAGGTTGAGTGTGGGCGGGATGAGGCCGGTGCGCAGCGAGCCGACGGCGATGATCGCCTCGACCGCACCCGAGGCGCCCAGCAGGTGGCCGGTCGCGGACTTGGGCGCGGTGAGGGGGATCGTACGGCCGCGCTGTCCGAAGACCGCGTCGAGCGCGGCGATCTCCGCGGCATCGCCTGCGGGGGTACCGGTGCCGTGCGCGCTGATGTGGTCGACATCGGCTGGGCCGAGGCCGGCGTCGGCCAGGCAGGCGCGCATCGCCTGGGCCGCGCCGCGGCCCTGCGGATGCGGGGCCGTGGGGTGATGGGCGTCGCTGGCCGCGCCGAAGCCGGCGAGCTCGGCCAGCGGGCTGGCCCCTCGGGCCCGGGCGGCGGAGGCCGATTCGAGGAGGAGCGCCGCAGCGCCCTGGGCCATGGCGAAGCCGGTGCGCCCGGCGTCGAAGGGCCGGCTCGCGGCGTGCGGATCGTCCTCGTAGCCCGCGGCGAGCGCGCGCATGTTCGCGTTCGAGGCGAGGTTGACCGGTCCCAGGCAGTCCTCCATGCCCACCACGAGCACCGCATCCGCGTAGCCGTGGCGGATGGCGCGCAGCCCCTCTCCCAGGCCGATGGCCGACGACGCGCACGTGGCGCACACGGCCCGAGCATCGCCGTGGGCCCCGTAGCGGTGGCTGAGCAGGGCCGCCGCGGCGTCCGGGGCACCGTAGATCGCCAGGGTCAGCGGCACCCCGCGCGGGCCCGACTCGGTCAGAGCACGCTGCGCGGCCTGCATCGCGTCGACGGGGCCGGAGCCCGTGGCGGCGATGACGGAGAACCGCTGGGGGTCCCAGGGCAGAGCGCCAGCCTGGGTGTTCGCGGTTGCCGAGGCGCCCCCAGCAACCGCCTCACCGCCGGGCAGCGCTCCCGCCTGTGCGAGCGCCTCGTCCGCGGCGGCGAGCGCCCAGTGCTGCACGGGGCTGAGCCTGCGCGCCAGGCTGCGCGGCAGCACCGATGCGGCGTCGAAGCCGCGCACCTGGCCGCCGATCCGCACGGGCAGCTGAGCGAACTCGTCGCCTGCGAGGACGTCGACGGCGCTGCGCCCGGCCGCCACGGACTCCCAGAGCGCGGCAGCGCTCAGGCCCGAGGGGGTGATGGCCCCCATTCCGGTGATGACGACCCGCTCCGGTGCACCGCTCACAGCCGCTCCACTCCCCCCAGGGACTCAACCGCAGATGCCTCCGGCCGGCTGCCGCGGGCGGCACCCGCCTCGGCTGCCCCGGGCGGATCGGCCTCGTTGCCAGCGAGCGCGAGGAGCCGTGCGGCCTCCTCGCGGCGGATCTTCCCGCCCACGGTGCGCGGCAGCCGGCCCACCCGGTAGTACCGGCGCGGCGCGAACTGGGGGGCGAGGCGCGGCTCGGCCCAGGCGCGCAGCTCCGCCTTGGCGGGGACGCTGCCCACCGGGCCCTCGACGGCGTAGGCCACGAGGGTGCCCAGCGAATCGCTCGGCAGGCCGATGGCGCAGCCGGCGCCCAGACCGGGCATGCCGTCGAAGGCGCGCTCCACCTCCGGCAGGGCGACCTTGTGCCCGCCCGTCACGACGATGTCACCGGCCCGCCCGGCCAGGCTGATGCGGGGCGCCTTGGGCGCGCGGGCACCCGATTCGGCGCCGGCGGGCCCATCACCGCCGCCCACAGCCGCCGCACCCGCCTCGGCCGCGTCCACGGCGACGAGGCGCGCCTGATCGCCCACGCTCGCCCAGCCGTCGGGGCCGCGCAGCCGGGCCCGGGCGGTGCCGGTCACGTAGCCCGCGGAGCAGGCGCGGGCGCGGATGAAGAGCGTGCCCAGCTCCCCGGGCGGCAGCGGCGCGCCCTCGGAATCGCGGACCTGTGCCTCGATGCCGGTGTAGAGGCTGATGAGGGTGCCGTCTCCCCCGCGGCTGTCGCCGATGAAGCCGATCTCCGCGGCCCCGTAGTAGCTGACGATCCGCACGCCCGGCAGGGCGGCGGCCAGCCCGTCGCGCAGGGCGGCCGGCAGGTTGGCCCCGCCGGTGACGACGAGGTCGAGGCCCGCGAAGTCCTCCGGGGTGCGCCGCGCGGCGACGATGAGGGCCTGGACGAGCGCGGGCACGGCGACCACGCGGGTGATCGCCTCGCTGCGGATCCGCGCGCCCAGGCCCGCGGCGTCGAGCCCGTCGGCCAGGTGGGCGGTGCCGCCGGAGGCCAGGCACTCGACGAGCGCATAGAGCGTGAGGCTGTAGGAGACCGGGCCCGGGGCGAGGGTGTGCACGCCGGGCAGCGGTTCCAGGTAGGCGCTGGAGACCGCGAAGTTCTCCCGGTACTGGTAGCGGGTCTTGATGAACGCCTTGGGGTTGTCCGTCGTGCCCGAGGAGAAGAGCATGAGGAACGGCTCGGGACCCTCGCGCCGGGTGGGGGCCGGTGCCGGCGCCGAGGCGCGGCCCAGCTCCGCGAACCGCGCGCCGGTGACGATCGCGCCGGTCCAGCCGCGCTCGCGTAGGACGGCGGCCAGCGCGGCGCTGTCGCTCACGACCACCGCGATGCCGGTTGCGGCGATGACGCCCACCTGGTGTTCGAGCGGCCAGCGCGGGTCGATGGTCGCGGAGACTACCGGATAGCCTGCCAGGCCCGCGAAGATGCGGGCGGCGTCGAAGGCGCTGTCCAGGCTCGTGGCGACGATGGGCAGGCCCTGCGCCTCGGGGGCGGAGGCGGGTGCGGGCTGGGTCTGCGCTTCCAGGTCTGCCAGCAGCGCGCGGACCGTGCCCATCGTGTGCCGGGAGTCCGCGACGAGCTCGCCGTAGGAAATGGTCCGCGCGGTGCCGCCGGGGCCGGGCGCGACGATTGCGGGCTGGTCGGGATGCTCGTGGGCGAGGTCGAGGATCCTGCCGGTGATCGGCACGGGCGCTCCCTTCGGTTCGCGGCTGCTGCCGGCGCGCTGGGCTGGGCGCGGGCCCTGGGGCCCGCACGCGGTCGCTCAGGTGCGCCTCACTGAGAGTCTACGGGGCGGGCCGTCGCGAAGGGCCGGCGCCGGCGCTCCTGCAACGCGCCTTCGGGGCGCACGGCCGAGGCAGTGCATTCGCGGCTGCGCATCCGCGGTGTGCGTCGGATCAGCGGCGCGCGTCCGGGGCGGCGGTTGCGCACCGGGTCGGTGATTGCATGCGGCACGACGGCTGCGCGTGCCCGCGCCCGGGGGCTCACGCCCGCCGCTCGCGCAGCGTGAGCAGCACTCCCGCCCCCGCGACGAGCGCGCCGGCGAAGCCCCAGAAGTTCACGGGCTCCGAGGACCGGTCCGCGATCGCCCCGAAGACCGGGGTAAAGAGCCCGCCCACCGTCATCGACATGCCGAGGGTGGCTCCACTGGCGGTGGCCAGGTGGCGCGGCAGGTAGGTGTGCGACAGTGTCGTGTGCAGGGAGAACGGCATGAACAGGCAGAAGCCCAGGGCTCCCGCCACGACGACGGCCAGGAGGAACGTGGGCATGACGAGGAAGAGCAGTGTGAGTGCGGCGCTGCTCAGATAGCCCACCGGCAGCACCCGCAGGCGGCCGAACCGGTCGGCAAGGAAGCCACCGCAGAATGTGCCGAGTGCCCCGGCGGCCGAATAGACGCCCAGCAGCAGGGTCCCCGCGTTGTCGTCCACGCCGTAGACCTCGATGGCCCGCAGTGCGATGAACGACCGCGTGCCGATGTAGGAGAGCGACCACAGCGAGATGGCACACAGGAGCACCGCGAACGGGCGCCAGAGGTCGACGGGCAGCCCGATGGCCGTGCTCCCACCGGTCGGCCCCGGCGCCGGTGCAGGTCCCGGCGCGGGTTCAGGCTCCGGCTCCGGCTCCGGCTCAAGCGTCGCGCGCAGCGGTGCGGATCCCTCTCCGGCTCCCGGGTCCGCCGGCTCCGGCTCGCCGGCGGGCGCGGTCGCACCGGGCCCCGCACCCGAGGCGCCACTCGGGCGGGCGGTGGCACTCGCCTCGGCGGCGCGGGAGCGACGCTCGACGCGCAGGTAGAGCAGGGCGATGGCGAACGTGGGCAGGAGCAGGAGCGGGGTGGCGCGCAGCCCCAGGAGGCCCACGGTCAGGCCCACCCCGACGGGGGCGATCGCCATGCCCAGGTTGCCGCCGGTGGCGAACGTGCTCATCGCGCGGTTGGGGCTGCCGCCGGTGAGCTTCGCGGCCACGGAGGCCGGCGGGTGGAAGGCGGCGGCGCCCAGCCCGGCGATCGCGATGAGCGCCCACGTCACCCAGTAGTTCCCGGCCGTCCATCCGGTCAGCGCCACGCCCAGCGCGGCGACGAGCATGCCGACGAGCGTGAACCAGCGCAGGCCGAAGCGGTCGCTCAGCCCCCCGAACACCGGCTGGGAGACGGCCGACAGCGCGGTCGAGGCCGTCGTGAGCCCGGCCGCCGCGGCGTAGGTGTAGTGCTGCTCGGAGACGAAGTACGGCAGCATCGCGGCAACCGCCCCGGCCTGGAAGTCGTTCATCGTGTGCGTCGACACGATCGTCCAGTACCGCCCGGGCTGGCGCGCGGTGCTGCGCAGGCGCGGCCTGCGCGGTTCCCTCGCCATCGAATCCCTCCTGGCCTGCCACGATACGGCGATCCGGGCCACCGTGGGCGCAGGTCCGGACTCTGGGGTCGGGCCGGCAGGGCGCGCGTCAGGGCCTCGGGCGTGCGGTGGATCGGCCGTCCTTCCACCCGGGCCGGGGCCGCGATAGCGTCGGGGTGGGCGGGCCCACACCCTCCACGCGCCGCGGACCGCCCACCCCACGCCCCTAGAGGACTCCCCATGCCGTTCACCGCCCCACCGGACTTCACGACGCGCCCCACGCTGCGCGGTGACTTCGGGATGACTGCGTCCACGCACTGGCTGGCGACGGCCAGCGGCCAGGCCGTGCTGGAGCGCGGTGGCAACGCGTTCGACGCGGCCGTGGCCTCGGCCTTCGTCCTGCACGTCGTCGAACCCCACCTCAATGGGCCGGGTGGGGACATGACGGGGATCTTCGCCACCGCCTCGGCGCCGGCTCCCACCGTCCTCATGGGCCAGGGCGCCGCGCCGGCAGGCGCCACGATCGCCCACTACGCGGGGCTCGGCCTGGCCGAGGTGCCCGGCGCGGGCGCCCTGGCGGCGGCCGTGCCCGCGGCGGTCGACGCGTGGTTGCTCCTGCTGGCCGAGCACGGCACGTGGGAGCTGGGTGACGTGCTCGCCTACGCCATCCACTACGCCCAGGAGGGCCACCCCATCGTGGCCAATGTGGCAGCGACGATCGAGCGCGTGCGCGCGCTCTTCGCCGAGCACTGGCCCACCTCGGCCGAGCAGTGGATGCCCGGCGGACGGGTCCCGGAGGCCGGTGAGGTCGTGGGAAACCCCGCCTACGCGCAGGTGCTGCGCGAGCTCGTCGCCACAGGGGAAGGCCTGCCCACCCGCGCCGAGCGCATTGCAGCCGCGCGCACCGAGTGGCGCACCGGCCGCGTCGCCCAGGAGATCGCCGAGTTCGTGCGCGAACCGCACATGCACGCCGACGGCGGTGAGTATGCCGGCGTTGTGGGCCGTGAGGACCTCGCCGGTGAGCAGGCCCGGTTCGAGGCCCCGGTGAGCATCGAGTTCCGCGGGTACGAGATCGCGAAGATCGGGCCGTGGGGGCAGGGGCCTGTGCTGCTGCAGGCCCTGCGGATCCTCGACGGCTTCGACGACGAGCACCTGGATCCCTCCACCGAGCTGGGCGCGCACACGGTCCTCGAGGCGCTCAAGCTGGCGCTGGCCGACCGCGAGGCCCACTACGGCGATGCCCACGGCCGCGATCCGCAGCTGCTGGACTGGCTGCTGTCGGAGGAGTATGCGGCCACCCGCCGCGGGCTGATCGGCGAGAAGGCGAGCGCGGCATTCCGCCCCGGGACGCGTCCTCGCGGGAAGGCGGGACCGAGCGCCGGTGCGGGCAGTGCTGGCGGGGATTCCGCCGCAGAGGCGCCCGGCGGGTTCGCGCCTCCGCTGCTCACCCGCGCGCAGTGGGAGGCAGGCGGCGCGGCGTCCGGCGCCCACCTGGGCGTCGGCGAGCCCACCCGCCAGCGCGGGGACGGGGCCGATGAGACCTCGGCCGATGGGACCCATCGCGGTGACACGTGCCATCTGGACGTCGTGGACCGGTGGGGCAACATGATCGCCGCGACGCCGTCCGGCGGGTGGCTGCAGTCCTCCCCCACCATTCCCGGCCTGGGTTTCTGCCTGGGCACCCGGCTGCAGATGACGTGGTTGGACGCGGACTCGCCGTCCGCTCTGGAGCCGGGCACCCGGCCGCGCACCACGCTCTCGCCCACCCTCGTCTCCAAGGGCGGCGTGCCCATCATGGCGCTGGGCACGCCCGGCGGTGACCAGCAGGACCAGTGGCAGCTGCTGCTCGTGCTGCGGCTGCTGGTGGGCGGGTACGAGCCGCAGGAGGCGATCGATGCGCCGGCGCTGCACACCACGGCCATGCCGTCGTCGTTCTATCCGCGGGTCTGGGAGCCGGCCGGCGCGGTGGTCGAGGACCGGTTGGGCGAGGAGGTCATCGCGGGTCTGCGGGCGCGCGGGCACGCGGTAACGCAGGTGGGCGACTGGGACCTGGGCCGGCTCTCCGTCGTCACGCGGGACCCGGAGACCGGGCAGCTGAGCGCGGCGGCGAATCCGCGCGGCGCACAGGGGTACGCCGCGGGGAGGTAGCGGGAGGCGCGGGCCGCGGTCAGGAGCGAGCGCCCTGAACGCGCCGGCGGGCGTGCGCACCACAGGGTGCGGGCCGCGGGCGAGGCTCAGCGCCTACGGAGATTGGTGCTTCGGTTGACCGAAAATGGACTAATATTCGAGGCGTATCGCTCCCCCCTCCCACACCGTGAAAGCAGTCATCATGCGCGCACGCCTCAGCATCCCCGCCGCCCTCGCGGCACTCGCCGTCGCCGGCACGGCTTTCACCGGGTTCTCCGCCCCCGCGAGTGCAGCCCCGAGCGCCTCGGCCCAGACCAGCGCAACGGCTCGCACCGTGTCCGCGCCGCCTGCCGTGCGCGCGAACTACGGGTGCGCGTACAGCGCCAGTGCCCAGAGCACGGTCACCTTCACGCGCGTGAGCGCCGAGTCCTCGCGAGCATCACGCGTCAAGGCAAAGCCGGCCCACAAGCGCATCTCGCGCAGCCAGCTGGCGCGGCATGGGATGAAGATCCGACTCACGGGCCTGAAGAAGAGAGCCCGGGTGGACGCCGCCTCGGACAGGGCACGGTCGTGCGACGCGAACCTCAGCTCGAGCACCGTTCGTGCGTCCGCTTCCGGCAAGGCCACCGTCAAGCTCAAGTACTGGGGTCACAGCTATGACCGCCGAGGCCGCAACCTGAGCAAGGGAACGTACATCGTCGTCGTCAGCCAGAACGGCGGTACTCAGAAGGCGGCACGCGGAACGTTCCGCGTGTACTGAGTGCCTGCGGCTCGGTTCGAGCTGCTGCCCGCGGCATCCACGTCGGGAGCGCCGGGCCGAAGACGCGCACGCGTGACGGATCCGCCACCACCAAGGTGCACCGCCAGGGACGCCGCGTTCACGCGCGCATCCGCGGCCTACAACCGGCGCAGTTCGCCGCGCTTGGCCCTACTTGCAGAGGCAGAACGGGTGGCCGGCGGGATCGGCGTAGACGACGAAGCCCCCATCGGGATCGTCAAGCTGCTCGTCGAGGATCCGGCCGCCCAGTTCCAGGACCTCCTTCTGCGCCGCATCCACATCGTCGACGTAGAGATCGAGGTGGATCTGCTGCGGGCTGCCATTGGGCCACTCCGGCGGCTCGTGGTCCGGGGCGAGCTGGATGGCGATCGCCCAGGTGTCGTCGATGGCGATCTCCCGCCAGTCCACATCCCGGTGGGTGATGGGCTTGCCCGTCAGGTCAGACCAGAAGGCCGCGGTGCCTTCGAGGTCGGCTGCGTCCAGCACGACCTTCTGCTTGGTGATCTTCATGTCCCGAGCGTAGTGGCGCGCCCGCCCCGGCACCAGGGGTGCTCTGACCCGTCCTGCGGTGCGCGGTGAGCGCAAGTGCACCGCACTACGAGGGCGAGTGCGGCCCCAGCCCCGCGACTACAGTGGGCCCCATGGCGGAGACACCCGAAATCGAATGCTGGCTGACGGACATGGACGGCGTGCTCGTACGCGAGAACGAGGCGCTGCCGGGTGCCGCGGAGCTGTTGGAGCAGTGGAACAGGGACGAGACCCCGTACCTCGTCCTGACGAACAACTCGATCTACACCGCCCGCGACCTCGCCGCCCGCCTGCGCCGGTCGGGACTCAACGTGCCCGAGGACCGGATCTGGACCTCGGCGCTGGCGACCGCCCAGTTCCTCGCCGACCAGGTGGACGGCGGCTCCGCCTACGTCGTGGGCGAGGTGGGGCTCACCACCGCGATGCACGAGGCGGGGTTCATCATGACCGAGGCCTCCCCCGATTTCGTCGTCGTGGGCGAGACGCACAACTACTCCTTCGAGGCGATCACGAAGGCCATCCGCCTGATCCGGGGCGGGGCCCGCTTCATCGCGACGAACCCCGATGCCACGGGCCCCAGCCCGGAGGGTGTGCTGCCTGCAACCGGGGCCATCACGGCCCTCATCACGAAGGCCACCGGCCGCGAGCCCTACGTCGTCGGCAAGCCGAACCCCATGATGTTCCGCTCGGCGCTCAACCGAATCGGCGCGCACTCGAAGACCACCGCGATGATCGGCGACCGGATGGACACGGACATCGTCGCGGGCATGGAGGGCGGCCTCTACACGATCCTCGTGCTCTCGGGCATCAGCGAGCGCGAGGACGTGCTCGCCTACCCGTTCCGCCCCAACCGCATCATCGACGGCGTGAGCGAGCTGCTCGACCACAGCGCCTCCGGTCATGGCGAGAAGCAGGCTGGCGGCAAAGGAGACGGCGGCAGGGACGAGGACGGCAAGGCGGGCGACAGCAAAGACAAGGACCAGGGCGAAGACACGGAAGACGCGAAGTCCCGCTGAGGCGGCTCAGACCGGCCTGTGCCCGGCGCTCACATGAGCGCCGATGACAGGCGGCAGACGGACTCCATGTACTTGCGGGTCCACGGCCGGCGCCGCCACTGCTCGAGGTCGAGCAGGCTGCTCTTCGCGTCGTAGGAGTCGATGACCTGCTCGATCTGGTCGAGCATGTTCCCGCGCGCGGAGAGCAGGCTGATCTCGTAATTCAGCCCGAACGAGCGCATGTCCATGTTCGCCGAGCCCATCACCGCATAGGTGCCGTCGATCGTGAAGCACTTGGTGTGCAGCAGCTCCGGCTTGGGGTACTCGTGGATGATGACGCCGGCCTCGAGCAGCGCCTCGTAGTACGACTCCTGCGCCCGCCCGACGACGTACTGGTCCGACGAGCAGAGGTAGAGGTCGAACCGGACGCCCCGGTAGCAGGCGGTGGTGATCGCATCGAGGAACGACTCCGAGGGCACGAAGTAGGGGCTGACCATGCGCACGTGCTTCGTCGCCATGCCGATGAGCGAGGTGTACAGGCGCAGGTTGGGGGCCGTGTGGAAGCCGGGGCCGGAGGGCACGAGCTGGAACGCGTTGGTCTTGCCGCCCAGTGGGGGCGCGGGCTCGTCGGGCATCCGGTAGACGAGGTAGTCCAGCTCCTCGCCGGACTCCGTGTACCAGTCGGTTTCGAAGACCGCCTCGAGCTCCATGACGATCTGGCCCGTCAGCTCGACGGTCACGTCGTGCCAGCGGCGGCCCACCTCGTCGTTCTTCTTCGACTCGTAGTCCGGGGTGATCATGTTCTGCGAGCCCATCACGCCGTACTTCCCGTCCACGACGAGCAGCTTGCGGTGGTTGCGCAGATCCGGGCGGCGGATCTTGCCCTTGAGCGGGAGGAAGGGGAGCATGAGGTGCCATTCGATGCCGGCCTCGCTCAGCCGCCGGCCCAGGTGCTTGAAACCGGGGTACTTCCGGGAGCCCAGGTGATCCATCATGACGCGGACCCTGACCCCGCGGCGCACGGCCGCGGCGCACGCCTCGAAGAAGGCGTTCGTCGTCTCATCCCAGGCCATGATGTAGATCTCGCAGTGGACGTAGCGCTGCGCGCCCTCGACGAGGCGGACCATGCGGGCCAGCGATTCGGCATCGGACATGAGGACGCCCTCGTTGTCCCCGTCGACCATGGGCAGGTACGTCAGGCGCCGATCGAGCCCGATGACCGAGGCGAGCGCCGCGCTGGGCTCGAGCGCCGCCGGGTAGTCCGGCACCTGCTTCGTGCCCTTGGCCAGGAGCTTGTTGGCCTCGCGCTGGATGCGCTCGCGCGGACGATCGATGTACGGGCTGCCCAGGATGAGGAAGAGCGGCACGCCCACGATCGGCAGGAACAGGATGAGCATGAGCCAGCCGGCCGCGGAGCCCGGCTTCCGGTTGTCCGGCACCACGCCCACCGCGATGATCTTGACGATGTACTCGAAGACGATCCAGGAGGTCGTCAGCACCGCAGGCCAGGTCATGTCCGCGCCCACCTCTCCACTACCGGGGCGCGGCCAGCGCGCGTTCCTGACCTGAGCGTAGCCCGCTCCCGAGGCGCGCGCCCGGGGCGCGGCCACGGCCGGCTGGGCGCGCCTCGGCGGCGGCTCACATGAGCGCGGAGGTGAGGCGGCAGACCGAGTCCACGTACCGCCGGCCCAGGGAGCGCTGCTCCCATTCGGCCCGCGTGAGCTCGGTGCTCTTGGCCGCGTAGGTGTCGATGACCTCGGTGAGGGCCGGCACAATGTCACCGTCCATGGCGAACAGCGAGATCTCGTAGTTGAGGCCGAAGGAGCGCATGTCCATGTTCGACGAGCCCATGACGCCGTACGTGTCGTCGATGGTGAAGCACTTCGTGTGCAGCACCGCGGGTTTGGGGTAGCGCAGGATGTGGACCCCGGCGTCGAGCAGCATCTCGTAGTACGAGGACTGGGCGTGGTCGACGAGGAACTGGTCCGCCTGCTCGCCCACGTAGAGCTCGACGCGGACATCGCGGTGGGAGGCTGTGATGATGGCGGCGAGCAGCGATTCGTCGGGGATGAAGTAGGGGCTGACGATCCGCACCCGCTCCTGGGCGGCGTTGATCATGGCCGTGAAGAAGCGCAGGTTGGGCTCCGTCTGGAACCCCGGGCCGGAGGGGATGAGCTGGAGGGCGTTCTCCGCCCCGCCGAGCGCCGGGTCGTCGTCCTCGGGCACGCGGTACTGCTGGATGCCCAGCTCCTCGCCCGCCTCGGAGTACCAGTCGGTGGCGAAGACGGCCTCGAGCTCCGTGACGATCTGGCCCGTGAGCTCCACCGTGATGTCGTTCCAGTGCCGGCCGATCCGGATGTTCTTCTTGGCCAGGTAGCTCGAGTCGATCATGTTCTGCGAGCCCATGATCGCCCGCTGCCCGTCCACGACGACGAGCTTGCGGTGGTTGCGCAGGTCCACCCGGCGCAGGCGGCCGCGCAGCGGCTGGAAGGGCAGCATGAGGTGCCAGTCGATGCCCGCCGCGGTGAGCTTCTTGCCCATCCGCTTGAAGCCGGGGTACTTGCGCGAGCCCAGGTGGTCGAACAGGAGGCGGACCGTGACCCCGCGGGCCGCCGCGTCCTCGAGGGCGCGGAAGAAGACATCCGTGGTGCCGTCCCAGGCGCAGATGTAGATCTCCGCGTGGACGTACTCCTGGGCGCCGTTGACGATGTCGGCCATGCGCTGGATGCTGTCCTCGTAATTCATGGTCACGCCGTGGTTGAGGCCGTCGACCATGGGCAGGAACGTGAGGTTGCGGTTGAGCCGGATGAGCGAGCCGATGTTCTCCGACGGGTGCAGCGTGTCCGGCCAGTCCGGCACGTCGTCGGTGCCGTTCTTGAGCATCTCGTTGGCCTGGGCCTGGATGCGCCTGCGGCGGTCGTTCACGTACGGGCTGCCGAACATGAGGAAGGCCGGGATGCCCACGATCGGCAGGAACAGGATGAGCATGAGCCAGCCGGTGGACGAGCCCGGGCGGCGGTTCTCCGGCACGATGCCGATGGCGGCGATCTTGATCGAGTAGTCGATGAGGATGATGACGATCGCCAGCCAGGTGGGCAGGGTGTCGATGAGGAGCTGCATGGGGGGCTTTCTTGCTCGGCGGCGCTGCGGGCGAGGCGCGAGGCGCGGGGTGCTGCGGTGGTGCGGTGGTGGGTGCTGGGCACGGGGTGTGGGACGGGCTAGCGCCAGCGTAGCGCCTCGGCGCACGCGCACTGCCGGACGGGATCCCCACCCCACCGCACCCCTAACCCGCGACGCCCGTTTGTGATTTTTTGTGATTTTTATGATTCCTGTGATTTCACCCCGCACCGCGCGGCCCCGCCCTCCCCGCGCATCCCCCGCCGTCTGCCCAGTTCAACCGCGGTTCACCGGTCGTTCGCATGGGGCCGATACGTTCGCGGAGTCCACACCGCGCAGCCGGTCCACGGTCGCCATCCGCCCCAGCAGAAGGACACGATGAACGCCTCTCCCGCCCAGCCCGCCGGCACCGCCACACCCCCGGCAACCACCGCAACCGCCGTACGCCGCACGCTCCCTGCAGCCGCCGCCCTCGCAGCCCTCGCCCTTGCGGCCGGCCCCGCCCTGGCCTCTCCCGCCCAGGCGGCGGAGACGGACCCCTCGATCACCGCGCTCAGCGAGTTCGAGTCCTACTGGACCCCCGCGCCGTATGACAAGGCCGACCCCGCGGGCACCGCGTTCCGGGGCAGCGTGACCGAGGCCGGCACCTCGATGCTCGGGCAGAACGACCGCACGCTCGTGGCCATCAACAACGGCGCGGACGAGGCCCAGCAGCACCGTGCGCTCATCGACGCGGACGAGGACTGGAAGCAGACACTGCCCGATTCACTGGGCCCCGTGCTGGGGAAGTACTTCGCCGAGGGGCTCAAGGACGGCTCGCTGGCGGAGACGCGCAAGGCCATCGACGCCGCCGGCAAGGCGGCGAGCACCGGCGATGCGAAGAAGCACTTCAACTACCCGCGCCCCTTCATGGACGACCGCTCGCTGGGCGGGAAGAACGACCTGCGCGGCCTGGAGAAGAAGCTTGGCATCGAGAAGGTCCCCGACTGGACCGACCCGGAGACGAACAAGCTGCACACCGCGCTCTACGACGGGATGGTCGCCGGCCACTCGCAGGCGTTCCCCTCCGGGCACACGACGTATGCCTACCAGGTGGGCCTCGAGCTCTCCATGCTCGTCCCCCAGCTGGCACCCGAGGTGCTCACCCGCTCCTCGGAGGCCGGCAACAATCGCGTGGTCCTGGGCGTCCACTACCCCATGGACATCATGGGCGGGCGGATCCTCAGCCACATGAAGATGTCGACGATCTTCTCCGAGGGCACCTACCCGGAGGACACGATCAAGCCGGCGCAGTCCGAGCTGCAGGGCTACCTCGCCAAGCGCTGCAAGGCCGACAAGCTGGGCGATGACCTCGAATCCTGCATCGACAAGACGGGGGCCGCGGGTACCAAGGGGTATGCGAACCCCGCCGTGGACGAGGTCTCGAAGCAGCCGGTCACGGACCGCGCCTCGGCGCTGACCGCCTACCGCTCGCGCATGACCTACGGGTTCGCCAAGGTGGGCAAGGACGGCGCCGCGCCCGAGGTGCCCGCCCAGGCTCCCGCGCTCCTCACCTCCGCGTTCCCCACGCTCAACGACGCGCAACGCCGCGATGTCCTCGCGGCCACGGAGATCGACTCGGGCTACCTGTTCGACGCGAGCTCGAAGGGCTGGCAGCGCATCAACCTGCCCGCCGCCACCAGCGCGAAGGTCACGCTGAGCAAGGACGGCACGGTTGTGAAGGTGGAGCCGGGCCAGTCGCGGGCCTCCGTCGTCACGGAAGCCGAGCCCACGCCGTCGTCACCCGCCCCGAGTCCCTCGGACTCCGCGCCGGCACCCGAGCCGAGCCGCACCTCGGCCCCGGCGCCCACGGATGAGCCCAGCCGGGCGCCCAAGCACCCGTCGCAGAGCACCTCCGCACCGGCCCCCAAGCCCGGCGACGGCGGGGATGACGACGACAATGCCAGCGGGCCCGGCAGGCTGCCGCGCACCGGTGCGGAGCTGGGCGCGGCGCTGGCCGCGGCGGCCGCGGCCGTGGGCC
>NZ_WWEQ01000037.1 GCF_009857845.1 Brevibacterium rongguiense | reverse complement strand
GCCCCGGCGCGCCGGCCGGGACCGCGCGGCGGGGCGCCGTCGGCCGGTCCGGGGAGCCGGAGGGCGCACGCCGGGCGGGTGCTGCGCAGCGTGCGCTTCGGCGCCGCAGCGCGGATCATGCTCGCGAACTCGCTCATGCTCATCGGCATCGTGCTGCTGACCACGACGCTGCTCTACATCCAGATCTCGAACGCGGCCACGCGCACGGAGCAGGACGTGCTGCGCGCCTCGGCGGAGGTGATGGCCGGCTCCCGGGCGATCGAGGACCGGGACCCGGACCGGATCGCGGCGCTGCTGGAGAACATCAAGCGCGAGTACCGCCTCGACGAGATCGAGGTGCTCGACGCGGACGAGGTGCAGCCCGGCGTGCGCGAGGGCCGCACCGAGACGAGCTACCGCGGCGGCCCGGAGGGCGGCATGATGTACGCCACCGCGCCCATCCGCAGGGGCGATGAGGTGGTGGGCGGTGTGCGCGCGGGAGTCCACGGCGACGACGTGCGCAGCCTCTTCGCCCCCCAGGGGGCCTGGATCGTGGGCGTGGGGGCGGTGACGCTGGTGCTGGGCGTCACAGCCACCTGGCTGACCTCCCGGGGGCTGAGGCGGGCGACCGGCGACTACGGGACCGCGGAGCTGGGCAACATGATCGGCTACTACCAGTCCGTCCTCCAGTCGGTCAGCGAGGGGCTGCTGCTGTTCGACCGCACGCGCGGCGAGGCGCTGTACAACCGCGAGGCCGCGGAGCTGCTGGGGCTGCCCGAGCAGCGCACGCTGCACACCGTGCCGCTTCAGGACCTGCTCGACGCGCTGCCGGCGGAGCTGCGCGGGCTGCTGTCGTCCGGGGCGTACGCCCGCGACGAGTTCCGCTACACGGACGAGCGCGTGCTCGTCGTCAACCAGCAGCCGGCCGAGGGCGCGGGCGACACGTGGGTGACGACGATGCGCGATCACACCGAGCTCCAGGAGCTCTCCGGCGAGCTCGTGTCCCTCCAGTCGTTCTCCGAATCGCTGCGCTCCCAGACCCACGAGTTCGCCAACCGCATGCACATCATCGCCTCGCTCATCGAGACGGGCCAGGCGCGCGAGGCCCTCGAGTTCGCGACGCGGGAGATGACGCTCATGGACCGCCCGTCGGCGAACATGCTCGCCGGCTTCGACGACCCCGTGGTCTCCGCGCTGCTGCTCACCAAGCTCACCCAGGCGCACGAGGCCGG
This sequence comes from Brevibacterium rongguiense, assembly GCF_009857845.1. GTDB lineage: Bacteria > Actinomycetota > Actinomycetes > Actinomycetales > Brevibacteriaceae > Brevibacterium > Brevibacterium rongguiense. The sequence continues at coordinate 28,346 of NZ_WWEQ01000037.1, read as the reverse complement.
CATCGAGCTGCGCGTCGATGCGGAGCGGCTCTCCGGCGTGCTGCGCGGGGCCGAGCGGGACCTCGTCACGGTCGTGGGCAATCTGCTCGACAACGCGTTCGACGCGGTCTCGCGCCCCGGCATCGAGCCCGCGCGCCGGCGGGTGTGGCTGAGCGTGAGCGGCTCGGACGCCCAGGGCTTCGAGATCGCGGTGGCCGACGACGGGCCCGGGATCGCCGAGGAGGACATCGACCGCGTGTTCGAGCGCGGCTGGTCGACCAAGCACCGGGGCGTCGGGGCCGACTGCGGGGAGGGCCATGCGCGCGCGGCCTCCCGCGGGGTGGGGCTCTCGATCGTCGTGCAGGCCGTGCGCCGCCTGGGCGGGGCGATCGACGTGCGCGGCGGGCCCGATGAGCCCGGCGACCCGCGGGGGGCCGCCTTCATCGTGTGGCTGCCCGGCGCCGGCCATGGCGAATCCGCAACAGCGCCACCGCGCCGGACGGAGGAGCCCGGTGGATGATGGAGGCATGACCGACAGCAGCGAACCGGGCCCCGGGAGCGGGGCCGCGCGCGGCTGCGCCGACGTGGGCGTGCTCGTCGTCGAGGACGAGGCGATCGCGGCGCAGGCGCACGCCGAGTACGTCCGCCGGGTCGACGGCTTCAGCGTGCTCGGCATCGCGAAGAACGCGAGCCAGGCGCTTGCCGCCATGACCGGCCAGATCGCGGGACTCGAGGCCCGGCGCATCGACCTGCTGCTGCTCGATATGAACCTGGGCGACGGCCACGGGGTCACGCTCATGCGCGCGCTGCGCGCGCGCCGGATCCGCGTGGACGTCATCGCCGTGACGGCCTCGCGGGACATGAAGGTGGTGCAGGACGCGCTGTCGCTGGGCGTCGTCCAATACGTCATCAAGCCCTTCACTTTTCCCGTCTTCAAGTCCAAGCTCGAGGCCTATCTGGAATTCCGCCAGCGCTTCGAGCCCAGCCCCGCGGGCGAGGACATGACGCAGACGGAGGTCGACGCCGTGCTCGCGGCGCTTGCCGCGGCCCCGCCCAAGCAGGCGCCCAAGGGGGTGCCCGAGGCGATGCACTGCCAGCTCGTCGCCGCCATCGAAACCGGTGGCGCGCTGTCCGCCGCCGAGGCGGGGGAGACCGTGGGCGTCTCGCGCGTGACCGCGCGCCGCTACCTCGAGTCGATGGCCGATGCCGGGGTGCTCAGCCGGCAGCCGCGCTACGGGGCGGCCGGCCGGCCCGTGCTCGAGTACTCGCTGGCCGAGCGCGGCCCGGGCCGCGGCCCCGGTGCAGCGCCCGCGTAGCCGGGCGGGCGCGGTGCGCTCGCTTGGGCGGGCGAGGGGCGCCTCGCCCTGCGCGTTGGCCGCTGCCCTGCCCGGCGCATTGCCCGGCGCCGGCTGCCCGCCGAGGAAGCCTGCTGCTTTCGCACCGCCGGGCCCGGCCTGCCCTATCCCCGGTCCGACTCTGCCCTCCCCGACCGGTCCCCGCCGCTACAGCGGCGGATGGGGCTCGTGGCGCTCGAGGAACTGGTACACCTCGGTCGTGTCGACGCCGGGGAAGACCCCCGGCGGCACGGCGGCCAGCAGTGAGGCATGGGTGCGCGCCGAGGGCCAGGAGGCGTGCTCCCACTTCGCGGCGAGCTCCGCCGGAGGCTGTCGGCAGCACGTGGGATCGGGGCAGCGCGACTCCGAGCGGTGCGGAGTGTCCTGGCCCCAGAACCACTTCACGTGCTGGAAGGGCACGCCCACGCTGATGGAGAAGTCCCCGCCGCCGGGCAGCACCCGGGCCGTGCACCAGAACGTGCCGGCGGGCGTGTCCGTGTACTGGAAGTACGGGCTGAACCGGTCCTCCGTGGTGAAGACCGTGCGCGAGGTGAAGCGCTTGCACCCGTACTGGCCCTCGACGGAGCCCAGCGGATCGGTGGGGAAGGGCAGCCCGTCGTTCGAGTACGCCTTGTAGATCGTCCCCGAGTTGTGCACCTTCATGAAGTGCACCGGCAGGTCCAGGTGCGCGGTGGCCAGGTTGGTGAAGCGGTGAGCCGCCGTCTCGTAGCTGACCCCGTACTGGTCGCGCAGCCCCTCAATAGAAATCTGCCGGTTCTTCTTCGCTGTTTGGAGCATTGCCACGGCCGATTTCTCCGGTACGAGCAGTGCAGCGGCCAGATAATTGGCCTCGACGCGCTGGAGGAGGAAATCCTGGAAGTTCTTCGGCGTCGTGTGCTCGAGGATGTGCGAGGCCAGCGTAGTGAGCAGCTGGGAGCGCGCGTCCTGCCCGGCCGAGGTGTCGTTGGACAGGTAGATCCGGTTGTTCTTCTCATCGAGCACGGAGCGCGTGGAGCGCGGCAGGTCGGGCACGTAGTGGAGGGTGAAGCCCAGGTGCTCGGCCACGCCGGCCGCCTGGCGCTGGGTGAGCGGCCCGCTGTCGTAGCCCACGGTCGCCAGCAGTCCGGCGGCTGCGGCCTCGATGTCCGGGAAGTGGTTGTCCTTCGCGCGCATCTGCTCGCGCAGCATCCGGTTGGCCCGCCGCGCCTCCTCGGGCGTCGCGGCTCGCTGTTCAAGGACCCGGCCGAGTGCGCGCTGCAGGCCCACGATCGCCTCGAGGGTCTCGGTGGGCTGGGACTTCACGCGCACGTGCGGCAGGCCCAGCGAGGAGTAGAGGGCGGATTCCTGGTTGCGCTCGGCCTCGAGCTCGAGCGCCTGGCGCGCATCGACCGGGCGCGGATCGAGCAGGTCGGCCACCGTGACCCCGAGCTCCTTGGCGCAGGCGCGCAGCAGGGAGACCGAGGGCTCGCGCCGGCCGTTCTCGAATGCGGAGATCTGCGAGGCGGCCCGGTCCACGGCCGCGCCCAGCTGGGCCAGCGTCAGGCCCCGCTCCGTGCGGTAGTGGCGGATGCGGCGGCCGATGCTCAGCGCATCGGCCTCGCCCGGGCCGGACTCGGGGGCCGCGGCGGCGCCCGCGCCCACCGTGCCCACCCCGCCCGCCACCAGGGCGTCGCCGCGCGGGCCGCGCTCGCCGGCGCCGGGGGGCGCGGGGGCTGCCGTGTCGTTCGTCATCGCGGGTCCCTCTCCTCGCTGCTTGCCTGTCGCGCGGCCGTGCGCGCGTCCGCTGCCGCTGCTCGTGCTCCTGCCGCTGCCACGATTCTGGCACGGGTCCGGTGCACGTGCCACAGAAGACACCGAATCGCATCGAGCAGAAATATCGCGCGTATTCTTCCGAGATTTCCTCCCGCGGTCCTTGTCGGGGCGGAAGGATGGATCCCACAGAGCAACCGCAACGCAGAGAAGGACGCCACACGATGACGACGAAGAACATCCACGATGCCGAGGCCATCCGCAAGGACTGGGAGGACAACCCCCGGTGGGCCGGGATCACCCGCGACTACACGCCGGAGGACGTCGTCAAGCTGCGCGGCTCGCTCATCGAGGAGCACACGCTGGCCCGCCACGGCGCGGACCGCCTGTGGGACCTCCTGCACACGGAGGACTACGTCAACGCGCTCGGCGCGCTGACCGGCAACCAGGCCGTCCAGCAGGTCAAGGCCGGCCTCAAGGCCATCTACCTCTCCGGCTGGCAGGTCGCCGGCGATGCGAACCTCGCCTCCGAGACCTACCCCGACCAGTCGATCTACCCCGCGAACTCGGTGCCCGCCGTCGTCCGCCGCATCAACAACGCGCTCATGCGCGCCGACCAGATCGAGACCTCCGAGGGCGACGTCAAGGTCGACGACTGGCTGGCCCCGATCGTGGCCGATGCCGAGGCCGGCTTCGGCGGCGCGATCAACGTCTACGAGCTCATGCGCGGCATGATCAACTCCGGCGCCGCGGGCGTCCACTTCGAGGACCAGCTGGGCTCCGAGAAGAAGTGCGGCCACCTGGGCGGCAAGGTGCTCGTCCCCACCGCGCAGCACGTGCGCACCCTCAACGCGGCCCGCCTGGCGGCCGACGTCCAGGACGTCCCCACCCTCGTCATCGCCCGCACCGACGCCGAGGCCGCGACGCTCATGACCTCGGACATCGACGAGCGCGACCAGAAGTACGTGACCGGCGAGCGCACCGCCGAGGGCTACTACAAGATCACGAACGGCATGGAGCCCTGCATCGACCGCGGCCTCGCCTACGCCCCGTACGCGGACCTGCTGTGGATGGAGACCTCCACCCCGGACCTCGAGGCCGCCAAGCGCTTCGCGGACGCGATCCACGCCGAGTACCCGGACCAGATGCTGTCCTACAACTGCTCGCCGTCGTTCAACTGGAAGAAGCACCTGGACGACGACACGATCGCGAAGTTCCAGCGCGAGCTCGGCGCGATGGGCTACAAGTTCCAGTTCATCACGCTGGCCGGCTTCCACTCGCTCAATTACTCGATGTTCGACCTGGCCCACGGCTACGCCCGCGAGCAGATGAAGGCCTACGTCGAGCTCCAGGAGCGCGAGTTCGGCGCCGAGGACCGCGGCTACACCGCGACCCGCCACCAGCGCGAGGTGGGCACCGGCTACTTCGACCTCGTCTCGACGGCCGTGAACCCCGCCTCCACCACCACCGCGCTGTCCGGCTCCACCGAGACCGCGCAGTTCTGACCCGCACCACCCGGCCGCACGGCCGGCTGCCTGATTAGGAGTCCACCATGTCCCGCATGACGATCACAGGGCCCGCCGAGCCCGGCTTCGACACCATCCTCACCGCGCAGGCTCTGGAATTCGTCGCCGCACTGCACGAGGAGTTCGCGCCCGAGCTGCGCGCCCTCGTCGCAGGGCGCTCCGGCCTCGCCGGAGCCCTGGATCGCAGCGAGCTGGGACAGGCAGTCGACGCCGTGCGGACCGCCGCCGAGGCGCCCCGCCCCTCGTCGGTCACCGCACCTCCGCTGGGAGCCGAGGCCGCCTGCGCCGCGGACTCCGCGGCGGAGGTGTGGCTGGCCGACCTCGAGGACGGGATGAGCCCCCGGTGGGACAACATCATCACCGCGCAGCTCAACATCGCGTCCGCCGTGCGCGGGCACAACTCCTTCATCGACCCCCGCGGCGGGCGCCGCCTGCACGCGAAGGCGACGAAGCCGCGCCGCCTGGCGATCCGGCCCCGGGCCATGCACGCCAGCGAGGAGCACCTGCGCTGGATCGCCGATGACGGCACGGAGAGCGCCGCCAGCGCCGCGCTCACCGACTTCGGCCTGTTCTTCTTCCACAGCGCCGGGCGCCTCGAGCTCCAGGGCCGCCGCCCCGAGGTGGTGCTCGCCAAGCTCGCCGGCGCGCAGGACGCGCGCTGGTGGCACCGGGTCTTCGCATTCGCCCAGGAGTACCGCGGGTTCGAGGACGGCACGATCAGCGCGACCGTCCAGCTCGACAGCCCCGCCGCCGCCCTCGCCATCGACGAGATCGGCCTGGCGCTGGGCGAGCACTGGGCCGGGGCGAGCGCGGCCCCGCTCGAGTTCGCCACGGCGCTGCTGGCCGCCGTCCACGACACGGCTGCAGTGGTGGCGCCCACCTGGAGCGACGCGGACTGCGCGGGGGACTTCCTCACCCAGCTCGTCGCCCACGTGAGTGCTCCGCAGGCCCCCGCCGCGCCGCTGAGCGAGCACAGCCTGCGCACGGCCCTGCGCCTGGGCATCGACCACCTGGAGCGCTGGCTGCGCGGCCGGCCCACCTCGCGCGGGTCGGAGACCTCGACCGCCGTGGCGGAGCTCTCCCGCACCCAGCTGTGGGCGGCGTTCAGCCGGCGCGCCGAGCTGGCCGACGGGCGCTCCTGCACCCCGGAGGTGTTCGCGCGGATGCTCGCCGAGGAGCTCGCGACGACCCTGCGCGACTCCGCCGACTTCTACGACGACGCCGCCGAGCTGTTCGCGGCCGCGGTGCTCGCCGACCACTTCGAGCCCGGCCTCTTCGAGCGGGCCTACGAGGCGCACCTCATCGACCGCCGGGCGCGCGCCGCGCTCAGCCGTCGCGCAGCTGCGTGAGCTCGTTGACGGTGGCGAACCTGTAGCCCCTGGCCTGCAGCTCGTCGATGACCCGGGCGGCCGCCGCCCGGGTCTTCCACCGGTCGAACCACGGGTGCATGACGATGATGGAGCCCGGCCGGATCTGGTGGAGCGCCGCGTCGACCATCTGGTCGACGGTCTGGCCCTTGTGGTGGAAGTCCTCCGGCTCGCTGTTCCACAGCACGCTGAGCCGGTTGTGGGTGGCCAGGTAGAACGGCAGCGCCACGAGCTTCTGCCCGTACGGCGGCCGGAAGGCGATCCGTCCGCGGTAGCCGGCGCGGCGGATGAGCTCGTCGGTGGAGACGATCTCCTGGGCGATCTGGCCCTGCGTCATCGCGAGCATGTGCCGGTGGGACCATGTGTGGTTGCCGATCTGGTGGCCGGCGGTGATGAGCCGCGGGGTGACCTCCGGGTGGCTGCGCATGTACATGCCGTTGAGGAAGAACGTCACCCGCACGCCGCGGTCGGCCAGCATGGGCAGGATCTGGCGCCAGGCATCGTCCGGCCCGTCGTCGAACGTGAGCGCGACGACCTTGTCCTGGGTGTCGAGGTGGCTGATCGTCTCGCCCATGAGCGAGAAGTCCCGCGAGCGCGAGACGGGGGTGGCCGTGACCGCGGCGAGCACCACGACGAGCGCGGCTGCGGCGGCCGCGGCCCAGAAGCCGCGGCTCAGGGGCGGGCGGCGCGCGGTGCGGATCCGGCCCGGAACGGCGGTGCGCCTCACGTGTGCGAGGCCGCGCCCCACGCCTGCGCTTCCGCGCGGGCCAGCGCCTCGGCGGCCCCGCTGTACGCGGCCGGCGTGAGCTGCGCCAGCCGCTCCGCGTCCTCCGCGGGCAGGCCCAGGCCGCGCACGAACTCCTGCAGCTCGGCCTGCCCCACGCGATGGCCGCGCGTGAGCTCCTTGAGCTTCTCGTAGGGATTGTCCATGCCCTCGACGCCGCGCAGGTAGGCCGCGCGCATGACCGACTGGATCGCCTCGGCGAGCACCTCCCAGTTCGCATCGAGGTCCGCCGCGAGCGCCGCGCGGTTGAGGGAGAGCCGCTCGAGGCCCTTGACGAGGTTGTTGAGCGCGAGCACCGAGTGGCCGAGGGCCACGCCGATGTTGCGCTGCGTCGTGGAGTCCGTGAGGTCGCGCTGGAGGCGTGAGGTCGTCAGCGTCGCGGCGAGGCCGTCGAGCAGGCTGTCGGAGAGCTCGAGGTTGGCCTCCGCGTTCTCGAAGCGGATCGGGTTGATCTTGTGCGGCATCGTCGAGGAGCCGGTGGCGCCGGCGACGGGGATCTGCGTGAAGTAGCCCAGGGAGATGTAGGTCCACACATCGGTGGCGAGGTTGTGCGCGATCCGGTTGAAGCGCGCGATGTCGGCATACACCTCGGCCTGCCAGTCGTGGGACTCGATCTGCGTGGTCAGCGGGTTGAACGAGAGCCCGAGGCCCTCGACGAACGTGCGCGCGAGCTCCGGCCAGTCCGCACCGGGCACGGCCACCCGGTGGGCAGCGTAGGTGCCGGTGGCGCCGTTGATCTTGCCGAGGAATTCCGCGTGGGCGATCCGCCCGTACTGCCTGCGCAGGCGGTGGGCGAGCACCGCGAGCTCCTTGCCCATGGTCGTGGGGGTGGCGGGCTGGCCGTGCGTGCGGGCGAGCATGGGCGCGTCGGCGAGGTCGGCCGCCATCGCCTCGAGCGCATCGATGAGCGCGGCCGCGCGCGGCAGCCACACCTCCTGGACCGCGCCCTTGATGCCCAGGGCGTAGGCGAGGTTGTTGATGTCCTCGGAGGTGCAGCAGAAGTGCACGAGCTCGCTGAGGTCGCCCGCGCCGATCTCGCGCAGCCGGTCCTTGATGACGTACTCCACGGCCTTGACGTCGTGGACGGTGACGGCCTCGATCTCCTTGAGCCTGGCCACGGTGTCCGCGTCGAAGCCGTCGACGAGGCCTCGCAGGCTCGCCCGCTCGCCGTCGGTGAGGTCGCGGACCCCGGGGACCGCGTGCGAGTCCGCGAGGTGGATGAACCACTCGACCTCGACGTGGATCCGGTCGCGGTTGAGCGCGGCCTCGGACAGGTAGTCCACAAGCGGCGCCGCATCCGCCCGATAGCGGCCATCGAGGGGGCCGAGCGCGATGGCAGGGGTGAGCTGGGCGAGGGAGACGCGAGTCATGGGCCCATTCAAGCACGGCTTGGCCGCGCGCAGGCGGCCCGCGGCCGCTCGGGGGTCCCGGGGTCGGGGGGCCGCTCACCCGCCCGGCACCGGGCCCACGCTCCCAGAGCCCGAGGTCACAGGGCGTTGCGCGGCCCGCGCACCGGGGCTGTGAGCGGCCGCGGGAGGTCCACAGCTCCGGCTGGTCACCCTGCCGGGACGGGGTGGCCGGGGCACCGTGGGCGCCATGGATACGCAGAGTCTCGAGGCGGCGGCGCAGCGCTGGGCCGCGCTGGCCGACCGCATGGCGCGGCTGGCCGCGGACTGCCGGGCCGCCCAGGGCGTCGAATGGCACTCGCCGGCGGCCGAGGACTTCCGCTGCCGGCTGGGCGAGCAGGCCGGGCGGATCGCCGCCGCCGGCAGCGTGGGCGGCGACGTCGTGGGGGCCTACCGCGCGCACATCGCGGCCGTTGCGGCCGTGCCGGACATGGAGGTGGGCCGGCTCGTGCGCACGGGACCGTGGCCGGCCGGTGCCGGGGCGGGGATGGCGCCGTGAGCCCGCCGCGGGCAGCCGGGCCCTGGATGGCGTTCGGCTACGAACCGGTGGCCGCGCTGCCGCCCGATCTCGCCGCCGCGTGGCCCCCGGAGTTCCGGCCGCCCGCCCGCGACCGGGTGGCCGCGGATCGCGGCTGCGCCCCCGGGGCTGCAGGTGCGCAACCGGCCCCGGGGGCAGCCGGCGCGGGCGCGGAGACCGGCGAACTGCGCGAGGCGCTGGCGGAGTGGGTGCGCACGGCGGCCGCCGTGTTCGCCGCCGCCCACGCCCATCTGCTCCTGCGGATCAGCTGCGACCGGCTGCGGCTGCTCGCCCAGGCGGCGGTCGTCGGCTCCACGGCGGTCGTCGTCCTGCGGGGGTGGAGTGACGGGCGGAGCGCGGACGGACCCGGTCCAACAGCACCGGAGCACCCCCGTCCGACCACCCCGGAGCACCCCGCCCCGGCAGCTCCGGAGCGCCCCGGCTCGGCAGTGCCGGGTGCCGCTGGGCCGCTCGCCGCGGGGGCGGTGAGCCCTGAACCGGCCGCGCTGTTCGGGGCCGGCGTCCCCGCGCCCCACCTGCCGGGGCTGCTCGCCGAGCTCATCCCGGACGGCGCCGCCCGCACCGTCACGGGCACCGTGCTGCCCACCTCCGCGCTCGCCCCGAGCGCGGCCTATGCGGCCGCACCGCTCGTCTTCCACGACTGCGCGGCCTGCCCCCACCCCGAGCTGGTGCCGCCGGGCGTCGACGCGCTCGCCCTGCACTTCCCCGGTCCTCGGCTGCGCGCGGCCGTGCGGTCGACCCTGGCCGACGAGCTGCTGCGCGCCGCGGTGTGGTCATGGTCGTGAGGCACCCATGGCCGTGAGCGTGCGCGGGGGAGCCGGCGGCACCGGGGCGCGGCTCGAGGACCTGCACGCCACCGCCCGCACGCTCGCACACACCGCCGATGAGCTGGGCGAGATCATCGGCGACTGCCTGGCGGCCGGGGCCCAGGATGCGCTCGAGGCCGCCTCTGCCGTGGTCGCCCCCGTCACCTGGGCGCGCGTGGGGGTGCTGCGCGGGGCGTTCGCGGCCGGGACGGCCGGCCTCGCGCTGGAGCTGCGGGCCACGGCGGCAGGCCTGAGCGCCGCGGCGCGCGGCTACGAGGCCGCCGAGGCGCTTGCCGAGCGGGTGCTCGACGAGGCCCTCACCGGCATCGGCGCAGTCGCCGGGCACGCCGCCCGCACCCTCCTGCCGTTCGCGGTGGCCACCGCGGCCCCCGTCGTCGTGGCCGCCGGCGGGGTGTGGGCGGGTGCGGAGGGGTTCGACCGCGTCCACAACTCCGTGCTGCGCGCGTTCGGCGCGCGGCCCGTCTGCGACACGGCCGGCGTCCTCGAGCGGGCGGTCGAGGACGTCGGCCGGCGGGTGCTGACCACTGTCGAGCGTGCAGCCTTCGCCCACCCCGGGGCCGCCCGCGCGCTCATCGAGTACGTGCTGCCCGGGGCCGTCTCCGGCTTCCTGGGCCTGCCGCCGGGCATCCCAGCCGGCGATCTGGCGCCCTGGCCGCACGACTCGGTCTCGCTCACCCGCCTGCTCGCCGGCGCCGCCCACAGCCTGGGCCTCCTCCTGCCCACCGGTGTGAGCGTCGAGCGCCGGCCGCTCACGGGCACCGCGGGGCCCGGTCCGCGCACCGCCGCCGAGGTGTTCGACCGGGAGCTCGAGGCCCACCGCGGCCGGGCCAACGGCCGCGTCCGGGTGGACCGCGTGCTGGGCCCGGACGGGGTGGAGCGCGCCGTCGTCTACGTGCCCGCGACCACCGACTGGGCGGCGCGCGGGGGCAGGAACGGCACGGACCTCACGACGAACGTGGAGACGGTCGCGGGTTCGGACTCCGCGATGCGCGAGGCGGTCCGCCGTGCCCTCGAGGGCGCCGGCTTCCGGCCCGGCAGCGAGGTGATGTTCGTGGGCTACTCCCAGGGCGGCATCGTGGCCGGCTCGCTCGCCGCCGATCCGGCGTTCCGGCGCCGCTACCGCGTGCGCGGCCTGTTCACCGCCGGCAGCCCGATCTCCGACTTCGACATCCCGGCAGGCACGCGGGTGCTCTCCGTGGAGCACGCCGATGACCTGGTGCCGAACCTCGACGGCGGAACGAACCCCGACCGCAGCCACTGGACGACCGTGACGGTGGACCGGGCGCACGCGCCCGGCGAGTCCCCGGGCAGCGGGCACGACGGCGCCGGCTACCGCCGCTCCATCGACGCCCTCGAGCGCGCGCACAATCGCGAGCTGGCCGACTTCATGCGCGACACGGACGACTTCCGGGGGCCCGTCACGGGCAGCCAGGAGTACGAGGCGGTGCGGCGGTGAGGGGCACCGCGGCACCGCACGGTTGGATGTCCGACCTTCTCAGCTGGGCGGATGCTCGGGTGTCCGAGCAATTGTCGCCGGCGGACAAGCAGCCGGCGGGGGCCTGTGCGCCCGCCGATACGCCACGGGAGGGGGTGCCTAGCGTGGTCGGCGAGCCGTCGGCCCGAGGGGGCCGTGCGGCGTCCCGCGCGCCGCGGCGGGCGAAGTTTGGCACAAGTGCCGCCCATCGGTTAGCGTGTGACCACTATGTGAAATGCATCACCGGGTCGCGGCGCCAAACCGGCGGCGGACCAGGCTCATTCGACGGTGCGGGCAACCCCCGAACCGCCAAGACGTGAGGAGATCGGTATGACATCGAACATGACTGGGACAATGGAGTCGCAGATGCGGTCCGAGCCTCCCATGATTCAGATGTTGACCCCCGAAGGCGACCGGATCGAATCCGGCGAGTACGACGGCTTCGCCGCCGAGCTCAGCGACGACGACCTGCGCGGCTTCTACCGCGACATGGTCCTCGTGCGCCGCGTGGACGCGGAGGGCAACGCCCTCCAGCGCCAGGGACAGCTGGGCCTCTGGGCCCCCCTGCTCGGCCAGGAGGCCGCGCAGATCGGCATGGGCCGGGCGCTGCGGGCGCAGGACTTCGTCTTCCCCACCTACCGCGAGCACGGCCTCGCCTGGTGCCGCGGGGTGGCCCCGGAGACCCTGCTCGGCATGTACCGCGGCCAGAACCACGGCGGCTGGGACCCCCAGGAGCACCGCTTCCACACGTACACGATCGTCATCGGCTCCCAGGCGCTGCACGCCACGGGCTATGCCATGGGCATCGGCCTCGACGGCGACGTGGGCACCGGTGACCGCGACCGCGATGCGATCTCCGTCGCCTGCTTCGGCGACGGTGCGACCAGCCAGGGCGATGTCTCCGAGGCCCTTACCTTCGCGGGCGCATTCCACGCCCCCGTGCTCTTCTTCTGCCAGAACAACCAGTGGGCGATCTCCGAGCCCACCTCGGTGCAGACCCCCGTGCCGCTCTACACCCGCGGCCAGGGCTTCGGCGTGCCGGGTCTGCGCGTCGACGGCAACGACATCATCGCGATGTACGCCGTGGCCCGCGCCTCGGCGGACAACGTGCGCTCCGGTGCGGGGCCCATGCTGCTCGAGGCCTTCACCTACCGGATGGGCGCCCACACGACCGCGGACGATCCCACGAAGTACCGCGACGCGGCTCTTGACGAGGAGTGGAAGGCCAAGGACCCGATCGTGCGCCTGCGCCGCTACCTCGAGAAGCACACGGACACCCCCGCGGACTTCTTCGCCGACGTCGACACCGCCGCCGACGAGCTCGCCGCGCGGATCCGCGAGGCCTGCGTGTCGATGGAGACCCCGCCGGTCGAGGAGATCTTCGACAGCGTCTTCGTCGAGCCCCACCCCCTCATCGAGGAGGAGAGGGCCGAGTACCTGGCCTACCTCGACTCGTTCGCCGAGTCCGAGGGAGCGCACTGAGGTGGCGGCACTGCCCCTGTCGAAGGCGATCACCGCCGGCCTGCGCAAGGCGATGGACGATGATCCCAAGGTGCTCCTCATCGGCGAGGACATCGGCAAGCTCGGCGGCGTCTTCCGCGTCACGGAGGGCCTGCAGAAGGACTTCGGCGAGCAGCGGGTCATCGACGCCCCGCTCGCCGAGTCCGGCATCGTCGGCACCTCGATCGGAATGGCCGTGCGCGGCTACAAGCCGGTCATCGAGGTCCAGTTCGACGCGTTCATCTTCCCGGCCTACGACCAGATCGTCACGCAGCTGGCGAAGCTGACCAACCGCACGCACGGGGCGGAGAACATGCCCATCGTCATCCGCGTGCCCTACGGCGGCGGCATCGGCTCGCCCGAGCACCACTCGGAGAGCCCGGAGACCGTCTTCGCCCACCACGCGGGCCTCAAGATCATCTCCCCGTCCAACGCCCACGACGCCTACTGGATGATCCAGGAGGCGATCGCGAGCCCCGATCCCATCATGTTCTTCGAGCCCAAGCGCCGCTACTGGCTGCGCGGCGAGGTGGACGAATCGGATCCCGGCCTGGATCCGTTTAGCGCCCGCGTGGTCCGCGAGGGCAGCGACGTCACGCTCGTGACGTACGGCCCGCTCGTGCCCACCGGCATGGACGTGGCGGCCGCGGCGGCGGAGGAGGGCACGAGCGTCGAGCTCATCGACCTGCGCGGGCTCAACCCCATCGACTTCGACACGATCGAGGCCTCGGTGCGCAAGACCGGCCGCCTCGTCGTGGCCCACGAGGCCCCGGTGTTCCTGGGCCTGGGCTCCGAGATCGCCGCCCGCATCACCGAGCGCTGCTTCTACCACCTCGAGGCCCCCGTGCTGCGCGTGGGCGGCTTCCACACCCCGTATCCCGGCTCGAAGCTCGAGCACCACTACCTGCCCGATCTCGATCGCATCATCGACGGCATCGACCGCGCGCTGGCGTACTGAGCCCGGCACCAGGAGAAGGACGCATATGCCCAACGTTTTCCCCCTGCCCGATGTGGGCGAGGGCCTCACCGAAGCGGACATCGTCGCGTGGAAGGTCGGTCCCGGCGACGCCGTGACCGTCAACCAGATCCTCGTGGAGATCGAGACCGCCAAGTCGCTCGTCGAACTGCCCAGCCCCCAGGCGGGCACCGTCGCCCGCCTGCTCGCCGAGGAGGGCCAGACCGTCGAGGTCGGCAGCCCCATCATCGAGTTCGCCGGGGCCGGCGGTGAGGACGCCGCCACCGAGCCCGGGGCGCCCGGTACGCCCACCCAGCCCGCCGAGCCGTCCGCGGCCGCCGCCGAGGAGTCCACCGGCCCCAACCTCGTGGGCTACGGCACGAAGCCCGCCGCGACGAGCCGCCGTGCCCGCAAGGGGCGGGCGCAGGAAGCACCGGCCTCCCCGGCGCCCGCCGCGCAGCCCCAGGCTCAGGCGCAGCCCCAGGCTCAGGCCCAGCCCGCCGCCGAGGCGTCCCAGGCCGCCGCGGAGGGTGCGCCCGCCGCCGGCGGCCGGCCGCTGGCCAAGCCCCCGGTGCGCAAGCTCGCCAAGGACTTCGGGATCGACCTGTCGGCCGTGGCGGCCACCGGTGCCAACGGCGAGGTCACCCGCGAGGACCTGCACCGCCACCGCGCCGGGGCCGGCGCACAGGCCCAGCCGGCCCCCGCCTCGGCGGCGGTGGGCGCACCCGCGGAGAGTGCGGCGCTCGAGGAGCGCATCCCGTTCAAGGGCGTCACGAAGTTCATGGCCCAGGCCATGGTGGACTCCGCCTTCACCGCGCCCCACGTCACCGAGTTCCTCGATGTGGACATGACCGCCACCATGGCGTTCACCCGCGAGCTCAAGGCCTCCCAGGCGCTGGGTGCCGACGTCCGGGTCTCGCCGCTGCTGCTCGTGGCCAAGGCCGTGTGCTGGGCGGCGCTGCGCAATCCGCGCATCAACGCCGCGCTCGAGGGCGATGAGATCGTCGTGCGGCGCTACGTGAACCTGGGGATCGCGGCCGCGACCCCGCGCGGGCTCATCGTGCCCAACATCAAGGGCGCCCACGAGCTCTCGCTCAGCCGGCTCGCCCGCGAGTTGGGGGCGCTCACCGAGACCGCCCGGGCCGGGCGCACGCAGCCGGCCGACCAGGCGGGCGGGACGATCTCGATCACGAACGTCGGCGTCTTCGGCGTGGACGCCGGCACGCCCATCATCAACCCGGGTGAGGCCGCGATCGTGGCCTTCGGCCAGGTGCGCAAGCGCCCGTGGGTGGTCGACGACGAGATCGTGGCACGCGAGATCTCGACGCTCGCGGTCTCCGCCGATCACCGGGTGGTCGACGGCGAGATCATCTCGAAGTTCCTCGCCGACCTGGGCCGCGCACTCGAGGATCCCCGCCAGCTGCTCATCTGAGGGCCGCGCCGCCTGAGCGCCCGGCGGGTGCTCCCGCACGCCCGGCGGGGGCGCCCGGGCGGCGCGCACCCGGCTTCCGGCCGCCCGGCAGACCTCTGCCGGGTGGCCGCTGTTCGTGATGGAGTTCACTTCCGGCACCGGTAAGTGTGTAAACTCCGAAATACGCAGGCAGCGCGCCTCACGTCCGTCCGCAGTCGACGAAAGGGCCGGTGTGTCGTCCCCGTTCTCCTTCCCTGGCTCGTCGGGCGCCGGCGGTGGGCAGTTCCAGCCGCCCCCCGCCTCGCCCTCGAACCCGTTCGGCGATGCCGCGCCCCCCGCCGCCCAGCCCCAGGGCCAGGGCCGACCGCAGGCCGGCTCCGCGCCGGCCGGGGGACAGCCGGGGGTCTTCGGCCAGCCGCAGCAGCCCAGCGCGTTTGCCCCGCCCGCCGGGCAGCAGGGCCAGCAGGGCCAGCAGCCCGAGGGCGGGAACTTCGGCGTCCAACGCCCCGCGGCCGACCTGCAGGTCTCGAAGCCGCCCACGGCCATCCTCTTCGGCGTGCTGGGCGCCGCCGTGCTCGGCGTGGCCATCGCGGTCTTCCTCGGCACCGTCGCCGTGGGGTGGGGGCCGGCCACCATCCTCGGCTGGCTGCTCGCCGGGCCCGTCGCCATCGTCCTGCTGGGCGTCTTCGCCTCCGTGGACACCCGCCGCCGGGCCGAGGCGCTCTATGCCGTCGACCCCACCGCGCGGCTGCTCTACGGGGTGTGCGCCGTGGTCTGCGCCGCGGCCGTCATCACGACCGCCATCCTCGCAGCGGTCTGGGTGGGCCGGCTGTGACCGCGGCGGTGCGCCGCGCGGTCGGCCTGCGCGTCCTCGCCCTGGGATGCGCCCTCGCCCTGCTCGCCGCGCTGGCCGGGCTCCTCGCCGCCCCCGCGCCTGCCGCGCCCACCGGCGGGGAGAAGTCCGGCGGGGGCACCCTGCCCGAGCAGTTCGCCGCGTGCGCCGCCGGCGGTGGCAAGGCCGATGTCCTGCTGCTCGTCGACGAGTCCGGCAGCCTCAAGCAGACGGACCCGGACCACGCCCGCGTGACCTCCGCCCTCCACCTCGTCGATCAGCTCCACCGCGGTGACCACGGCGCCATCAGCGTGGCCGTCAGCGGCTTCTCCGCCGACTACGACCGGCTCCTGGACTGGACCGACCTGAAGTCCGACGACGGGGTCGAGTCCGTGCGCCGCGCGGTCAACAGGCTCGCGGACAAGGACTCCGGCCCGGACACGGACTACTGGACCGCGCTCGACAAGGGCCGCGCCCAGCTCGCCGCGCAGGCCAAGCAGCGCGGCAAGGGCGAGCAGAGCTGCCAGGCGATCGTCTGGCTCAGCGACGGCGAGCTCGACTTCGAGCAGCGCAGCGGCGGCGACCGCAAGCCCTTCGCCCCGGACGACGACCTGGGCACCGAGGACGGCGTGAAGAAGGCCGAGGCCGCGGCGGAGAAGGACCTCTGCCGTCCCGGCGGCGTCGCCGACCAGCTGCGCAGCTCCCGCGTCGCGATGTTCGGTGTGGGACTCGGCGGCAAGGACGGCAAGAAGTTCGACCTCATGCGCTCGATCGCCACCGGCAAGACCAGCGGCGGCAAGGCCTGCGGCAAGCTCGTCTCGCCGGTGCCGGGGGAGTTCTACCTCGCCTCCGACATCGACGCCCTGCTCAAGGACTTCGACGCCATCTCCGGGCTGGGGGCGAAGCCCGTCCAGCAGGACCACGGCGTGTGCGTGAGGAAGTTCTGCACGGAGCAGGCCCACACCTTCGTGCTCGACGCGACGACCTCCGATGTCGATGCCTTCGCCACCGCCTCGGCGGACGGGCTGCAGGCCGCCCTGCAGGGTCCCGACGGCACGGTGGTGCCGCTGGGGGCCGGCGACCGGGGCAAGGAGCAGAAGACGACCGTCTCCGGCGTCCCGGTTGCCTACACCTGGGACACCGGGCGCAGCCTGACGTTCCACGTGGACGGCCCCGCCGCGGGGAAGGACAAGTGGGTGGGCGTCTGGCGCCTGGCCTACATCGCCCCGTCCGGCGACGGTGCCCAGGCGAAGAGCCACACGAACCTCCACATCACCCCGGGCATCAAGCCGACGTGGCCGGACGCCTCGAAGCGCGAGGTTCATCGCGGTCAGGACCTGCGCGACGTCGTCTTCGGACTCAGGACCCGCGAGGGCAAGGCCTACGATCCCGCGCAGATCGTGGGCTCGGGCTCGTTCAGCGTGGCCTTCACCGACGCCGCGGGCAAGCGGAGCCAGATCACGAAGACCGACGACCTGAAGAAGCTCTCCTCCCCCGTGACCTGGAAGACCGGGGACCTGGCACTGGGCGACGGCAGCCTCGACCTCACCTTGGACCTCACGACCGCCCCGGCGAAGGACTCCACCGGCAAGCGGGTGCCCGGCACCAAGCTGGGTGCCGTCATGGCCTCGCAGACCGTCGCGGTCAAGCCACCCGCCCACTACCCGTCCGTGGGCTCCGCGGCGGACTTCGGACAGGCCGAGGGGCCGGTCGACCTCACCGCCGCGCTCGGCGTCGACGGCGAGGGCTGTGCCTGGATCGAGCCCGGCAGCACGAAGGTCGCCGCCGCGCCGGAGGGCTTCGAGGACGTCCAGGTGACCTCCGAGGCCAAGGACCAGGGCAGCTGTGCCAAGGCGGGCGGCCAGCTCAGCGCGGCCCTGCACTCCGAGCACCAGGGCAACGGCGCGATCAACGGCACCTTCACCGTCATGACGGCCCCGGCCGGCGGCAAGGGCGATCCGGTGCCCGTCGAGGTCGCGTTCACCGCTAGCGTTGAGAAGCCGCTCAACACCCTCAACTTCGTCCTCGTGCTCATCGCGGCCCTGGTGCTGGGCCCGGGCATCCCCCTCGCGCTGCTCTATGGAATCAAGTGGTTCAACGCCCGCATCCCCTCCGCACCGCGCGCCGCGGTCCGCGCCCGGGTCCGCGTGGCCGGTGGCGCCGTCGAGCGCGACGGCAGGCGGTTCGCATTCGAGCCCGGCGATATGCGCAACACGGTCGCCGTGGGCCCCAGGGGAGAGCGGCGCATCGACGCCGCGGGCCTGACCATCCGCACGAGGACGGGGCTCTCCCCGTTCGGCAGCGGCTGGGCCGTCCTCGACGCCGGCGACGCCGCCAGCCTCAGCCACGCCCAACCGGAGCGCAGCCCCGCCCGCTTCCCGCTCGCGCTGACGAACGAGTGGGCCGTGCTGCGCACGCCCGGCATGGCCGATGACGAGGCCGAGGTGCTCGTCCTGCTCTCGGGCACCGCCGACGAGGCGACCCGGCACGAGATCGAGGACGAGATCAGCGCCTCGGGCGCGGACCTCATCCGGCGCCTGCCCAGCGGGCAGCCGCAGGGGCCGGCACAGGGCGAGGCGCCCGCCTCGCCGTTCGGCGGCCCACCGCAGGATCCCGGTGCCGGGGGCGGCCCGGGCGGGCCCTCCCCGTTCGGCGGGGGCGCGGCACCGGCGGCTCCGGCCGGCGGGCAGGCCGCCCCCTCCCCGTTCGGCCAGCCGGGCAGCCAGCCAGGACCCTATGGCCAGCCGAGCCAGGGCAGCCAGCCCTCGCAGCACGGCCAGTCGGCCAGCCAACCGGGGCCCTATCGCCAGCCAACCCAGGGCAGCCAGCCGGGGCCGTATGGTCAGCCGAGCCAGCCCGGGCAGCACGGCCAGCCCCCGCAGAGCCCGTGGGGCCAACCCGGGCCATCGGGCCCGCCGGGCCCTGCGGGTCCGCAGGACCGGCCGGGCAGCCAGCCCGGGCCGTTCGGCCAGCCGCCGCAGAGCCCGTGGGGCCAGCGGTGACCGGCCGGCGCCGCGCGGGGGCCGCCCCGGCCGCGGACGCACACACGCCGACGACTCAGCTGCGCACGCGCGCAGAACCGGAAGGACGCTGACATGTACAAGTTCCTCGTGGTGGGCTGCGGAGGCTCGGGCGGCGAGACCCTGGCCCGCATCATGGACCAGCTGAAATCGGAGCTCATGCCGCTGGGCATCTCCGAGCTGCCCGAGGGGTGGCAGTTCGTCCACGTGGACGTCCCGGTGGTCCCCGACACGAACATCCCCGGCGTCGGCAGCGTGCGCGACCAGGGCGGGACGTACATCGGCACGGCGCCCTCGTCCGGCTCGTACACCGTCCTCGACACCGCGGTGAGCCAGAAGCTCGCCCAGCAGGGCGAGCTCGCCGAGTTCGTCACCTGGGCGCCGCGCCGCCCGGAGAGCGTCACGACGCCGCTGCACAACGGGGCCGGGCAGATGCGCGGCGTGGGCCGCGTCATCACGCTCAACCGCGCCGTCGACGTCTACGAGGGCCTCCAGCGCGCCGTCAACAAGCTCAACACGACGCAGGCGACCGCGGACATGCAGCGGATCGCGCGCGAGGTGCCCGGCTCCGGCGGGTTCGACCCGGAGAGCACCCCCATGGTCTTCGTCGTGTCCTCCATGGCCGGCGGGGCGGGTGCCTCGATGGCCCTCGACGTGTGCCGCCTGCTCGGCCAGGTGCAGGGCATCTCGCCCAACGACACGTGCGTGTACATGTACACCTCGGACATCTTCCCCGACCGCCTCGAGGGCGTGCGGCCCAACGCGCTGGGCATGCTCGGCGAGATCGTCGCCGCCCAGACCGCCGCCTCCGAGGAGCACGACGTGCGCATCCTCGACGCGCTCGGCCAGCGCATCGACCAGTCCGGCGCCCCCTCGTTCGCCCGCGTCTTCCCGGTCAGCAAGTTCCAGGGCCTCGAGCGCACGACGTTCGGCGACGGCAGCCAGGCGGGCCTCTACCGCGGCCTGGCGCGCGGCCTCGCGGCCCTCATGATCTCCGGCAAGGCCTCCGCGAACTTCCGCGCCTACGACCTGACCAACCGGGAGGAGCTCTCGCCCAACCGCAGCTTCCTGGGCTGGGGCATGGAGGGCGCCAACCGGCTCTCCTGGGGCACGTTCGGCTTCGGCAGCCTGAGCATGGGCCGCGACCGCTACCGCCACTACTCCTCGCAGCGCCTCGCGCGCTCCGCGGTCGACCGGCTGCGCGAGGGGCATCTGCAGCCCGGCAACTCGGCGGGCTCGGCCCAGCAGCTCGAGCGCCTCGTCGACTCCCAGTGGTCCTACTTCCTCGACCAGCTGGGCCTGCCGCAGCCGCAGGAGGCCTCAAACGTCCCCGCGGCCGGTGGCTGGGTCACCCGCACGATCGACCGCGGACAGGCCGATGCCTGGGCCCGCGATGTCATCGGCCGGTTCAACGTCCCCGGTGAGCTGCCCCGGGCACAGGGGCAGACGGGCGCCAACTGGCTCGCGGCGGCGGGCAACTACCTGCGCGCCGTGCAGCCGCGGCTCATGGGGTCCGCCGAATCGATCGTCCAGAGCTGGGCATTCGACTGGGCCAAGCGCTTCGAGCGCAGCCTGCTGGGCGCGGTCACCGCCGCTGCCTCGCAGTTCGGCCTGCCCTATGCCCGGGCCATGCTCACCCGCCTCGGCGACTACCTGGCCGGCCAGGTGGTCCCGCGCCTCACGGAGCTCTCCCGCACGCCCCCGCCGGACATCGCGCGCATCCCGCAGCACATCGAGGCGCAGGCGGGCGCGACGAAGGGCGCCATCGTCCAGGGCCAGGCGATCGAGCAGAACCTGCTCGCCAACCTGCAGCAGGGCCTCGTCGAAGCGGAGTTCGTCACCGGCAGCGACTTCGTGGGCCGGATCCTGGCGGGTGTGCCCTCGGACGTCATCGCGCCGCTGCAGAAGGTCATCGAGGAGGCGATCTCCGGCCTCGACATCGCGGTCACGGAGACGAGCCGCACAGTGGGCCTGGCCAATGTGGAGACCGATGTCTACACCGCCTGGCCCTCGGATGAGGACCAGCTCGTCCCCGAGCGCTTCGCGACGGCCCACAACGAGGTGCTCCTCACCCCGGCCGCCCAGTTCGCCGACCTCTACCGCGGCCACCTGCCCGCCGCGATCCCCGGTGTGGACGACGGGCGCATCGAATGGGACAACGCCCGCACGCGCGCCTCCGGCCACGTCATCTCCGGCCAGTGGCCGGTCGCGCAGGGCAGCTCCGCGCCGGGCGGGCTGTTCCACACGATGTCGGAGTGGATGCCCTCCGTGTTCCGCCGCCACCCCTCCAGCGGCGAGCCGCTTACCCCCGCCGTGGCCCGCTACAGCCTGCACGTGGGCCCGGGTGACCTGCGCCGGCGCGCCCTCGAGTTCGTCAACCGCCGCAACGAGGCCTTCGACTCCTACTGCGCGCTCTCCCTCGAGGACTTCGTGCTCGGCAACGACGGCGCCGCGCCGCACGAGCTCGCCCAGCGCAAGACGGACCTCGAGACGAAGTTCCGGGAGACCCTCACCCGCGGCCTGCCGCTGGGCAGCGTGCACCCGGACGTGGTCTCGCGCATCCACTCGTCCGCCGTGCGCTACCAGTACAAGTTCTCCTCGATCCCGTTCGCGGCGGCACCGGACCTCGTGGACAGGCTGCGCGAGGTGCTGACCAATCAGCAGTCCGTCGACGCCCAGACGGTCGACATCTTCGACGGCTCGCTCACCCAGGGCCAGCCGGCCGCCGGGATCACACACGTGGACCTGTTCGGCTCGTTCGGCAACCTCAGCCCCATCGCGTTCGACGGGGTGCTCAAGCCCGTCTCGACCCGCTGGTCCCAGCTGACCTCCGGCGGCCAGCGCCGGGACTTCTGGACCTACCGGCGCGCCCGCCCGCTGCCGGCCTCGCTGCCGATGGCGGCGGTGGAGCGCCGTGCCCTCATCGGCGGCTGGTACGTGGCCCAGCTGACCGGCCAGCTCGAGATCCCCGACCGGCGCAACCTCGGGCGTCCCGTGCAGGTCTACGACCGCGTCGAGAACACGTGGGTGCCGTTCCCCAACCCGCTGCTCACGCCCCCCTCGGAGTTCTACGGCGAGACCTTCGACTGGCTGCCGGCGGTCATGGAGTCCGTGCTCATCGCGATCGCGAACGCGCACCAGAGCCCCGTGCTGAGCTCGCTCAAGCCCTACCAGGTGCTGCGCTCGATCTTCGACGCGAGCGAGGAGGAGCCCGCGGCGGGCCTGCAGATCCGGGCGGCCGAGGACCTGCTCAGCCACTGGCTCGCCACCGGGCAGACACCGTCCGGCGCGCCCTCGCGCGCCGCGGCCGACACGCTCGAGGAGCGCTACGAGAAGGCGGCGAAGTTCATCGAGACCGTCCACGGCTTCGCAGCGGGCATGCTCGGCAGCGGGACCACCGGCCGCTCGGCCGTGGCGGTGGGCTCGCGCTCGGAGGGGGCCAAGACCCCGTTCTTCTGCGACCTGGTGCCGGACATCGTGGCGGTCACGGACGAACTCGCGGTAGCGCTCCAGCGCGCCCGCGACGATGCCGCGCAGGCCTCGACGGCGAGCTCGCCCAGCAGCCCGCCCGAAGAGCTGGGGGCGTTCTGATGTCCCAGGCGCACCCCGCAGCCGCGCCGGGCCAGCCGGGCGAGCGCCGCGGGCGCCCCGCCGCGAGCCTCACCCTCATCCTCGGCCCCGAGCGGCTGCGCAGCGTGCGCGAGGCGCTGCGCGACTGGTCGGCCGCCGGCCTCATCGACGGCTTCGTGTGGGTGCCCGCCGAGGCGCCGGCGCAGGCCCCCTTCGACGGCCTGGGGGTTACCCAGGGCCGGCTCGTGCCGGTGTCCGTTCCCGCCCTGGCCGGCCGCGAGCGCTACGGCCGCATCCGCGTCGTCGTGCTCGCCGCCGCGCTGGACTCCCAGCCCGACGCGCAGGCGGCCTTCGCCGCCACGGTCGAGCGCGGCAGCGCGCTGCGGGCGTTCGTGCGCGAGGAGTTCGGCGCGGCGGAGGTGGAGGGCCTGCGGGTCACGGCGGCCGACCGCGGTGCGCGCGAGGCCATCGACGTGAGCGAGGCCGGCGGCTGGAGCGACGTCGTCATCAGCCCCTCGGACTCGCGCAGCCCCGATGCGGGCACCAGCCCCGTCGACCTCGACGACCCCGCCCAGCTGGGCGAGCACCTGGGCTCCCAGGTGGCCGCCCTCGCGGGGCTCTGGCACGGGATCGCCCAGGGCCCCCTCGACGGTTCCGGGGACTCCCAGCACTACCGAGCCCGGCTCGCCCGCTCGTTCTACCGCTCCCTCGACGGCACGGCCGTCGAGGACGCCGTGCGCGCTTCGCTCTTCGACGTGCGGGACGGTTACCCCGCGCCCATGCACAACGGCACGCAGGCCGTGCCCGTCGAGAGCCCCGAGGCGGCGGTGCAGAACGCCGCGCACTCCCTGTTCGCCCAGCACGCCGGCGTGCTCAAGGGCCAGCGCGAGACGGTGCAGGCGCCCCGGCCCCGCAACATCGGGCTGGGCGAGGCGCTCGCCCTCTTCTTCCGGTTCCTGTTCGGCGCCGTGCGCGGCGCCCCGGGAGCGTGGGCGCGCGGGCTCGCCGACAGCGCCAACGCCGCCATCGCCTCCACGGCCCACAGCGTGGTCTTCGGCTCCGGTGCCTCCGAGTACCGAATCGTGGTCAACGGGGTGGGCTCGGACGGCCGGCCGGCTGACTGGCACGACGTTACCGAGGCCGCCGAGTCGCTCCAGACCCGCCTCGACCCCGCGGCGCAGCCCGTCCACGAGGACCTCTCCGGGCTGTGGCGCTCGTTCGTCACCCGGGCCCTCACCCTCCTCGACGCGCGCCAGCGCGAACAGGACTTCCGGCCCATCTACGTGGGCGCCCGCCCCGGGGTCATCCTCGAGCCCGCCTGGATCGCCGGCGATCCGGGGGACCCCTTCGTGCTCGGCGGGTCCACCGCGGGCGTGCTCGGGGCGCGCTCGGCGCAGCCCGCGGACATCATCGGCGCCGAGGCGATCGGCACCGAGGTCCAGAAGGTCGCCACCGATCCGCAGATCAACGCGCCGGACGCCTCGGGCCAGCTGTCCGAGATGGGCGAGTGGTTCCAGGACAAACAGCGCTCGTTCGCCAACCGGGTGGGCCGCGTCGTCGCCGAGCAGTGGCGGGAGGTCCGCGATGAGGTCAGGCAGCGCCTCGACCGGGTGGGCCAGCGCAGCGGCGCGGACGACGACGTGGCGCACGAGCTGGCCGAGCACAACCGGATCATGGGGGTGCGGATGCGCCTGCTGACCGGCGCGGCGGTCATCGTCGCGCTGCTCGCGGGCCTGCTCGCCTTCATCGGGGCGATGGCCTGGTGGGTCTTCTCGATCATCGCCGCGCTCGTCGTGCTCGGCGCGCTGGCCGGTGCCTTCGCGATCTTCACCCGGGGCCAGACCCGGCTGTTCCAGCTCGTCCACGCCCAGCGGCGCAAGGCCGACGAGGCCGCGGTCGAGGAGCGCAACCTGCAGGCCGCGCTGCGCGACATGTCGCGCCTGGGAGACGCCTACGGCCAGTACCTCGCGTGGGCGGACATCCTGGGCGGCTTCATCCACCGCCCCTTCGGCGAGGTGCGCCCGCTGGCCCGCGCGCAGGCCGGGCGCTTCGACGACATGCCGCCCAGCGCGGCAAGCGCGGAATTCATCGTCGACGACGCGGCCGCGCGCTCTACCGCCCGCGCCCTGCGCGGGGAGATGTTCGATGTGGGCTGGCTCGACGACCAGTGGCGGGCGTACCTGGGCTCCGCTGCCAGGGTCGCAGACCTGTCCGATGCCGCGCTCGCGCAGGACCCGGGCCTGCTGCTGCGCGAGACCTCCGTGGCCGCCGGCTCCGCGCTGGCGCGCGTGGGGGCCGTGGGCGCCCGCGCCCTGCCCGACGACCGGCTCAGCGCGCCCTGGTGGGAGGCCGCCGTCGGCCGCCTCGGGGCCGAGCGCAACGGCGAACTCGCCGCGCGCCTGCTCGGGCGGGTCCAGACGGTCTCCGGGGAGGTCACGGAGGGTGTGTTCCTGGGCGCGATCGGGCACCGCGGCGGCGCTGACCCCCACCGGCCCACGCTGCTCGACGATGCGCTCCTCACCGCCCAGGGCGCCAGCCGCGATGCCCACCGGCTCGTGCCGGAGACGGAGTTCGTCGTCCGCGCCGTCGAGGGCTTCAGCCGCGTCATCGTGCACACCCAGCTCAGCGATGCCCTCTCGCCCGACGATCTGGCCTTCACCCGGCAGCGCACGGCGAGCATGCCCGCGCACGAGGACGGGCGCTGGTCGGCGGGGCCGACGGGCGCACCGCAGGACTCGTCCGGCGCACCCGGCGCATCCCCCGACCCGAATCCGGGCGGCGCCCAGGATGGCGCTGGCGGCCAGGGCGGTCAGGAACGCGGCGGCGAGCGGCGCGGACCGAGCCCGTTCGGCGGGGAGTCCTTCTGATGTCCGAGCGCGAGCCGCAGCCCGGCCCGGCCATCCCGCCCCCGCTGCCGACCTCGAACTCCGGCCCATCCCACGCGCACGCCGGTGGGGAGGGCGCCGCGGGGGCGGAGCCCGCGCGCGAGGCCCCGGCCTGGCCCTGGGCCGTGCCCACCGGCGGTGCTCCCGCGCCCGCCCCCTCCGTCCCGGCCGGGGGTGCGGGTCCCACCGGCACCGGTTCGGACCCCCACCAGTCGGCCGGCGCCGGGGCGACCGGGCAGGGCGGTACCGGTGGCGCCTCGGCATCCGAACCGGGCGCCGAGCAGGCCGACGGGCCGGGCTCCGGGCCCGGCGGCGACCCCGACGCCGGGGCCGCGCCCGAGGGGCCCTTCGGCCCCGCGGACCTGCGCGGGCTGCGATTCGCGCTCTTCCGCTTCGACGAGCAGCCCGAGCCCGCGCCGCTGACCGTGCGCGCGCTCCCCGAGGGGCGCCGGCTGGGCTGGGAGCCCGCCGCCGCGCCCGCCGTCTACCGGGTGGTCACCGCCGACGGCACCCGGCCGTATTCGCCCGATGATGCCGACGAGCTCGTCGTCACCGCGGGCACCGCCGCGCTCGACGACGCCCGTCCGCGCGCGGCCGTGCGCTACTACCAGGTGTGGCGCTACGAGGGCGCCGACCTCGATGCGGTGCGCACCGCCCAGCCCGTGCTGCACGCGCAGGGCCGGTGGATCGTCGGCGTGCAGACGCCCCACATCGCGGTCGACGTCCAGAGCGTCGTGGCTCGCTGGCAGGTGCTGCCCGGCACCGTGCGCGTCCACGTGCACCGCGCCCGGCCGAGCGAGGCCTCCCACGGCCTGTCCGATCCCCGCTACCGCGTCTCCACCCAGTCGCCCAACCTCACCGGGTTCGCCGATTCCGCGGCCCACCCGGGGGAGCGCTACGTCTACATGGTGCTCGCCGAGGTCGAGGCCGATGGCGCCTCCGTGCTCTCCGAGGCCTACACCGCGACCGTCGACATCCCCATTCGCCTCCAGCCGGTCACCGACCTCTCGTTCACGCTCCACCCCGGCCGCGTTCCCACGTTCGACCTGCGCTGGAGCGCGCCGGAGTTCGGGCGGGTGGAGGTCTTCCGCACCGCCCAGCCGCCGGCCGCCGGGCTCGGTGAGGAGCCCGTGCCGATCTCGGTGCTCTCCTCCCAGGGCGGGCTGACACCGGAGGACTTGCTCTCGTTCCCCGTCTCCGCGGGGGAGGACGGGACGCAGCTGATGGCGGGGGTGACGTGGCCCCACGGCTGGACGCGCGCCTACTTCACCCCTGTCGTCTTCAGCGGCGACGAGGCGTTCGTGGGCACCACCGTGCACGGGGTCAGCGTCGGCATGGTCGAGGACGCGCGGATGAACGAGCGCGTGGGCCGCAAGCTCATCAGCTTCGCGTGGCCGGAGGGCGCCGACGTCGTGCGCCTCTACCGCACGCGCGCCGACGGCGATGCGGCGGCCGCCCTGCAGACCAGCCCGCTCGTCGAGGTCGACCACTCGAAGTACCGCAGCAACGGCGCCATCGTCCTAGACGACGTGGTCGAGCGCGACGGCGCCCGGTACTTCCTCGTCTCCGGGCTGTTCAGCGGCGGGGCGTTCGTCCAGTCCGAGCCCGTCGAGCTCGACTGCCCCCCGCTCATGATCCTGGGCTACGAGATCGCCCACGCGGCGGACCAGGACGGCACGTGGCGGGGCTATGTCCGCGTGCACTCGTGGGGCAGCACCGAGCACGGCGGTGTGCCCTTCGTCGTCGTCTACAACCGCGAGCGCCTGCCGCTCCACTCGAACGACGGGACCCCGCTGCCCGTCTACGACCAGGCCGGCCAGCCCGGTGGGCGCTTCCAGCCGGAGTTCCTGCCCGCGAAGTCGGAGGTCGCCAGCGCCCCCATGTGGTCGTTCACGATGGGCTCCTACGGCCAGTCGATCGGCTACATCCGCGTCTTCGCCGACGTCGCGCCCGAGCAGCTGCGCCGCATCGCGCTGCTCGACCCCGCGGCCGTGATGCTCGACCTGGCGGGTTATTCGCAGCTGCTGGCGGCGCAGGCTGCCCAGGCCGGCCCGCACCAGGGGGGACCCGGTGCCTGAGCCGGCCGGCGCCGCCCCACCGCGCTGGGCGCAGATCACCTACGCGTCGTTCGACCGCGGCGATGGCTCCCCGGGCGGGTGGCAGGTCAAGGACGAGACGGGCCGGCCGAGTGCGCAGGAGCAGCGCGAGCTGCGCAGACGCGCGATCAGCCGCTTCGACTACCACGGGGCGCTGCCGAAGTTCCTCACCGCCGAGGCCGCGCGCGGCCTGCCGGTGCGCATGCGCTACGAACCGGGCGGCGAGCCCGGCACCGGCATCTACGCGCACGCGGTGCTCGCCGGCACGGACTCGACGGGCCGCCCGGGCAACGTCTACAGCCACGTGGCGCTCGACCGGGAGCCTGCCGGTGCCCAGCGGCCCATCGACTTCTGGCGCTCCCCGTCCTTTGCCGCGCCGTTCGGCGTCGAGGGGATCCTCGCAGTCCCCGCGCCCGAGGAGCCGCAGCCCACCGCCGCGCTCGCCGGCCGGGCGATCCTCCCGGCCGTCTTCGCCACCGCCCAGTACGCCGCGGCGCTCCTCGCGGCCGCGGATGCCGTCGCGGGCTGGGCGCGCGGCGGGCGCCGCCTCGTGCTGCTCACCGACCGGCAGGACTGGGCCGCCCTCCTGATCGCCGCGGTCACGGCCCTCATGTCGCCCCAGGCCGCCCGCGGGGTGGGCTGGACGATGTACGCGCGCGCCGCGGAGCTCGACGCGGCCGACCTCGCCGGCTGCGCGGTCATCGTCGTCCCGACCGCAGACGCCGCAGCCCTCGAGCGGCGCGAGGACATCTGGATCCTCCCCGACGGATTCGCCCCGCAGCGCACGGCAGACGGCGCCCACGCCCTTGAGCGCGGTGCGGTGCCCGCCACGGAGTTCTCCGCGCTCATCGAGGCCGTGCTCGCCCAGGGCTACGACCTCGAGGCCGTGCTGGGCGCGCTCGACGCGCTGCCGGTGGAGCCCGGCGGCACGGCGCCGATCGACCCCGCCTGGCCGCTGGCCACCGTCGGCGTGTTCTCCGGCTTCGCGGGGGAGGCCGCCGCGGCGGCCTTCGCCGAGCGCGCACCCCTGGGAGCGCTGGCGGCCGCGCCCATCCGCGCGCGCCTGCTCGAGCGCGAGGCCGGCGGACTGGCC